>CAVRNL010000016.1:0-118645 GCA_963722485.1 uncultured Acidobacteriaceae bacterium
GAAGGTCTTGGGATCGAATTTGCTGAGTTTCTTGGCCGCTAACACGGGTGTCATAATCGGCCCCCTCTGAAGAGTTCCGAATGCTAAGAAAGCAACGTCCTATGATGAAGGATGAATAAATGCGTTAGAAGGCGAGAACAACGTCAACTTTGCGGGCAACGCTGCTCCGCACTCGACAAAATAATGATTTCACTCTTAATGTCGAAAGTCAAACCGCACCATTGTGCTGACCTCGCCGCCCATCGCGACTGTTCTGCGGCGAGTGCCCCACCCGCTGCTCAATTGAACGCGCTTTTGAACTCTCATCTCGTCTCAGAAAATCTCAGAACATCCACGAGAGTGATCGCATGAAAACCGCAGAGGAAAGCGCCAACACTAGCACCTCCTCGGCGCTAACGCAGACGGTCAACAAGGCGAACACAACAGTCACGCTCGCGTCGTCCGCAAATCCATCGACTTACGGTTCCTCAGTGACATTTACCGCTACAATCTCGCCGGCGGCCGCGACGGGGACCGTGACGTTCAAGGACGGAAGCACGACACTGGGAACAGGCTCAGTCGGTAGCGGGAAGGCGACCTTTGCCATATCGACGCTAGCCGCAGGGTCGCATTCGATCACGGCCGTCTACGGCGGGGACGCAAACGACAACACCGGCACCTCGTCGGCGTTAACGCAAACGGTCGTGGGTGTTGAAAAAGTCACTGAGATTGGTGGGTGGAATTTAGCGGAAGCATGTTAGAAGTAGGAATCCGTCTCATGCTTCGCTGGATTTCTATCGTCGGAGGCCTGCTGATCATGATGGGGCAACACGACCGTTCAGAAGCCTTGTTTTACTACTTCCGTCTGGAAGATCAGGTTCCAGAGACTCATCTGCTGCGGCTCGTCGATAAGCACATCAGCTTTGCCTTCGTGCGGAAGAAGCTGAAAGAGAGTTACAGCGATATGGGCCGCCCGTCCATCGATCCCGAGCTTCTGCTGCGCATTCTGCTGATCGGCTATCTGTACGGCATCACCAGCGAGCGCAAGCTGGTGGAAGAACTGCGCATGCATCTGGCTTGGCGCTGGTTCACCGGGCTGGGGTTCGATCAGGAGATCCCGCATCACTCGACGTTCTCCAAGAACCGGCACGGGCGGTTTCAGGAATCGAAGCTATTTGAGCAGTTGTTTGAGCAGATCGTGCGGCAGTGTGTAGAAGTGGGATTGGTCAAGGGCGAGGATCTGTCGGTGGATGGCAGCTTCGTGGAAGCGAATGCCGCCAAGGAGAGTCGCATTCCGCGAGAGCAGTTGGCGGAGGCAGCCCAGGTTCATCAAACCGTGCGCCAGTATCTGCGGGAAGTGGAAGAGCAGAACCCGGCGGAAGAGCCGGTGCACGAGCAGGATCAGGTATCGACCACCGATCCCGATTCCACCTACGCTACCAAAGGAGGCACGCCCGCTCGTCTCGGTTACTACGACAACTATCTGGTCGACAACGACAGCTGCGTGATCGTGGGCGTGCAAGCAACCGCAGCGCGCATGAGTCAGGAGACAGTGGCCGCGCAAGCTATGCTGACCCGTTTCGCCGAGTGGCAAGGACGAGCGCCCGACTCGGTGGCCGCCGACACGACCTATGGGAATGGGGAGTTCTTACAGTGGTTGGCGGATCGGAGCATCACTCCCTATATGCGGACCCGCGACAGTATCCACAGAAAGAGGAGTCCATTCTTCGGTCCCGAGCGTTTCACTTACGAACCGGAACCCGATCGCTATATCTGCCCTGCGGGCCAGCCCCTGAACTACGGCGGCCAAAGTCATCGCAATCACTCCTGGACCTACATCGGGACACGCAAACGGTGTGGCCCGTGCCCGCTCCGGCCGCAATGCACGAGCGCGGCTTTCCGATGCCTGGTCATCCATCAGCACGAACCGGCGCGGCAACGCGCCCGGGAGTTAGCGAACTCGCCTGAGTTTGCCCAGGCACAGCGGCAAAGGAAGAAAGTAGAAGCCCTGTTCGCGGAACTCAAGAATCAGATCGGACTTCGCCGTCTGCGCCTGCGACGACTGAAGTTCGTGCGCGAGCAGTTCTTCCTGGCGGCGGCAGCCCAGAACATCAAGCGGCTAGTACGGTTCCTCAGCCAACCGACAACACAGCCTCTGCCAGCCACCACCTAGCCGAACCGAGAGAAGAGAAAAGAAGGACTCGGCAGGGATAGAGTCGCAAGCAAAGTGACGTCGGTTTACCGACTTTTTCAACACCCACGGTCAACAAGGCAAACACGACAACCACTCTCGCTTCGTCTGCAAACCCATCGGCATTTGGCTCCTTGGTAACGTTCACTGCCACAGTATCGCCCTCTGTAGCGACCGGGACAGTGACGTTCAAGGATGGAAGCGCGACGCTCGGGACAGGCACGCTTAGCAGCGGGCAGGCAATTTTCAGCACCTCGACGCTCGCGGTAGGAGCACACTCGATTAAGGCTTCGTACGGCGGCGATACGAATGACAATGCCAGCAGTTCGGCAACACTGACGCAGACGGTAGAACAGGCATCGGCTGTGGCATTAATGTCTTCTGCGAACCCTTCGCCGTATGGCACGGTGCTAACGTTAACGGCCACAGTCTCGCCGTCAGCAGCAACGGGGACGGTGACCTTCTACGATGGGAGCTCAGCTCTTGGAACGGGCGCGATAAGCAGCGGGGCAGCGACATATGCCACCGCTACGCTGGCGAGCGGTACGCATTCCATCACGGCGGTTTACGGCGGCAACAGCACCTACGCGAGCAGCATATCTCCGATCCTGGTGCAGAACGTGGTAACCGTCACAGCAATTTCAGTCACCCCGCAAAACGCTTCACTGGCTGTCGGCGCAACGCAACAATTCACAGCCACGGGAACCTTTTCCAATGGTAGCCAGGGCAACATAACTTCCAGCGTAACCTGGGCCTCATCCGACGTTACTGTCGCCACGATCTCGGCTGTAGGAATTGCGACTGGCATCGCTCAAGGGCCGGCGACAATTACGTCGGCTGTAGGCACGATCAATGGCTCGGCGTCGCTCACCGGAACCCCGTCAAGGTTCAGGCTCACGGGCAATATGATTACAGTACGGGCCTACAATACGGCAACGACTCTCCAGAACGGCCAAGTCCTGATCGCTGGCGGAACTGCGGGCGGCGTCTCCGAAATTGGGGCGTGCGAACTATTCAACCCAGCCACTGGGACCTTCACCCCGACGGGCAGCCTCAACATCCCCCGCTCCTTTCACACGGCGACGCTTCTCCAAAATGGACAGGTGCTGATCGCAGGTGGGGAGGCGACGTCCTCAAGTGGTGGCGGCTATAAGCCAACCCAGGCCGAGCTTTACGACCCGGCGACGGGGTTGTTTTCCTACACGGGCAGTCTCAACCTAGGGCGGTTCGGCCACACCGCAACGCTTCTCCAGAACGGCATGGTGCTGATCGCGGGAGGAGATACCAGTACCGGCACGTCCGCTGAGCTATATGACCCGGTGGCGGGCACCTTTACTTATACTGGCAGTCTCAACACGGCGCTAGAGTTTCAGTCGGCAACCCTGCTAAACGATGGCACGGTCTTGATTGCGGGCGGTGACAATGAGGTTAACCCTATTGTCGGCGCTGAGATCTACAATCCAACTGCCGGAACCTTTGCGCCAACGGGCAGCCTCAACGTTGCGCGGGAATTTGGCACAGCAACGCTGCTAACCAACGGCAAAGTTCTCATTGCAGCGGGGTCAGGGTCTGGGAGCCAAGGGAATTTGGCATCAGCGGAGTTATACGACCCAGTCGCCAAGGTATTCACCTTGACGGGGAGCCTTGCTTATGCAAGGACGTACGACACCGCTACCATGCTAAATAGCGGACAAGTTCTGGTCGTGGGAGGGGTCGGCACAACCGGCCAACCCTTAAGTCCTGCCGAACTGTACGACCCGACCAGCGGAACACTCTCTCTTGCGGGAAACCTCAACATTGCACGAGCCGACCAGACCGCATCGCTGCTCAACGATGGAACCGTTTTGATCGCGGGAGGCTATATTCCTGAGGCGGAGATTTATCAGTCGGCCGGTTCGTCTATTGAACCGCCCGATTCGATGCAGATCACTCCTGCATCTGCCAATGTCATGGTTGGAGGAACGCAGCACTTTACCGCCATCGATAACTTTGGGTATCCCCGTCAGGACGTGACCTGGACGGTGAGCGATCCTAGCCTCGCATCCGTTACGACCGATGAAAACGACGCAGCCGTTCTGACAGGCCTTGCAGTTGGTCAGGTGACCCTTACTGCAAACGCCGAGACCGCCAGTGCGCAAGAACAGGTCACCATTCTGGCCGCAGGAGCATATCTACCGGGCACAGTTGTTTGGTCGGCTCCCCCGGTGCCGGGATTTTCTGCGCTGCAACTTGTTCAGGCCGTGCCGACCACCTCGGGGCCGGATCTCTATTCCACCCAATTGAGCAGTGATGGCACACAATCCATCTTGCAAGCTCTTACCGCCGATGGCCGCCAACTGTGGCAAACCACATTGCCCACGCTTAACAAGAACAGCGTCCCCGATGGTTTCGGTGGATTGATCGTGGCTGAATATGACACCTGCACTCCGGGACAAACCATGCCCTTGACGGTCGTCGATTTGGACCCTGTGTATGGCCAACCGACGTGGAAAATTCAGGCGGCAGGTGTTCAGGAGGGCCAGAATCTGGTGTATTGTTACGGTGGCGGAGACGCGCCGCAGATCGCGGTTCGAGGAGACGGCGCAGTGGCCATTGCGGAGCCGACGAACAACGGGTTCCCGCCGCTCACGATGGTGATCCCGGGAGTGGGCGGGGTATACTATCCGATTCCCCCTTCAACTTTTACTAATGGTTCTGGCGTGCAGGAAAACGTGCAATGCTGTATGGGGCCGCCCATGGTGAATTCAGACGGGACGGTATATGTGGAATACGAAGTTCGCAACATCGGCCCTACCAGCATCATCTCCGACGACCTTTACTTGCAGCAGATCAATTTGGACAATACCTGGCCCAGCACGCTGCTCAGCTCTACGACTCAGAACGAAGCTCTGTGGCCTGGCCCGATCATCCCCGATGGCCAGGGAGGAGTTTTGGCAACTTGGACGATCTCGCCAGTCAATGCACCTCCGCCCCAGTATCCGTATCAGGCAGTGGATGTGGTCGCGGGAGTAGTCGGGACGCCTTATAACTTGCCCTTCAGCCCGAAAACAGTGGCGTTAGGGCAATCTCCGACAATTGTCCTCGGGCAAAACGGTGACGGGATCGCTACCAATGGCACGGATACTGTTAACGGACCCGTCGTTGCCTCTTTCAGCCTTACCTCAGGTTCCGTCAACTGGAGTTACCAGGGCGCCGCGGGAGACACTCTATCAATCATCCAAGCCACAGCTGACGGTGGCGTCACAATCAACGATTCCAGCACCGGCGTTATTCAACTTGGCTCGACCGGTAGCCCTGAACTCCGACGTGCGGGTCGCCAGAAAGTAGCACGGGAGTATCGCTATCGCGGGCGTGTCGTCCGCGCTCCAAGGTGCGGTGCCTCTCGATCTTAGTACTTGGATATCGACCGCTGGCGGAGCGTTTACCGCGCTATGGAGTCCCAACGGCTCAAATAACATTCCGACAATCCTGGCTCAGACGGCTAATCCAATGGTTAAGGGAAACGCGCCGGGTCAAAGCTTGCCTCCTTTTTGCCAGAGGAAGAATGTCAACTGCGCTCTTGCCCCGCATGACGATAGACAGGTGGGTCCTGATCAGTACACGATACAAGTAAGGCGGGTGACGTATTGGTTGTTCAACCTTCAAAATGGGACGCTCTCGCCGTTGGAAGGACCCTCTGTAACCCCGCCGCCGGTGGAGATCGAGGAATGGGAAAATGCTTCCAATGGCGCCACATGCACCTGGCAGACCACAGAAGACGAATGCAAAAGCCCTAACAAGCGCCTGGACCCTCTTCCTGGGCAGCTTACTGACAATATGGGCGCCGCTCTCAATCCACCATCATTCACGGTGCAGCAGCAATTTCTTGTGGATCGTCAGGGGGTGCAGGTCTTCTGGCCAAATTCGAATGGTAGTTGGTATGGGGCATGGGGAACTCCCTCCTCGCCCCCGCCCGGCTTTCAACCCAACCAGACGGCTAGCGTGACGACTGGGTGGGCGACGATAGATCAAAGCAACGTGAACACCAACGCCCCGGCGGCTTGCCCCTCCGGTTGCGATACCACCTCACCGCAGGCAGGCCCCCCAAGCCAATGAAAAAGACGGCGGCGCGATTTGGACTGGCGATAGCGGCAACTCTCGTCCTCGTGCTAAGTTGCTATGGCTTAGCACGAGCCTATCTGCGCTTCGAAGCCGCCAGAGCGGAGCGCATGTTAAAGGAACTGGGGGATGTAAAGATCGGCGACCCAGAAAGTCAGGTGTTTGCGATACTCCAGCGCTATGGTAACTTCCGAAAAGCGCCAGAATACTGGGCAAAGTTCGATAAGGCTGACTACGAGTATCAGGTTGAAATCGGCCCTTCGGGAATCTACTATCTCGTGGATCGCGCTGGCACCCCCATTTTCTATCGCATTACTCGAGTAGTTCTGAGCGGCCTCAGTCCCCAATTTAGAAGAGCAATTCGCCTCCGACGGTGGAATGTGTACGGGCGGGTAGGAATTAAAGAAAACCGAGTAGCCCTCGTGTTGGGCGCAATTATGGTCGAAGGCAGCCACGAGTGGCTGGCAGGGGACTGGACCCTTGCGAAGACGATACCACCACATGAAATCGACAAATTTGTGACTTCGCCGGGAGTCTCCTGGCCACACGACGTGAACCATTACCTGGTCGGGTGGTGGATTCGTCTGATAGCCATGGAGAACCAGAACGGCGGAGGGGAGGGAGCCAGTAGCTGGATTACCCCATCCGCAACGGAGGACGAAAAACGATCTGCACATGGATTCAATTTGGAGTGTCTGACTTCGCGTTTTGGCTGTCGGACAGTTTGTGACCTCTATCCCGCCGCAGCGGAATATGCCGATAGCGGAACGTGGAAAGAAAGAAAGGAGGCCTGTGCTGCCCCAAGTCCCGAGAATAGCTATTGGTGACGAACACACTCATTAATGTTGCGGCGGCTTGCCCCTCCGGTTGCGAGGTGCGCGATACCAAGCCACCGCAGGCAACGAAATGAAAAAGACGACGAAATTCGTTTTGGCGATAGCCGCAGCCCTCGTGCTCGTGCTGAGTTGCTATGGCTTGGCACGAGCCTATCTGTACTACGAGGCCGCTCGAGCAGAGCACATGATGAGAGAACTGGGAGATGTAAAGCTCGGCGATAGCGAAGCTCAGGTGCTTCCGATCCTGGAACGATATGGCAGCTGGCGACGCGTCCTAGAACCCTACACACAGGGCGATAAGACCGATTATGAATACATGGTTGATATCGGTCCTTCAGGCATCTACTACTTCTATGTTGATCCCGCCAGCACCGGCATGTTCTATCGTATAACTAGAGCCGTTCTGGGTAACCTCAACCCCCGGCTGAGAAGAGCCATTGGCCTCCGACGGTGGAATGTGTACGGGCGCGTAGGATTCAAAGAAAAACGGGTGAAGCTCGTCGTGGGCATCGTGATGGTCGAGGGTAGCCATGAATGGTTGAAGGGTGGATGGGACCTTGTGCAGACGATACCACCATCTGAAATCGACAGATATGTAACTCGGTGGGGCGTTTCCTGGCCCCACGACGCGAATCACTACCTGGTGGACTGGAGTCGCTTGATAGCGATGGAGAAGCAGAATGGCGGAGGCGAAGACGCTGGTGCCGATATTACTCCTGATGCGTCAGACCAGGAAAGACGATCCGCACATGAATTCCGGTGGAATTGCCTTACGTCACGTACAGGATGTAGGACAGTTTGCGATCTCTATCCGGCCGCAGAGGAATACGCCAATAGCCCAACCTTGGAAGGAAAAAGGGAGGGATGCGCTGCGCCAAGTGCCCGTAATAGCTATTGGTGACGAACACACTTTTTCAAGTCCTCTTCTTCTTGGGGGCGGTTGCTCTCGTATCCTTTTCTGGCTTGTTCGGCCATGGCTGTTTATTTTGCTCATTTAGGCAGTTGCGGTTCAGCGGACCGGTTCGTGGTGGCTCTATTGCTCTCCGTTTCTCCGAAGTTATCTTCCCTGAGTTGAAAGGCAAGGAACTTAACCAAGGATTTTGATGATGAGGGTCTGCCAGTCAAGGTGTCACTGCCCAACGGCTTCTCGCGCCATCCGCTTCGAAGCGATCACTCAGGGACTAGCTTGCTTCGAGCTTCTTCAATGCGTCCGCGATGTCTGTTTGTGAGACGATTGCGTAACGTTCAAAAACGCTCCGAGTTCGCCAGCCGCCAATTTTCATGATGACGCCTTCGGCGATTCCGGCCCGACGCAGGTTGCGGGCAGCGGTGCGGCGAAGATCATGGAACAACAGACCGGGCACACAGGCAGCCTTCGTCGCCTTCGCCCAGGTATCCCGAAAATCCCGGACGAGCTTGCCGTCTGAACGGGTGAAGACAGCATCTTCACAAAAAACTTATGTTGCTCTAAAACAGGGTTCCGTCCAACCTGGAAGCCGGTTTCACGCTGGGCCCCACATAAGCGTGGAGACCACATATTCGCGAACATGTTGGATAAAACATGTTCGCGGCATAAACGATGATTCCCTACGGGCTGCCCCTCATTTATTTCACGGTTGCCCGTGACGCCGCGCCTTTCGTGCGGCCGTTCCTGTTGCCTCTCTCGCCCCCGCCACGGGGGTCACTCAAAACGAAAGAGGCAAATCATGACGACGAAGACTCTCAGCAAGAGCGACCTGGCGCAGTTTACCGGCAGCGAAAATAATGCCGACACCCGGATTATGCCGCGCCGGTAGCATCTTCCGTTGCCTATCCTTGCGGATGGGCACCAGCCATTCGGCATAAAATCCATGTGCCGACGGCAGCCCCCGATCAACGGTATGGAAAGCGGATTTTATGGATACCTTAGAACTCAAGAAACGCCGGATTGCGGGCGGCGCAACTGACCCGGTTACTTCACAGAATGAACGGAGTCCGGAGTAAATAGAACCGCATTGCATCCCGAAACATCCGAACACATCACAAGCGCGCGACGTACGAGGCGGGCGGAACTACCCTCTGGGAAAGCAACCTGGAAATCTGCCTCCGATAGTGCCCGGTCAGCGGACTTAAGCTTTTCTGAACCGCTGATGAACTCGACACTTTCGACCTTCGGGCCCGGGCTGAAGAGCAGAAAGAACTCCGCCGTTGCCTTTCCGGGAACCAGGCGTTTGAGTTTGATGGTACGCAGCTGGCTTAACTCGCTACCGTTCGGATCGCGGCGAAGCAGGTCCGTCGCGGTAGGCGACTTCGCGCCCGTCAAGTGCTCGAGACGACGGCGGGTCTCATCCCATGAGCCGCCGGGCGCCTTCGCTTCGGGTGTGCCGAGAGCCAAGCGATACATGTGGATCGCCTTCTCTGTTTTCTTTTGCTGCTCGTAGACTTGACCGAGATGATCGGCGACCACCGGCAACTGCGACAGCAACCACGACGCGTGGAGGTAGCTTTCCGCCTGATCGAGATGGCCGAGACGAAAATGAACCCATCCCAGAGTATCCCAGTAGAAACCAAGTTTCTGTGTACAAGCCAGGTCTTCGGGGAGAAGGTTCGAAAGCTCCACATCGTGCGATTCCATTTCCTGCGCATCGACAGCGTGTTGTGCATATTCCAGAGCTTTGGGGAGGCTGGCGTTGGCGTCGGCAAGTTCGTAACCGACGTCGTTCCACATCTCTGGGCCCGGTTTGGCTTCGACAACTTTTTCCAGAATGGCTGCTCCTTTTTCGATTTGACCGCTTTGCAAGTAAGCGAAACCAAGTCTCGCCTGCAGGTTTTCCTGATTCCCGCCAACTTTCAACGCCGACTCATAGGCTGTTGCCGCTTCAGAGTATCGCTTTAGTTGAACGAGACAGTTACCCAGATTCGCAGGCCCGTCCGAGTCGTCTGGGTGCGCCTTCGCAAAGTCCTGCCACACCGGAACTGCATCCTCGAACTGCGAATTCGCCATCAGATTCCAGCCCAAGGCTTTGGGAATGGCCCGTTGCTCCGGGTCTGCTGCCATGGCCTTGTGATACGCTTCCATCCCGGCATCTGTTTGCTTCTGCGCGAGCAGCAGGCTTCCGAGCAGCACCCAGGCGCGGGTAAATTTCGGGTCCGCTGCCACTGCGCGATGCAAAGAAGACACGGCACTATCCGGGTCATGTTTCGTCATCTCGTCACGTGCCTCCGCTTCCAGCCGGTTCGCGTCCTGAGAATTGCTCTCGGGCAGTTCCCGAAGGGCGCGCATGGAGGGTGAAAGTGCTGGAGGCGGAACGTTTGGCATACCCGGCGCGTTCAAGATGATCGGCGCGCTGGCGGACGACGTCTGCACATACTGGTTCACATCGTTCTGCAGGTTCTTGAGAAAGTTTCGATAGTCGTCGAACTCGGCGGCTGGAACCTCGTGCAACTTAATCAGTAATCGGCGTTTTGCGATGAGCACACCCTGATCCTGAGAGTACGAGGCATGGTATTCCGCGAAATCGTATTTCAGGTCTACGTTTGAGGGAACCTGCGGCTTATAGCCCTTGGGAAGCTCTACCTTGGAATCTGACACTGATTCCAGGGAAGGTCCAAGCCAAATAGGATACTTCGCATCATCCCTGACGGGCGGCATGTAAAACGGCAGCCCCGGAACGGTAAAGTGACGATCGCTCTTCCAGTCGGGATAGTCCTTTCGGTTGTAGGAATAGGAAAAGTGAAACGGTTCACCGATCGCTTCGGGGGTACTCGCACTGACGTCGCCCACGGTGCCCGAGTAACCGAGTCCGTAGGAAATCTGCTGCACCAAGTCTTTCCATTGGGGTTGCGGCACGTGGCGGAACGCCGCGCGTATCATGACCTCGTTGTCTCCGCGAGTCGTGTCCTCAACTTGTGCGTCGAACTCGCCATCGTCGTTGAGCTTGCCCTCGATTTTGAAGGCTTGAGTGCTGGGGAAAGGCGGGTCGGCGGGCGTGGTCACGAACTGTATCGATTTCTCTCCTGCCATCACCAATGCCTGCTTGGCACGCAGACGTTCGACTAGATAGCCGGAGGGCGCAACCTCTGTGGTGGTGTCGAGCCAGACCGCATCTTTTTCGTTGCCGTGGTCTTTGCCCTGCGGCAGATAGCCAATGATGTGGTCGAACTGCGCCGGCGACGGGACATCGGGATCGAGTTTGAAGCTGGAGTTGATGAGTGCCGGATAGAGTGTAATACCCGAAGCCTGGAGCAACGAAGCCAGGGGATAAGTTGCTGGTCTTTCTCGAATCCCTTTGATTATGCCGAACGTCCCGTTGGAATACTCTGAACTCTAAAGGAGCCGACACTCGGCGCGGCATAATCCGGGTGTCGGCATTATTTTCATTATGCCGATATCGGCATAACGAAAACTGGTAATCGGCCTCATGCACCCCAAGGGACTGCCTGCTGGTCAAAGGCTGTTGGTCGGTCGGACGTTGGTTGTCAGGGATGGCAGGAAGACATTCACGATCAGGATGGATTGAAAGTGGGCTAGTGCTCGCCAATCACGGCAAAGCACTGGTATCGGTGTACCTTTGCCAAACTCCATTGGGATGCCATTCAAGGGGGTCCCAATGGGATGAAGCCAAAGGCCAGAGCGACGGTTCCTGTCCCTTGATTTAGAGAGACGATGGAACCAACCGATCCCTCCGGGAGATCACGTTCAAGACCTCACTATCGTGTTACCTGCTCGCCTCTGGCCTGTAGCTTTGTCGGCTCGGAATTGATGTAGACACAAAAATGTACACAAACACTTCACTTCGACGCCTCTCGTTTGCCAGTCGGGGATGATCCCTCACTCCGAGTCAGACAGGCAGGAAGCATCAGGACACCTCGCAACTGCACGATGCGGTTCAAACTCGCACTGTTTGGCCGACCAATTTCCTCACAAGTCTCTATGCCGTGCTCAGCCGTGATTTTGCATACTTGTTGGATGGCTGCCGCATCCAGGCGAGCAATTGTATTGCTTTGTATTCGCTATCGGTTGGCACGATTTCTCGGATGCGGCTCAGTAGGATGCTGCTGAAGGGAACCGAGCTGGCTTACTGGGCCGCGGGCAAGCCTGGGCCGCGGGCAAGCAGACCTTCGTGGTGGAACCCGGGCGCCTCAGCTTGATGGTGGGCCACCTCGTCCGCCGACGTGCGGCTGGAAAAGACGATTGAGGTAAAGGAAAATGAGCGATGCAGTTCGTTCACCGTCGTGCGGTAAGCGCTCTCCGCACCATTGCCGCTGAAGGCTCACGCGCTCGCGTGAGCTTTATCACCGCCCTGCAGGATGAACATCCCTCATACTAAAATGGCGGCACGGGGGACAGAATGAACTATCCCGTTTGGCAACTTGGATTTCCTGGCGGACTGCTGATCGCGGCTGTAGCCGTGCTTCACGTCTTCATCTCCCACTTCGCGATCGGCGGCGGCGCCTACCTTGTACTCACCGAGCGTCGTGCCTATTCACACAACGATTTGGACTTGCTGGGGTACGTGCGGCATCACTCCAAATTCTTCGCGCTGCTCACCGTGGTTCTTGGCGCGGTGACCGGCGTGGGCATCTGGTTCACCATTGGATTGGTCAGCCCGGAAGCGACTTCTTCGCTCATTCACACCTTCGTTTGGGGATGGGCGATCGAGTGGGTCTTCTTCTTCGTCGAGATCGCCGCCGCTCTTATCTACGCCTATCACTGGGACACGCTGGACCGGCAAACTCATCTCATCGTCGGCTGGATCTACTTCGTGGCTGCGTGGGCGAGCCTGGTGGTGATCAACGGCATTATCACTTACATGCTCACGCCCGGACGCTGGCTCGAAACCGGGAAGTTCTGGGACGGCTTTTTCAATCCCACTTACTGGCCCTCGTTGTGGATTCGTACCGCGATGGCCGTTGCTCTCGCCGGTATTTTCGGGCTGGTGACGGCGATGGGGGAGCCTTCTGCTTTGCGGGAGCGCGTTGTGCGTTGGGCGGGCTGGTGGCTGGTGTTGGGAATTGCACCTCTGCTTCCTTTGAGCCGGTGGTATTTCCACGACTTTCCTTCCTACTCGCGCGCATATTTCAGCGGAATGTATCCGCAAATTCGTCATGCCCTGCTGGCAGCGGCCGTTTTTAGCGGCGTGGCACTGGCACTTGCGCTGCTGTTTGCGCTTCTCCGGCCGAAGATGATGAACCCAGTGATCGTGGCCGTGCTGCTGGTTGCCGGGATTGGCGTCATGGGCGCAGGCGAATATTTGCGCGAGTTCAGCCGCTATCCCTACGTCATCAACAGCTACATCTATGCCAACGACATCAGGATAGGACAGGTGGAGGCTATCGCCGCGAATGGTGTCGCCAGAACTTCGCCGTGGGTCGAAGGCAGCGCTGCCGACCCACGTGCCGACCGAAGTAATTATGGCCGGCAACTTTTTGCCCTGGAGTGCGGCTCTTGTCATTCTGTCGACGGCTATCGCGGGATGCGCAAAATCACCCGCGGATGGGATACGAAATTTGCCGGCGAGATCCTGCTGCATCTGCCCGTAGTTCGCGAGACGATGCCGCCCTTCGCTGGCGACGCGCATGACCGCGCAGCCTTGGGCAGCTATCTTGCCTCGCTGGCGCCGGCAACACCCTCCGGCGCGAACGACAAAGAAATCGGGCAGCAGGTGTTCGCGATCCACTGCGCGATGTGTCACAGCGTCGGAGGTCGGCAGCGTCCGCTGGACTTGAAGGGAACCGATCCCGAGGCCGTCGCCGGAATGCTCGGAACCCTTGGCGACATCAATCCCGACATGCCGCCTTTTACCGGCACGGACGCCGAAGGTCGCGCATTAGCCGTCTATCTGAACGAACCGAGCCACTAGGAGTATTCATTGTCATGAACTTGCCTATTCCTTATCCCGATCCGATGCCGTTGCCGGCGCCAGTCTGGCTTCTGCGCACGCTGCTCCTGCTCACATTCTTTCTCCACGTCTTGTTCATGAACTGCTTGTTGGGAGGCACGGCCGTCGCCCTGGTCTGCACCATGCGGCGCAAGAGTTCGGCATTTTCCGCGCGACTGGCCGGCGATCTTGGACCTCTCCTGCCCTCGGTTTTTGCTTTTACCATCACCCTGGGCGTGGCGCCGTTGCTGTTTCTCCAGGTGATGTATGGGCAATTCCTTTACGCCAGTTCGATTCTGATCGGCGTACCCTGGCTTGCCATTATTGGGATGGTTATTCTCGCGTACTACGGCGTCTACTTCTTCTCCATGAAGGCGCATGAGAAAAAGGGCAAGACAACTGTAGTTCTGGCTCTGGCGTTGCTGTTGCTTGCGTCCATTGCCTTCGTCTACAGCAATAACTTCACCCTGATGCTGGCGCCCGAGCGCTGGCTCGACCTTTATCACAGCCATGCCAGCGGCTGGAACTTGAACTGGTCGGAACCTTCGCTTGTGCCACGCTACCTTCATTTTGTGTTGGGCGCTCTGGCGGTCGCTGGACTTGGATTGGTCGTGATGGGTCTGCGCCAGCAGGAGGACGGCTATCGCCAGTGGCTCATCGAACAAGGATCCTTGCTCTTCACGGGCACCACGCTTCTCAATTTTGGTGTGGGGTTCTGGTTCTTGGTGAAATTGACCGGTCCTGTGCGATTGGCTTTTGTCGGTGGCAACGTATTCGCGACTGTGCTGTTGGGAGTTGGAATGCTTCTGCCACTGGCTGCCGTGGCGCATCTCATCATGGCGAAAGCTCACAAGTCTCCGAAGCGGCAACTGGTGGTCGGCGTAAGCTGCGGCTTGCTCACCGTGGGAGTTATGGTAGTGATGCGCGACGTGCTGCGGAACCTTGCGCTCGCGCCGTACTTCAACCCCAATCAACTGCCGGTTGCGCCGCAGTGGGGCATCATTTCGCTTTTCGTGCTTTTGTTCATAGCCGGCCTGGCAACTTTGTATTACATGCTGCGCAAGGTCGCGATCGCAACCAGGATGCAGGTGGCAGCAGCCAATAAGCTGCGGTAGGTTCGATCTCCACGTCAAGGAAAGCGGAGCTGGTCATCATTCGCATCCGCGACGGACACTTGTTTCAGTGCCTGCTATTGTCCGATGGAGCCATTCCGGTGAACGCGGCCGCCTTGAAAGAAGCGGTGGCGGACCATGCTGTGGCCAAGCCAGAAAAAGATGATCGCCAAGAAGACTGTAAACAGGAGCTCTCTAATTCCGAACGAGGGTGGCTTTCCTCCTGCAGGGTCCGTCGTATTCAAATCAGTTGCCATCATAGCGCCCTCTCCGCCAGGGCAGGTGGATGCTATCGAACCATCATTTTATGTCATCTCGCCCGGAGCCTGTCGAACGGGAGGAATCTTCAGCTTGCGCCGACGGGCGATCCGAATAAAGAAATTCGAGCGCCTCTGGAAACCGTGCCGCCCAAGCCGTTTCACTGTGCGGAGCGCCCTCTTCGATGCGAACCTTCAGCCGTTGTTCGTCCAGGCCAGCCTCGCGCAGAATGGACTCCAACTCGCGGACGTCGGCAACGATGGTTTCGTCCTTCTCCGCATGCCCCACTTCCTGTGTCCCCATCCCCAGGTAAGTGCGCGCCGGCCAATTGCGGAATCGGCGGCTCTCTTCCAGAATTTTGCGGTTCGCCACAAACAAAGACGGGCTCTCGATCAGCAATCGCCCAAACAGTCCCGGCGCCGCCAGCTGCGTGTACAGAGAGATGAGTCCTCCGAGAGAGGAGCCGCCCAATCCCGTATTTTCCGGCCCCTTCAATACCGAATAACCCTCTTCGATCAGCGGCATCACTTCATGCTGCAAGAAATCCGGATAGCACTTTCCCTTCGGGCGCAGAACTTTGGGGTCTTGTGACTTATAGGGAATGTACTCGCGAACCCGGTTCTTCGTGTTATCGATGCCGACAATAACAAGCGGACGAATTCTCTGTTCCGAGATCAACCGCGCCGCGGTCTCGCCCACCTGCCAATGCACTCCGGCAAAAGCGGTTGCCGCTTCGAACAGGTTCTGTCCGTCATTCAGATAAAGGACCGGATAGCGCGTCACGCCCCAGCCGTCGTAATCGGGAGGCAGCCAAACCCTCACCAGTCGCGTGTTCCCGAAGATTCGGCTGTTGAGCTCATGCAGCCACAAGTTGCCAGTCGGCGCCCGCAAGGCAGGGGTGGCATCAGGCTTCGTCTTCAGTTTCAGTTTTTGCGTTGCTGGCCGGGACATGGAGTGAGTCGAGCTCTTCAGCTACAAGTTTCAGTGAAAAACATCTCGGGCCAGCCCTCTGACACTGGGTACTGGGTACTGGCAACTGGGTACTGGGTACTGGCAACTGGGTACTGGGTACTGGCAACTGGCTACTGGCAACTGGCTACCGTTCTCGCTTCCACCAGATCACCGCCGCCAACACCGTCGTCGTTACGATCAGCGCCAGGGAACTCAAACACAAAATGCACCAGACTCCCAGCACGTGCGCTTCAATGTAGGTCAGGTACAAAGCAAACGCCAAACCCGCCGCCGATGCGCCGAAAAGCATTGCCGGAGTCTCCCGCCGATCCCGATACACGGTAGCAAGCCCCACTAGTGCCGCGTAACCCAGCATCCCAATCAGCGCGACCGGTATTCCAAAGATCGACGAATATTCGCTGCGGTTCACGATGTCGCAATTGAAAGCCTGGCCGACATCGCAGTACGCCGTCTTCGAGGTTGCGTAATGATGTTGTAACGACACCGACGACACTGTGACTCCGCACACCGCCAGAATGGCCACGAAGCTCATCAAACGCTGCGTCAGATCGGTCATGGCAGCGCGCACCCGGTGCGGTCGCTCAATTCTTGCAGATCAAAAACGCGCTCGACTCGTTCACCCGTGGGCGGAAACTGCCAGGTGGGATAATGCTTTATGTTTTCGTCTTTGCAAACCTGCGAAAGACCGTGTAGATCGCCTTTGATGCCGCACTCCACGTAAGGAGCGTACTCGAACGACGCGCCGAATTTTTCTTTTTGTTCGACGCAATGTGGACACCACCACGCCCCGTACATCTTCACGCCGCGCGCGGTGAGACAGCGCGCGAACCCATCGTGCCGATGCTGGGCGCGGTTGCCCAGATAGTAGGCCAGCCCGAACGCGGCCACGATCAGCACGGCATAGATCGCAATACGACCCCAATTTCGCGTCGAAGCCTTGATCCCCAGTTTTTCGTTTCGCCGTTCTCTTCGCTCTTGCGACATGGATTTCTTATATCACGATTGCTGGGAAAGTAGCCCCGTCTCAAACCACGACCCGGAGTGCCGAGGGCAGCACTTCGATCGTCCGGCATTCCAACGTCAGCACCTCGCCGTCCACCATCACATCCACCGGCCCGTCGAGTTGAAACTCAATCCGCCGAACCGCCTGCCGCTCCGCCAACGGATGTTGAGTGTGCGTGCCATCATAAAGTCCGACCAGGTTCCGGATCAGTCCCAGCCGCCCGATTGGCCCCCACCGCACATACTCAATCAATCCGTCGTCCGTGACCGCATCGGGCGCAATCATCATGGTGCCGCCTGTGAACTTGCTGTTGTTGAACGTCAGAAACAAGCAGCGCCGCGAATCAAACTCCCGCTGACCGTCGAACCGCACCGGAAACGGACGCCGATCAAGCCGCGCCAGACACAGAAAAATAGACAGCCAATACCCGAGATATCCCAGCTTCGGAAAACGCCGGCACCGCACCGTCGCCACGTTCGCCGGAAATCCCACGCTCAGCAGATTCGTGTAGTAGATCGCTCCGTCTTTGTGCGCCATACACAGCACATCGCAAGCCCGCGAACGCCGCGCCTCCAGCGCCTGCATGGCATGTTCCAAGCCGTTCTTGCTGGAAGCTCCAGGCACAAAATCTCGCAAAAACGAATTGCCCGTGCCCAGCGGGAGGAATCCGAGCGTGGGAATTCGATCTTCCGCACCTGGAACTTCCTGAGACCCGCGACCCGCGACCTGAGACCTGCTTTCCTGAGGCCTGCTGTCCGGAAACAGCCCGTTGACGATCTCAAAGGCAGTTCCATCCCCGCCCACCGCGAGAAATTTCCGATAGCCGCGCCCATAGGCCTCGTGCGCAATCTGTGTGGCGTGACCCGCCGCGCTGGTCTCCGCCGTCTCGATCGCAAGCCCCGCGCCCCGCAGGCGATCCAGCGCCGCTCCCACGCGCTCGCCGCAACGCCCGCCCCCCGCCGCCGGATTGATGATGGCAAGAAAAGTTTCGTTCACAAGTTAGGTCTCAGGTCGTAGCTGTCAGGTCTCAGGAGTATTCGAGTTTGGCTCGTTGCTCGAAGCTCGCATCGCACAGCGGTTTTGCCGCACTGAAAGCTGAGAGCTGACAGCTGAAAGCTAGATCTCCACTATTCCCGTTCGCGCCGCGCCCGCGCCAATCTCCGCCGCCAGGTCCCCTCGTTTGATTTTCAGCGACGTTGTCAGCGGAAAATCTTTCTCCCACACCAGATACCCGCGCACGCGCTTGAAGTCCGCCAGTCGCCGGTTCCGCGCCACAATCTCCTCGCGCAATTTGTCGTCGAACTGCTGGTTCTGCTCCAGCCGCACCACCAGCACCAGCATCTCGTTGCCCAGCGTCTTCTGCGGCCACAAATAATTCGCCGCAAACACGCAGAATTCTTTCACCGGCAGACCATCGAACACGGCCTCGATGTCCTCGGGATAAATGTTCTTTCCACCCTCGGTGACGATCATGTTTTTCTTGCGCCCGAAGAGCTGCAGGTGTCCATGCCCGTCAAAGCGCCCCTGATCGCCCGTCAGCAGCCAGCCTTGGACGATCGTCTGCGCCGTCTGTTCCGGGTCGTCCAGATAATGCGACATGACAGCGCGGCTCCGCACTGCGACTTCGCCAATCCCCTCGGCATCCGGATTCAGCACGCGCACCTCGCTCCCGGGCAGCGGCTTGCCCACCGTATCGGCGCGAAATGGTTTCAGATCGTTGAGCGTCACAGCCGTGCAAGCTTCCGTCAGCCCGTATCCGCAAGTCACCGGGATTCCGATATCGTAGAAGAACTGCAACGTCGAAGGATCCGTAAATGCCCCGCCGACAATCAGCGCCCGCAATTCTCCGCCAAACGCCTTGTGTACTTGCGGCAGCAGACTCCGGCTCAGTTTCGGATGCGGACGTCCTCGCGTCAGCATTTTGTTCATCCCGATCAGACGATCCAGCATCCACCGCTTTCCGGGCGTCAGTTCATCAAACTTCGCGCGCAGTCCGCGTTCCAGATTCTTGAGCACCATCGGCACCAGGCTCACATACGTGATGCGATAACGAACAAACGCATCGCGCACAAACTCCGGACGCAACGTTCGCAAATGGACTACGCAGGCTCCGCACACGAACGGCCCAATAAATCCCACCATGAAATCAATCGCATGATTAGTGGGCAGAATGCTCAAATAACGCACGCCCGGCCAAAATGGATACCACGCTGTCAGCGAAGCGCACTGCTCCAGATAACTGTCGTGGGTGAGCACGCATCCCTTCGGACGCCCGCCCGTCCCCGACGAATAGACGATACAAGCCGTGTCCGCGCGCTGCCGCGCCACGAACTGCGGTTCGCCCTTCCTACGGAATTCTTCCCAGCGGTAAGCGCCGCGCAAGTCCGCTCCCGCCGGCGCTTCCGTGACCAGCACAATCTCAGCCGTTAGCTTTGCGAATTCCGGTGATAGCGTGATCGCACGCCACAAATAGTATTCGACAATCAGGAATCGCGCCTTCGAATGCGCCAGGAGTTGCAGATGCTCCGCGGCGGACAATTTGTAATCCAGCGGAACCAGCACGCCGCCGCAGAAAAAAATAGAGTATGCCGAAATCAGCCACTTCGACTGATTGGTCATGATGATCGCCGCCCGGTCGCCCGCCTTAAAATCGGCGTCTTCAAGCGCGCGGCAAAGCGGACGAGCCATTTCCTTAAAATCAGAGTAAGTAAGCCGGACTTTTTCGCGATCGCGATCGGCTTCAATCAGGCAGGTTTCATTGGGCCAGCGCTCCAGCGCATCCTTGAGCGCTGCACCGAGACTGGAATATTGGCGGAGATCAAGCATTCAGAGTCTTATCTCACCCAAGGAAGTGGTCAGTGGCCAGTGGTCGGTGGCCAGTTACTGATCGTAACCGCTCGGCGACACACAGTAACTGACCACTGGCCACCGAACACTACCCACTGCTTCTTAAAGCCGCGCCTGAATCCGATTCGCCAGCGTCCGAAAATCCGACACGCCCTGCAGTTCATAGTCTGGCAACTCGATGTGGAAGTGATGCTCCAGCCGAGTCAGCAAATCGAGTGCCTGCAGGCTATCGATGCCCAGCGTCTTGAAAAAGTCGTCGTCAGGCGTGAGCTTTTCCCGCGGCACTCTAAAATGCGACGCCGCAAGATTCAGGACTTCGTCGAGTGTGTGATCGGCAGTAGGCGCTGACATAAGCGTGCGTCCTTGCAATTACAAATTACAAATCACCAATTACAAGTTAAGGTAAGTACGGCTGCACTCCCTCATTTTCCACAAATTTCCGCAGCCCTTCTTCAACGGCTGGACGCGAATAAAGGTCGCAGAAAATATCAATCTCCCGCTTCAACTCCTCGTACGGGATCGGCTTCACAAACTCCTTCGCCGCCGCCGCTGTCCGCCGATCAAACTTTCCCACCTGGCTGGCCGTCGCGCGTGCCACCCGCAATGCCTCGCCTTCGGCGGCAATCTGGCTCACCAGTCCGACCTGCTGCGCCTTCATCACATTGAAGCTGCGTCCGGTCAGCAGCAGATCGCGCACCACGGCATTGCCCAAATCGCGCTTCAGCCGCGGAATCCCGCCGAATCCCGGGATCAACCCGAGCCGCAGTTCCGGAAAACAAAATCGCGCCATGCGATCCGCAATAATAATGTCGCAAACCAGCGCCAGCTCGAACCCACCGCCAAAGGTCACCCCATGCACCGCCGCAATCGTCGTCAGCGGCGCCGTATCGAGCGCGTTCATCACGGCATGAATGCGTTCCAGAAACTCCCGCACCCCGCGCAGGGCTGCGGCTTTCTCCATTTCTTGTCCGCGCTGAAACAGTTCGCGCAAATCCGCTCCCGCCGAAAACCCGGCCTTCAACGTGGAATGGACAACCAAGGCATGCGCTTCATTCGCCAATCCGGGCAGAGCAGCAGCAAATTGTTCCAACTCATCCAGCGTGAGCGAGCCGATCTCGTTGCAAGGCTCGCGATGCAGCGCAAGCTCGATCGCTCCATTCACAATCTGCCACGAAAGCGTCTGTCCTTTGAATTCGTTCATGCCGTCTTCACCGCATGATTCGTCGGCACTGCGCTCTTCGAAACCTGATTCTTCGAGGCCTCGTACATTGCGTCAATTTCTCTCCGAAAGCGCTCGGCAATCAAGTCGCGCTTCAGCTTGCCGTTCGCGGTGAGCAGCCCGCTTTCGATGGTAAACGCGTCCCCCACCAGATGAAATGCACGTACCTGCTTGTAATGTGGAAGGCCAGGATTCACCAGGTCCAACGCCACCTGCGTTTTTTCGCTGTTCATCGTGCCTGTGACGAGCGCCGCCAGATAGCCGCGCGCATTGCCCACCAGCACCACCTGAATCGCGCCCGGCAACTCGTGCAGAATCTTATCCTCGATCGGTTCTGGTGCAATGTTATGCCCCGACCCAAGAATAATCAGATTCTTAATGCGCCCAACAATCTTCCAATTTCCGTTCGCGTCCACTTCGCCCTGATCGCCGGTATGAAACCAGCCATCGCGCAACACCTTCGCCGTCTCTTCCGGACGACCCCAGTATCCCGGGAAAATATTGGGCCCGCGCACCACGATTTCTTCATTCTCGGCGACCTTCATTTCGAGTCCTGCAATCGCCGGCCCCGCGCGCCCCGCAATAACCGGCGCATCCGGATCATCCATGGTGCAAATCGCCGTAGTCTCGGTGAGTCCATACACCTGCAATACGGGGATGCCGAGCATCATAAAAAATAGCTGCGTCTCCACACTCAGTGGCGCCGATCCGCAAATCAGCGCGCGCAGCTTGCCGCCGATCATCTTTTTTCGAATCGTAGGAAACACGAGCCGATTCGCCGCTCCGAGCCAAAGTCCGTCCCCGGCGCGCGCTTTGCCCTCTTGCCGCCGCACCCATGCGCCCTTTGCCTTGGTGTACACCTTCAACGGAAATCCACCCGTCTTCCAAAGCTGCTCGTCGACCGCTTTGCGCATGCGTTCGAGAAGCGCGGGGACATTGAGGAAATAATCGGGCGCCGCCAGCCGCATTTCCGCGGCAATCTTTGCCAGATCCGTATTCAAGGTCAGCTTGCTCCCGCGCAGCAGACAGGTCAGCATCATGATCCACGAGCCGGCAAAGCAAAGCGGCAGGTAATGAAATACGGCGTCCTGCCCCGGATGCTTCTTCATAAGCTGATCCAGGCGCCCTGAAGTGCAGCCCAGCATGTACCCGACGTTGCCCGCGTTGAGCATCACGCCCTTCGCCTCGCCCGATGTGCCCGAGGTGTAGATGATCGTCACCACATCATCTTCTGCGACCGCCAGCGCCGGATTCTCCACCGGTTCGCGTCCAGTAATGAAAACATTTTCGAAACAGAAACTCGGCGGCGCCTCGGGCCACGCCTCCACGATCGCATCGGCCAAAGGCTTCTCGCCGCAAGCAATTACGGATGGCCAACAATCCTTCATCATGGCTACGAGCTCGGCCGGCGCCTGGCGCGCGTACAGGGGCACCACGGTCAACCCCTCCGCCATGATCGCCAAGTCCATTGCCACCCACCGCATCGAGTTATGCGCCAGCAGCGCGCAGCGGTCGCCCTTCTTCAGCCGTAGCCGCCGCAGATAAGCGCGTGCCACCAGCACCTGAGCCAGCAACTGCCGAGCGGTGAGCGGAACCGGCTGCCCATCGCGCAATTCCTGCAGCACGACTGCATCCCCACTGCGCTCCAGGCTCGCAAAAATTTGTTCGAGAACAGTCATCTTTTCCAAGGATTGTCATCCTTCACGAAGCGAAGGACCTGCTTTTCGTTGCACCTATCCGTACGCCGCCACCAATCCGCGCAACCCGTCGCTCATCGGCGGCAGATAATCCTCCCAGCTCCACTCGCCGCGCCGCGTCGGAAACTCCGGATAGCGCCGCTGCACTTCTTCTTCGAAATACACGCCCATGCGCGCCATCAATTTCAAGTTCCGCACCACAGTCCGCGCGATCCCGTCGGCAATCCGCTCACTGTCGCGATCCAGGATTTCGAGCGCCGCCAGAGTACGCGCCTCCAGGTCCGGATCATCCACATTCATCAGCAACTCCTGATGTCCGCGCTCGTTCATCAGATTCCTTATGCGCTCATCCATGGTGATCCCCGCCGACGCTACCAGCGCCGGCATCGAGGTCACAATCCCGTGATAGCGCGAAGACACCATCATGCGGCAAGCCCGCAGAATACTGACCATTTCGTACATGTTGTAATCGTCCGAGGTCAGCACCGGAACTCCGCCCAGCTTCTCCGAGATGCGCCGGCAAGGTCGTGCATCCATGCGCTCGGTCGCCGCCATGATCACGAACACATGTTTCTTCTGGCGGAACGCGGCTACCGCATTGGCAATGGAACGTAAATAATGTTCGTAGGCCCGGTTCGCCTCTGGCCCCGCGTTATGGAAATACGGACCGCGATAGTGGCTCTCTTTGTAGGCGCCGGTCAGGCTGTGCAGCGCGGCTTTTGCCACCGACGCCTTCACCGGCCACTCAAACGGATTAATCGGACACACCACCAGCACCGGTGTCTTTCCATCCCAACCCACATCGCGCAGCGCTTTCTGCCCATACTCGGCGCCCAGCGGCTCAAACGTCCACGCCGTGTCCGTGCCCAATTCCGTCGGCACGCCGAGCTCGCGCAGAATGTTTCGCGATTCGTTGTTGCGCGTGATCACCAGCGAATTCCTGCAATAGCGCCCACACATCTTCGCGACCAGCGGATCCATGTGTCCCGCCTCGGCGCCGTATCCGATCGACAATTTGTTCTCCGCCGCCGCAATGCCCAGCGACCCGATCATCATCGTTGCCAGCGCGTTCGCGAATTTCGATTTGAACATCGAGCCTTCACACGCCACCACACCATGATGCTTAGGTACTTCATTCGCCAGGAAGGGAGGGAAAATGTCCGGCAGCCGCACCTGCGACGTCCCTTCGAAATAGCCGCGCGAGCGGTCGAAATTAAACGTCATCATGCTGAGGTCGACGTTCTCGGGCCCCAGAATTCGCCGGATCTGCCGCAGCATCTCTTCCACTCGCACATCGGATCCCGTGTTCCGCGTCCCGTTGTAACCGGCAAACAGCAGTTTCAGTTTCTCGCCCGGTTGCCATGGCTCCCGCTTGCCCATCATCCACTGGACCTTTTTGCCCTCGATAATGCTCGCTACCCACGCCTCCAGAACGAAGTCCATCATGCGGCGGACCCTCCCGCCTTCGTGCTCTCCGGCCAGGCTTGATAGGGATATTCAAAATTGTGCTCACGGCTGAAGCGGAGCAGCGGAAAACTGTATTGCGAAAATGGCGCCGGCTTCCGTCCCATTTCGGTTGTGACCCGCGTGTTGTCGAACACCGTATTCCAGGTCAAATACGGCAGGAAGACTTTCATCAGCGCAGCCCCGTGCCCCACCGACCCTTTGCGGTTCGCCAGCGTGCTAACGATGGAGCCGAAGGGTTTTTCGAGGATGGGCAAAAACAGCGGCCCGCGCTTGTTCTGCTCGGCCGCCAGGGCTTTGGTCAATTCCTGAAACGTCTGGGCGTCGATGCCCGAAGAAAGATGATAAGTGTCGTGCTCGGGATTCGCCTTCATGTGCAAAGTCGAAATCGCATCCGCCACGAAATCCACATTCACGATGTCAATCTTGTCATGCGGACGGAATGGCAGCACCGGCAATCCCGCCAGGAACACGAACGACCGCACCATATCAAACTGCGTTGTCTGCGGATAGCGGCTGTCACCCAAAACGATACTGGGCCGGAAAATCGTCAGCGGCACGTCCGGCAGCAACTCGCGCACCATGTGCTCGCAAAATTTTTTTGTCCGCGCGTAGGGATCGTAATCCGAGCGGCTCCATTCAATCGACCGGTCTTCCACCACCACTTCGTGGCTGCGTTTCCCCGCCACGGCCACCGTACTCACATTCGAAAATCTTTGCAGGCCGTGATAATACTGCGCCTGCCGCGCCAACTGCACCACTTCGAGCGTCCCGCGCAGATTCACGTTCAAACAACTTTTTTCCGACTTCCGATTCAGCGAGGCCGCGCAGTGGATCACCGAGTCGGTGGTGTGCACGAGCCGGTCGTAATCACCCGCTTCGAGCCCGAATTGAGGAGACGTGAGATCGCCGCGGAAAATCCGTATCTTCAACTGCAGGTATTCGTAGAACTTCGGAAATGGCAGGTGCAGTTGCAAGGCCTGCCAAAGGCGCAGTTCCGCGTCCCGCGGATCGCGGCCGCGCACCAGCAGATTCAAGGTCGCGTCATGCTGCTCCAGCAGATTCGCGGCGACATGCGCGCCGATATACCCGGTCCCACCGGTCAGGAAAATTGCCACGTTGCTCCGTTTGTCCCCGTCTTCATGCTGTCGCCGCTTTCATTGGGCGTCGCTGGCGGCATCTTCAGCACGCGCGGTGCGCGTTCTTCCAGCGAGCGCCCTTCAATCAGCGGATACGTCCACCGCCGCAATGCTGGAATATGAATGTCGATCCAATACTCCCACCAGTCCAGGCTGGCCGTGTCATATCCGAATGTTTCTTTCTCTTCGGGCGTCAGGGCCTGGGACAACTTCTCCACATTATCCGCGACAAAGTCATGCTCGTTGTGCAGAATAAACGGCTCGAACAGGCCCACTAACTTCTCCACGCGCTCGAGGTTGCGCTCCGTTTTCGCCAGCGGCTTCTTCATCGGCAGCGGAGACATGACGCGTTGAATCGACTTAATGATCATCTTCTGCGCCGGCGCCGACATGCGGTTATAGCGCTCTTTCGAAACCGGAATCGCATCCATTCGCAATCGCAGCCAGTACTCCAGGCCCTCTTGCGCGCGATAGTGACGCCGGTGCCCGAGGCTCGTCAGCTCAATCGACCGCCCCATGTCGCAGGGATTCGTGACCGAAGTCGCCAATTGGTACAGCGGATCGTGCCGCCGTTCCACCAACGCCGCGCCAATCAGCGTCATCCCGGCGCACACCGCGTCCACCGGAATTATGTCGAGCCGCTTGCGTTCATTCGAAGGCAGTTGCCGGAACGTCGTCCCCAGCAGATACGACAGCGACGCCGAAGTATTGATGCCCTCATTCCATCCGCGAAATGGCTTCGATACAGAAGTCTCGACAATTGCCGGACGCACAATCGCAATCGGCAGCCCCGCGCCATGTTTGGCAATCAGCGATTCCGCCAGACTCTTAGTAAACGTGTAAGTGTTCGGCCAGCCCAACTCCCTCGCGCGCCTGGTGGCTTCTTCCGTAAGATAATTCTTCAGCCAGCGAACCCGATTCTTGCGGACCTGGTTTTCCAGTGCCTGCCCGCTCAACCCTTTCGCCGCATGCTCCTTCTCCAGCGACTGCTTCTTCAGTTCCTCGGTGACTTCCGGCCCTTCCGCTCGAGCTTCCGCCGACTCCACCAGTTCATGCAGGCGGCGCCACTCTTTTTCCGCGTCGAAGTCCTTCATGTGCGTCGGCGTGTAATTCGGGCGCACCCGCTCACTCACGCGCCCATCGCGCTGCCCGGCGACATAGCAAGTCGAAAGATGCAGCAAGGCCGCGTGATCCGACCCGCGAATGAACTCGATCAAGCGATACGGCGAATCCACATTTGAGGCCAACGCGTCCCGCAGATCTGGATTGAAATCCGTCAACCCCGAACTGTTGATGATCAGATCCAGATCCCTCCGCAACCGCGCCGCCGTCTCGGAATCCAGCCCTAAGCCCGGCTGCGAAACATCGCCCTCCACGACCTCGATCTTTTCCGCCAGCAAAGCGCCCAGCCGGTCGCCGTATTTGTCAAACAACGGATCAAACACCGGCGATCCTCCGATCATCTTCTCGAAGCGCGTCTGCGCCGGACTGGACTTCTGCCGGCGGATGAGCAGATAAAGCTTCCCGATCTCGGGTAGATCCATCAATGTGTTCGCCAGCCACACCTTGCCGATGAATCCGGTGACGCCGATCAGCATCACGCGCTTTCCGCCCAGCGCTTTCCGCACCGAAAACCGCGCCGGATACCGTTTCTCGTCGAAATACACAATCGGACGAACCCGTGGAGATTCCACCCGCACCGCCGGCACAATCGCCGACGCCAGCGCCTTCGGACCTCGCAACCCGAGCGCCCGCACCCACCGCGCCGGACTCTGCTGCCCATCCGGACCCGCTTCGCGAATCCGCGCAAACAATCCTCGCGGCCGGATCACCGGACTCAGCAGCCGTCCGGTCGCAACTCCATCTCGGAAATCAAGCCGGTTCGCAATAATCCAGCGCACTCCCAGATGCCGCGCCAGCGGGCGCATCACATGCTCCAACCCCTGGCTCACCAGCACCACGTCGACGCCCGTTGCCTGCAACGCCTTCAGGTGCCGCACTCCTTCTTCTTTGAGCAGCGGCTTCAGTTTGTATTCGAATTCTTCTTCACCCAGCAGATCGAGCCGGTCTCGCGTAATCCCGCGCAACACGGCGTGCACAATCCGAGTCGCGGCCACTCGGTTCGCCGCGTACAAGAACGGCCGCAGCAACGCCATCAAAAGCACCAGGCTGCGGCGCGCCGCCCGCGCAATAAATGTCTGGCTGTTCCAGGTGAAAAAAGCGATGGGACGAACCGTGGTCAGTTCCAGCAAACTTCCCTCTACTCGCCAGTAGACCGGCGACGAAGGCCGCGAACGACGCGACGGCGAAGCAATGGGCGGGGTCGCCGGCACGCCTAACGCTGGCGCGCTGGGGGCAAGCTCAGGGCGTGCTCGCCTTTCTTCGAGATTGTTAGCAGGTTCCACGAATCAATCCCCGGCGGCAAGTCTTTTCGAGACAATGTTCCGAGATAAGTTTCTCTCGGCCCCATTGGCCCCAGGGGACACGCCGGAATCATCCATTTTAACCTCTCCGTCACAAAGGACGAAGAATAACCGCAAGCCCATCTCCGCGCGGGTTTCGCCCTGGGACCGGCTCACCCGAAGTTACTGATAACAGTGATGCTGCACACCTGGAACTGAAAGCGGATGGCCGCTGACTGAAGCTCTTACCGGCCTCGCGCCAGTTCCCGTATCTGGTTCAGGTACCCCACATATACCGGAATCGGAATATCCGGCGAGTCCCCATCATTCAGAAAATGGGACAGCCGAATCGCCATGGGAATCGAGCTGATGACCTCGCGGAATCGCGCCGTCTTCAAATATTTCACCCGCCAGATCTCCAGCATTAACGAACGAAACTCTTCGCTGATAAAACCCATCCTGCGCTCTCCCAGATAAACGGCGTCAAAATGCCGCGCGCCGAGCGCCTTCCTGATCGGATCGTCGGGTAGGGAGAACGTATACACCAGGTGGAACACATCCGCCAGATCGCCCCACAGCACCTTCTCTTCGAACGCGCTGAAGCGGAAAGAGGCCGCACCGCGCTGCTGAACGGCTCGCGCGTGATCGCTCGCGCTCAGTTCGTGACGGCCCAGTTCATCACGAAACCATTGCAGTCGCTCGCCGGCAAGGTTGTGCCGCAGGAATTCCACCGCGTAAGCGTTTGGCAAATAAATCGTGGGATCGCCATCCAGGCGCGCCAGCCACGGACCCCAGTCCTTCTGTTCCAGGATGCCAAGTAACTCGGTCAGATCCGCCAGCGTAACGTCGGGGTGATACTTAACCGACTGCCAGAAGTGTTCGGTCGAATCGTAAGTCGCGCCATAGAGCTCGATACCTTCCTCAATCGGATACCAGTTCGACAGCACGCGTCCGGCGATCGCCGGTGAAGCGCTCCAGCAGTTCAGCGAATGCTTCCATTTCTCCTGCACAGCCAGAAACGCCTCGCCATACCCCGGCGGAACCGGCTCTTTTACCCGCGCGAGCGCCTGCCGTAATTCTTCGCTCGTATGCGTCATTAGCGTCTCCAAAGGCCGCTCATCTGCCATCGAGATGACGCGGCTTTCGATCCCGCGCCGCAGTAATTCACGTGCCAGTTGCCGCCGCTGCTCGTTATCTAAACCACTCCCATCACTCCAGCGTTGCGTTTGCGACTCGATATATGGGAATAATTCGGCCAGCGATTGGAACTCGATGAAACCGTGAATCGCGAACTTCACCGACTGCCCGTCCTTGACGATTGTGGTGGAAGGCGTGACCAGAGCCTGCAGCGAAACAGCTTCCGCCGACAGGTGCGAGCTCACACTCAAAACCGTCAGAGCCACACACAATATCAACCATGACAACGGAAGTATTTTTCTCGAATGTTCTTTCACAAATCCCCTCCACCACTTCGTAAGGACCACTTAACAGCGACGAATTGGGAAAAGGAAGCAAATCTCAGGCCGCCCGTTCCACCCAGCGCACATCCCAATACTTCCCAAACTTCCGCCCAATCTCGCTGAACACACCCACTGCCTTGAATCCGAATTGCCGATGCAGCGCCTCGCTCGCCGCATTCGGCAACGTATACCCCGCCACAAAACGATGTACGTCTTCGCCCTTTAATACCTCAAACAACTCTGCGTACAACCGCCGTCCAATGCCTTTTCCCACCGCTTCCGGCGCGCAATAGATCGTCGTCTCCACCGTCGTCTCATATGCCGCTTTTGGACGAAATCTCGTCGTCCCCGCATATCCCACCACGATTCCATTCTCTTCGGCCGCCAACAGCCGATACCGTCCCGGCACGCCAAATTGTGCGAACCACGCCTCCCGCCGCTCCACCGTGTACGCCTCAACGTCAAACGTCACCGGGGTATTCAGAACGTAGTAGTTATAGAGCTCGGTCATCCGCGCCAGGTCCGTGTGCTCCGCCGTCCGAATCCGCGTCTCGCTCATGGCTGTCCTCGAATCGGAGAAACTCGAGGGTACCGCAAATTGGGAGATCTTGATGAGGCAAGAATTGGCCCTTGAGCGGCGGACCAACTCCGCCGCTCAGGCCTCTGAATGATTGCGTCGGCTATCTACTCACCGAATACCGCGTTATAGAATCCGCCCGCCAGCACGCCGCCCGCAATCGGAGCCACCCAGAACAGCCACAATTGCGCGAGCGCCCATCCGCCCACGAAGATCGCCGGTCCCGTGCTCCGCGCCGGGTTCACCGAGAGGTTAGTCACCGGAATTCCAATCAGGTGAATCAGCGTCAGGCACAGCCCAATCGCGATCGGCGCAAATCCCGACGGAGCGCGCTTATCCGTCGATCCCATGATCACCATCAGGAAGAAGAACGTGAGCACCACCTCCGCCACCAGGCACGACAGCAGCGGATAACCGCCAGGAGAGTGCGCCCCATACCCATTCGAAGCAAAGCCCCCGCTAACGCTGAAGCCCGCCTTCCCGCTGGCAATGACATAGAGAGTGCCCGCGCCCGCGATTCCGCCGAGCACTTGGGCCACCACATAGGGCAAGAACTCCGACGCCGGAAATCGCTTTCCCACTACCAGCCCCGCCGAAATCGCGGGATTCAGATGGCATCCCGAAATATGTCCAATGGCGAACGCCATCGTAAGCACGGTCAACCCGAACGCCAGCGCCACGCCCAGAAACCCAATGCCCAACTGCGGGAACGCCGCCGCCAGCACTGCGGCCCCGCATCCCCCAAATACCAGCCAGAAGGTTCCGAAAAATTCCGCAATAGCCCGCTTCCATAAGCTCATACCGCCTCCTTTAATTAACGCAGTGGTGAACGCTATTTTCGTTGCAGATGTTGATTGCGAAAGTGCCAGCGATTGTACCGCAATCTCTCAGGAATATTTGCGTGAGTTCCGTGTGTAGGGACAGCCGCCCTCGGCTGTCCAAGCGGGCGCAGTTCGCCTGTGGTTTTGTCGGCGCAGACCAGGTCAGAGCTTATTCAGCCCGTCGAGCGCCGCGACCTTATAAGCTTCCGCCAGCGTCGGATAGTTGAACACCGTGTCCCGAAAATATTCGATCGTCGCGCCCATGGTCAGCACGGCTTGTCCAATGTGCACGATCTCCGCCGCCCGATCCCCGATAATGTGCACGCCCAGCAATTTGAGAGTATCCGGATCGAACAAAATTTTCAGCAGCCCCTGGTCGTCGCCGAGCATCTGCCCTTTCGCCAGTTCCGAGTAGCGTGCCAGCCCGCTCTCATAAGCAGTCTTGCTGCGCGTCAACTCTTCCTCGGTCGCGCCCACCATCGAAATCTCTGGAATGGTGTAGATGCCATAGGGAATCAGATTCGGCAGCATCCGGCTGGGCTTGCCAAACATGTGACAACCCGCCAGCCGACCCTGCTCCATCGAAGTGCTGGCCAGCGCGGGAAACCCAATCACGTCGCCCGCCGCGTAAATATGCGGCACCGCAGTCTGAAAATGTTCATTCACCGTCAGCTTGCCGCGCTCGTCCGCCGCCAGCCCCGCCGCCTCAGTCTTCAGTTTGTCGCTGTTAGCTTTTCGTCCAATCGTGTACAGCAGCGCCTGTCCGCGAACTTTCTTTCCGCTCTCCAGCGTCGCAAAAACCTTGTCCCGCTCTTCGTCGAAGCCCACCGATACCACTTTCTCACCGACCCGGAAAACCGTCCCCAGTTGCCGTAACTGAAAGCACAGGCTTTCGATAATCTCCCGATCCACAAAATCCAGCAGCGTCGGACGCAGGTCGAGCAGCGTCACCTTCACCCCCAGCGCCGCGAACATGGACGCATACTCCAGCCCGATAATCCCCGCGCCCACTACAATCAACTCCCGCGGTATCTCCTCCAGGCAGTGCACCTGATCGGAATCGAAGATGCGCTTCCCGTCCACCGGAATCCCATCGATGTGCGACGGCCGCGTACCGCAGGCGATCAGGATCTTCTCCCCCCGAACCTGTTGCACTCCATCTTCGGTCACGATCTCAATCGTGTGCGGATCGGTAAAACGAGCGTCCCCTTCGAGCGCCGTCACATAATTCCGCCGCAGTTGCGCCTTGATCACGTCCACTTCCCGCGTCATCACCGCCTGCGCCCGCAGCACCAGGTCCGACATCGCGATCCGGTCCTTCACCACGTAACCGCGTCCATAGAACGACCGCTGCCGCAAGCCGCTCAGGTAGAGCACCGCCTCCCGCATCACCTTGCTCGGAATCGTCCCGGTGTGAACACACACTCCTCCCATGGCGAGACGCCGGTCGATGATCGCGACTTTCTTGCGCATCTTAGCCGCGCAGATCGCGCCCTTCTGTCCCGCCGGACCGCTTCCAATCACCACCAGATCGTATTCGTTAGCCTGCATAAGAGTGTGCGCCGCAGCACGAAATTAGCACCTTTCTAACTCCACGCGAAAGGTCTCTTTGGTATGGAATGCGAAATTAAGAGTCCTTTAACAATGCCGCGAATAACTAAGATGTGCCACGGGCGTTCCCGACCGCGAACTCTAACCATGAATTGTCATCCCGAGCGAAGCGAGGGATCTGCAGATTGCGGCGACCCCAGCCCCGTCCTTTCACCCAGTCCCTTACAACACGCAAAACGCAACCACCGTCCGTCCGCGCGGACCCCGTGTCGTTTCCAGTTTTCTGAGCAGATTCGACTCCATGTCATCCGTATCGACAACCATCTCGCAGCCTGCGATCTGCTCATCCGTCGCACCGTGAAAACAAAGCTCGCAAACTCCCAGCCCGCCGTCCGATCGTACGGGAGGACCAAACGTGCGGCACGTCATCGGCCGGGCATCGTAAAGATCGCACAATCCCGTCTCTGGATCGAGCACCGGACACATCTCATCGTTCGCAAATTCCGCAAAGCGCTCTTCCGCTTCCTGCCCTTCGTCCAGCACGCCCGTTTTCGCATTCCCAGGAAACTCCGCCGCCAACCGCTCCACCGAAGCCCGGGCCCGCTCGCGAATGCGGGCCGCCCGTTGCGGGTCCGTCTCTTCAAGCTGCGCCAACTCTTGCTGCAACCGCACCGCATCCAGTTGATTGATGGCAAACACGCCCACGCAACACTGCGTGCATCCCGGACGGCACACCAGCCACTTGCCGCTGCGCCGCGTGGCGTCGGCCAAAGCGGCGTCCACGATTTGAATCAGCGCCTCATCCGCAGCCGGCAATCGCCGCAAAGACATGCCGGAAAGCATACCGCATCGCTAGAGCACCAGGCTTGCACTCCGGCCTCAAATGCGCTCTGATAATCTCCTATGACAACCTTTTGCCGCCTCTTCCTGCCGTCCCTCGCGCTCCTGTTTTCGCTAGTCTCCGTGGCCGCCGCCAAGGATTCTCCAAAGAACAAGTACCTTCTCTTCGTCGGCACTTACACCGGGAAGGAGAGCAAAGGCATCTACGCCTACCGCTTCGATGCCGCATCTTCCGAACTGGCTCCGCTCGGCATAGCGGCAGAAACGGCCAATCCATCGTTCCTCGCCATCGACCCGAGCCGCCACTTCCTCTACGCGGTGAATGAAGTCCAGGACTATAAAGGCGGCAACAGCGGCGCGGTGAGCGCCTTTGCTATTGATCGTCAGAACGGTGAACGCGAGACCGATGACCCCACCGGCAAGTTATCGTTCCTGAACGAAGTAGCCTCGCGCGGTGCCGACCCTTGTTACATCGCTTTCGACAAGACCGGTAAGTACGCTTTGGTGGCAAACTACACTGGAGGAAGCGTGGCCGTGTTCCCGGTTCGAACGGACGGCCATATCGGCGAGCCCTCCGCTTTTATTCAGCACTTAGGCTCCAGCGCCGACAAAGAACGCCAGCAAGGCCCGCATGCGCATTGGATCGAGACCACGCCCGACAATCGTTCTGCCATTGCAGTCGACTTAGGCTTGGATGAGTTACTCGTGTACCGCTTCGACGCAAAGACCGGCGCCCTGACCGCGAACGATCCTCCCTATACCAAGCTCGATCCCGGAACCGGACCGCGCCACCTGGCCTTTCACCCCAACGGGCAGTTTGCGTACGTCGTAAATGAATTGCAGTCCACCATCACCACACTTACCTACGATGCCAGCCGCGGCGCTCTGCATACGATGCAGACGATTTCGACACTTCCCAAAGACTTCTCCGGTAGTAACACCACCGCCGAAATCCAGGTCCATCCTAGCGGCAAGTTTCTCTTCGCCTCCAATCGCGGACACGATAGCATTGCCCTGTTCTCCATCGACAGTCACACCGGTACTCTAACTCTCGTCGATCGCTTTTCCACTCAAGGCAAGACGCCGCGCAGCTTCGCGATCGATCCCACCGGCCACTTCTTGTTAGTGGCGAACCAAGACACCGACAACATAGCAGTGTTTCGGATCGATCCCAGCTCAGGAAGACTAACGTCTACCCATCAGTCGATCCACGTCCCTTCGCCAGTGTGCCTGAAGTTCATGGCCGCCGAATAAGAAGGAACGTCGTTGTTTCAAACAGAGGGCTTGGGCGGTCAGAGACCCGTTCCTACGCTTGTCTTTCGAAAATGTTCGAGAATCGCTTCGGCTTGGGACTTGGTCACGACCGCCGAGAGCGCGGCCACGTCCGCTTGCTTCACGGCTTGCAGGCTGCCGAAATGTTCGAGGAGGCGGCGGGTGGTTGACTCTCCGACGCCGGGAATCTCCCTTAATTCGGTGGTGCGATCGCGGATCTGGCGGCGCTTGCGATGAAAGGTTACGGCAAAGCGATGCGCTTCGTCGCGAATCATCTGCACTAGATGCAGCACGGGAGAATGATGGTCGAGAACGACGGGCTCATCTTCCTGTCCGTGGACGTAGATGATTTCTTCTCTCTTGGCGATGGCGGCGAGCGGCTGGTTAATGATTTCCAGGGCTTCGAGCGCCTGGGCGGCGGCGTGGAGCTGTCCGAGGCCGCCGTCAATCAGCACCAGGCTGGGCATATCTTTCTTTTCTTCCTGCAAGCGCTTGTAACGGCGCGTGACCACTTCGCGCATGGACGCAAAATCGTCGACGCCTGCGACCGTCTTGATGATGAACTTCCGGTAATCCGATTTTTTCATCTGGCCGTCCTCCCACACCACCATCGATGCCACCGTTTCCGCTCCCTGAATGTGCGAGATGTCGAAACACTCGATGCGGTGCGGCAGCTCGGGAAGCCCAAGCGCGTCCTGAAAGGCTTCCTGAATGGCGCGCGCATTCGGCTTCAGGACGCGGAAACGCTGGTCGTAAGATTGCTTGGCATTGGTGCCGGCGAGATCGATGAGTTCGCGTTTGTCTCCGCGCTGGGGAACGGTGAGATGCACCCGTGTGGCGCGGGCGCCCTCGCCCGCGAGCTGTTCGCTGAGCGCTTCTTCGAGTTCTTCGCGGTCTTCGAAGTCGACCGGGACGTAGATGTTGCGCGGCACATAGGGTTGTGCGAGATAGAGCTGCTTGACGAGCGCGGAAAAGAATTCGCCGGGATGAAAGGAATCGGCGGTGGGACGGGCAGAGACGCCCGTTTCTCCATCGTATTGGGCGTCCGGTTGCAAGTCGAACTCGGGCAGCTCTTCCCAGAAGAATTCGCGGCGGTCTAAAACTTTCCCGCCGCGCATGTGAAACAGATTCACGGCCAGCATCTGATTTTCGTAGTGATAACCGAAAACGTCGGCGTCGTCGCCTTCGGCGGCGGCGATGCGCTGCTTCTCCTGCAGTTGCTCGACGGTTGAGATCAGGTCGCGATAGCGCGCGGCGCGCTCGAACGCCTGCGCTTCCGCCGCTTCCGACATGCGCTCGCGCAGAGATTTGACCAGGTCGGTTTGGCGACCTTCCAGAAAAAACTTTACGTCGCGGACGGCCTCGCTGTAGAGCTCGGGCGTGGTCAAGTCCTTCACGCACGGTCCAAGGCATCGCTTGATATAGAACTCCAGGCACGGTCGCGGATGGAAGCGGTTCAAATCCACTTTGCAGGATGGGACCAGGAAGTGACGATGAATCAAATCGACGATGCGATAGGCGAGATTCGCCGGAAAGTACGGACCGAAGTAAACGCTCCCGTCCTTGCGCAGGCGGCGCGTCACATAGACTCTCGGAAAGCGCTCGGCGAGGGTCAGCTTGACGTAGGGGTAAGTCTTGTCGTCGCGCAGCAGGATGTTGAAGCGCGGCTTCTTCTGCTTGATGAGGTGATTCTCGAGCGCCAGCGCCTCTTTGTTATTGGCGACGACAATGTAATCGACATCGACCGCCTCGCGGACGAGCGTGCCCGTCTTTGCGTCCTCCCAACGGCCTTCGTGAAAATACGAAGAGACGCGCGAGCGCAGATTCTTCGCCTTGCCGACGTAAATGACTTCGCCTTCGGCGTTCTTGTATAGGTAGACGCCGGGCGAAGTGGGCAGGCTGCGAATTTTCTCGGGGAGATCCATGAGAATTCCGTCGATTACACTATGATAGAAGAGAGAGACGAAGGATTCACTGCAATGCGAAAAACGAAGCAGCCGCAACAGAAGTTTCTCAAGTATGCAGGCGTGATTCAGGGCCCGCCGGATTTGTCTTCGCGCCGGGGCTTTGAAACAGGTCCTGAGAGGCGGATCGAAAAACCGCTAGGTCGGAGAGTACCGCGAAAAAAGAACAACGAGAACACGGTTGGAATCGATTCCGTATATTTGCTCTACCATCTTCGTAAAGACGGTCCGGAGTTAGATACTCAGTTGCTTTTGATAGGGGCTTATCGCTCAGAGGATGATGCGAAAGCTGCTATCGAGAGGATCAAAAATAAGCCGGATTTCGCAAAATATCCCGACGGTTTTGAATATCACGCTTACCCCCTTGGGGTCGAGACTTGGAGCGATGGTTTCTAATCCGCGCATAGTCTAATAGTCAGAACCTCACGCGCCCCATCCCTTTACAAACTCCACCAAACTGCGCAGGGCGATTCCCGAAGGGCCTTTGGCAATCCACGGTTTGTTCTCTTCCATCCACGCGGTGCCGGCGATGTCGAGGTGAATCCAGGGAGTGTCCTCGGCAAATTCCTTCAGGAACATGGCGGCGAAGATGGCGCCCCCGTAGCGACTCCCAGCATTCACCATATCGGCGATGTTGGATTTGAGATTTTCCTTGTATTCGTCGTCGAGCGGCAGCCGCCACATCTTCTCGCCTGCTTGCTGGTTGGCGTTTGCGAAGCGCTCATACATCTGGTCATCGCTGGCGAAAATTCCAGCGTTCACGTAGCCAAGGGCTACGACTACTGCGCCGGTCAGGGTGGCGGCGTCAACGAGATGAGTGCAGCCGAGTTGGCGGGCGTAGCAAAGGCCGTCGGCCAGGATGAGGCGGCCTTCAGCATCGGTGTTGATAATTTCGATGGACTTGCCGGACATGGCGATCTGCACGTCTCCCGGTTTCTGCGCTTTGCCGGAGGGCATGTTTTCGGTGGCTAGGATGATCGCCGTGACCTTCACTTTTGGTTTGAGCAATGCAATCGCGCGCATGGCTCCGATCATGGTGGCGGCGCCGGCCATGTCGTACTTCATTTTCTCCATGCCGTCGGCGGGCTTGATGGAGATGCCGCCGGTGTCGAAGGTGACTCCTTTGCCGACCAGGCCGAGATGAACACCTTTTGCCGCGCCCTCGGGTTCATAGCGCAACACGATCAGCGCGGGAGGTTCGTCGGATCCCTGGGCCACTCCCCAGAATGCGCCCATCTTCAGTTCCTTAATCTTGTCGCCGCCGTAGACTTCGCACTTCAGACCGACTTCATCGGCCATTTTCTTCGCGCGCTCGGCCAATATGGTCGGCGTCATGCGATTCGAGGGCTCGTTGACCAGGTCGCGCGTGAAGTTTTGCGATTCGGCAACGACGCGGCCGGCATGCATGGCGCTTTCCAAGGCCTTAGGATCGCCGGACACCACGATGGTGATGTCGTCGATCTTCTGGTCGTTGTCCTTGTCCCTGCGATCACTCTTGTAGTAGCCGGGATCGAAGTTGCCTACGTAGGCGCCTTCTACAACCGCGCGCACCCCGTCATTGGCCACTACTCCATTTTCGGATAGAGCGAAGGCAAAATTGCGGATGCTCTTGCTTTTCAGGGTGCGTACGGCGGCGCCGGCGAGTTTGCGTAATTCCGCGGCTGAAAAATTCTTGGCTTTGCCGCCGCCGAGGAGGAGCAGGCGTTTCGCCTTCAACCCCGCGGGACGATGCAGCAGCGTAGTTTCGAACGCCTTGCCGGTGACTTCGCCGCTTGCAATCAGATCCTGGGCCGCTTCGCGCACGGCTGCATCATTCGATTCGATTGAAGGGGCAGGCTTGTCTTTTTCGCCCCGGTCTTTTTCACTTCGGTCCTTTTCATCTCGATCAAGGACCACTACGACCAGGCAATCGGTTTCCACTTGAGATGGGATGGAGGAAGAAAGGTTTGTATTCATGATGGAATATCTCCCAGTATCCACGGTGGAAGGGGAAACGTGCAACTCGACTACAGGTCTGTGCCGGGCGAAGAGCCCCTAGTGAAACTCGAATTTCCACAATATCGCGAAGACGAGAGATCGGTGTAAAATAGGGCAATTTTCAGGGTCACAAGGAAAGATCCGGTTCAGAATCGTGGGCGGTCCCCGGTTGGAAATTCAGACGATTTGAGGAGGACTAATGCGAAACGCCACCCACTCCTTTGGATTGTTTGCTGGATGGTTCGCTTTTTGCCTGTTTTTCATTCCGGCAGTCTTCGCTCAGACCAACCCTCCGCCGCCCGACCCGCACGAGATGGTGACGCGCGAGCCGCGCACTCTCACCAAACCGGCCGACCGCTCCGCCGCCCTCGATCTTCTGGATCGGGCTCGGCAAAACTACGATCTGCACGATATCTCCACTCCCTACGCGCTCAACGTTTCGTTTGCAACCAGCGGCGCGACCCAGATGGAGGGTGAATGGACGATGGAGGAGTTATCGGACGGCGGGTCGCACTGGCGCTGGACGGCGCAGTTGCGGGATTTGCAGGTGATTCGTATCGGCGTCGACGGCCGCGTCTACGGCACGGACGCTTCCGAACCGGTTCCGATGCGCGTTCAGATGGTCCGTTCCGCCCTGCTCAGGCCGATCGGGCGGAACGCGGGCGCTTCCGCCATGCGCGCTGCCGATGTCGAGCGCGGCGGCAAAGCGATGTCGTGCCTGCTGCTCAGTGGTTCGATCCCGCCGAATCCCGCTCCCCGGTCGTGGTACGAGACCGAATACTGCATCGATCCCGCCACCGGCCTCTTGCAGATGTGGTCCGAAGCGCCGGGAATTTACGCTGTTTATGACTACGACGGCGCCGAGGAATTTCACGGCCACACTCTGCCGCGGCAAATTTCCATATTCGAAGAAGGCCGTCTTGCGGTTCAGGTGCGCGTGGAAAGCCTCAAAGACGCGCCCAACCTCGACCCGAATCTCTTCGAGCCGGCTCCGGAAATGGTGGATGCGGGCGGATCGTTCGCGTTGGCAGCGCCCAAACGCTTACCGATGCGCGTCGATCCGTCCGATGCGCCGACTTCAACTTTCTTCCAGCCAGTGATCGTGCACGCGATTCTCGACGCGCAAGATGGCAGCGTGCTGGATGCGGAGCCGCTGCAGACTACCGATCGGGACTTGAGCCGCCAGGCAATGGAGTTGGTGAGGAGTACGTCATTTGAGCCGTCCGGATTTCAGCAGGAAGTTTTCATCAACGTGCAGTTTCACTTTCCCGCGGCGAGATTCGGCGGGCCGCCGATATTCCACTCTTCCGTGCGTTGGGTGATTTTGGATCGTCCGCGCAGAGTTCCCCCGGTGAGAACGCCGCCGCGCCGCTGAACTAGTTCACTGTCCCGTGCCGCTGAGGGTTGCAGTTGCGATGCTGCCGCCGCCGTTATTGGCCACGTTGAGCTTGCCGTTGCGTGTGCCCTTCTTGCTGGGATTGAAGGAAACGTCGAGCGAACAACTGGTTCCCCCGGCGAGCGCACTGCCGCAAGTGTTGGCGGAAATAGTGTAGTCGGCAGGCGTGCTGCCGATGGTGATGCCGGTGATATTCACCGAGGCCGCGCTCACGTTCGAGATGGTCACCGTTTGTGGCGCGGTCGTCTGGCCCACCGGTTCGGAGCCGAAATTCAGAGCGCTTGGCGAGAGCGCGATCGAAACGCCCAATCCGCTCAGAGTCACCCTCTGCGGATTGTTGGCGGCGTTGTCGGCAAGCTGCAAGATGCCGGTGAGGGTGCTCTTGGCTGTCGGGGTGAATGCTATCGTGATTGCGCAATTATTGCCGGCGAGAACCTGCGCACTGCAGGCATTGGACTGAACCGCGTAATCGCCAGTGGTGGCGACATTAGAAAGATCCAGGGTAGCGGTTCCCGTGTTGGTCAGGGTGACGGGCAGGGACGTAGTCTGGCCAATAGGCGTCTTCGGGAAAGTCAGCTTGGTGGCGGAGAGCGCGGCCGTCGCTCCGCTGCTGGCGCCGCAGTTCGGGAAGATGAAATTCGCGATACGCGTGTTCCAGTTGAAGCTGCCGGTGGAGGGGATGTACTCCTGGGTGTACCAGAACGTGCAGTCGTCGGCGGGATCGACCGTCATGGCGCTGTAGTCGCCCCAGCGGTCCTGGCCTCCGGTCTGCGAACCCGATCCATTCACGATCAGTTGTTCGCCTTCCATGCTGCCCAGCGTGTCGGCCGCGACGCGTCCCGTAAAGTAAATGGAGGGATAGACGGATTTGCTGGAGACGCTGTAGCCGAGTGCCATGTCTCCGGACTGATCCATCGCGATGCTGCCCATCCAGCGCGTATTGGAGTCGGGGCCGAAGGTTCCTTGCTGAAACACAGTGGGCGTTCCGTTCGGACTGCGAACTTCATACCAACGCACGCCGGTAGAGATGGAATGATTGAAGACGAGCGATTCAACCCCGTTGGGAAACTGGCGATAGGCGAGGCGGTACATGGGGCGGTCGCCGAGCGCGTCGAGAAGTTGAGTCGTTCCGGGTTGTGCCACGCAGAAACGGAAACAACGTGCGGTGAACGCTGCGACCGGAAGAACGGTAGGGCCGGTGAAAGTGGAGTTCGCGGGGGTCGTGAAGTCCACGTGAAAGGCCCATAGTTGGAGCACGTTCCTGCCGAAGTTCATGAAGAAGGCGGGTTCGCCCGCGGCGGGCGGGATGGTTCCGTCCATGTCGGAAGGCAGCAAGCTGGCGACCGAGGAATCCTGCTGGAAGCAGATAATTGTCGCGGTATTGCCGGCCAGCATCGCGTTGCGGTCGAGAGCGCAGGCATTGGCGCCGATGAAGTCGCTGCCGTCCAGGAAAACGTTGAACGACATGGAATAGGCGTCGGGCCAGACGCCCAATTTCGGGTAGTCGGAGTAATCGGTGTCGCCAAAAGAAAAGGCGTACCGGTTGTAGGTGCCGGTAGCGTCGCTGGTGGTCGACACCGCTACGCACTGCGTGTAGGGAAGAGTGCTGATGGAAAACTGCGTGAGGACCCAGCGGTCGGCTATCTTGTCATATTGCACGATGGGATCGCCGTCGTTGTTGGTTTCACATCCTCCGCCGAAACCTTGCCAAAGGGCGTTCCCCTCAGTGGGTCCGGCAACGAGAGCGCCGGTGGCTTTGTCAAACACCGCAAACTCGGCGTTAACCCACTGCACGTATTGCGTGGCGCCCACTGCTCCGTTGGTATCGGGCGGGGAGTATTCCAGAAGAAATCCGTATTGTCCCTGGCCCAAACCGTCGATATTCAGGCCGGGGCTGGCCGCTACAGGAGGCAGAGCAGCCGCCTGCAAGGCCAGATCGGGCGTGGCGTATTCGGGCTCGTTACGGGCGGGCGCGGTGGGGAGGATTTTTAGCAGCCGTGGCGAGAAGCGATGAGGCTGCGCGGGAGTCATCCGATCAAGCTCGGCGAGCGGGGCAGAAACGTCGTGCTTCTCTTCGCGGATTACACGGACCGCTCTTTCGTTGCTCGCGCCGCTTTCGCTCTGGGCGAAAGCCAGGGTCGAGAAGACGAACGACAGCAGTAAGACCGCGGAGAGATACAAAGCCGTTGTAAACCGTCTGGTCATGGCGCACTTCCGATGTCGAGCCATATTGCGAATGATGGTGCCGGGGAGGGGTTACGAATTGACGGTAGTATATCTGTTTTTGCTGAGATTGCACGCGCCTTGTTTGCCGGAATCTCCCCTCTTGAGATCGCTCGCCGGATTGCAAGTTCGCAGGCTTAGAAAAAGGGCAGGATCGTGCAAGTGTGACACAGGCGATGCAATCATTTGCATATCATCCGCGGGAAGGTGCCATGAAAAGCAAACATTTCCTTAAGGTTGCTTGGCAGATTTGTCGAAGAATCCGTCATGGCACCGCTCTCAGTTGGTGAAATCGGCCGTTTAGGGAACTTATCGCCGTACTTCGACCGTAGGCAGCTTTCCTCTGGGAGGTGTCCGCTACCCTCACGCATTGTGGGTACGGATTCGGCGCAAATGGTCGTTCGCGGCGATCTGACAAGAGTCCTCGTCATTGCTTCAAAAATACTGGGCCGCTTGTTACTCGGCATCGTCTCGCTCTTTTCCCTGCTCATTTTTCTCATGTGGTCATGCGCACCTCCCTCTGACACAACTCTCACGAGTCAATTTCAGAGTCACCGTTCCGAACTCGATGCCCTGGCTCGCATGTCTCAGGAAGACGCGAATGGAATCAGGATCACGGGCACTTTTAAGAGTCTTGAGAACGACTGGGGTTGGACGAGACCAAAGTCTAAACGGGCAATTACCCGCGAAAAATGGAACGAGTACCAACGACTGTTCCGCGAGGTTGACCTGAGCGGATTAGATAAAGACAAGGTCGGGAACGTCTACCTCGTTGCCCACGCCACGGTTCTCGTTACTGGTGGTTCGACCAAAGGATTCGTGCACTGCATTAACTTCGGAGACCCCAGCAAGACGTTTCTTCCCTGTGTAGAACAACGTGACAGCGGTCAGCTCGAGGAAGCAGGCGCGAAGGGCTACTCGTATCGCAAACTCGGCGAGAGTTGGTACATCTTCGAGACTTGGGCCAAAGCTGTCCCCCAGTAGTTGCCGCAACTTCCCCCTTTCACAGCAACCCGCATCTCTACGCCCAGGAACTTCCCACCCGGACCCTAGGCTCGCTTTCTAGCCCTCGAAACCGCTTCGCGGGCTTCCTTGTCGGCGGTGCGACGGCGCTCGGTCTCGCGCTTGTCCCACAGTTGTTTGCCTTTGGCCAGGGCGAGTTCGACCTTGATTTTTCCATTCTTGAAATACATGCGAGTGGGGATCAGGGTGAGTCCCTTCTGCTGAGTCTTGCCGATGAGCTTGCGAATTTCTTCCTTGTGAATCAGAAGCTTGCGGGTGCGGAGGGCGGCGTGATTGGCAGAGTTGCCGTGGTCATAGGGGCCGATGTGGCAGTTGAGCAGCCAGAGTTCGCCGTCCTTGATAATGCCGTAGGCGTCCTTGAGATTGGTCGTGCCGCCACGGACCGACTTCACCTCGGTTCCGGTGAGCACGACACCGGCCTCGAATTTTTCAAGCAAGAAATAGTTGTGACTCGCGTTCTTGTTAACAGCGGCATCCTTTTCGCCGGAGGCGGTGGGCTGGCGGCGAGGATTCTTCTCCGGACTGGGCCCGGTCTGGTGGGTAGTCTGCTTAGCCATTGCTGAGAAGAAAGTATCACGAAGGGGGAAAAGAGGTCTCAGGTGTCAGGTCTCAGGTCTCAGCAAAAAGCAAAGCACAAGTTCCCCTCCGATTTTGAGGTTTGCCTGAGACCTAAGACCGGACACCTTGGGGCCACGTACTAATGAGTGTAAACACTGCCCTACCAAGCACTTCGGGTGCGAATGGCACGATGCTATAATGCAATTTTCCAGCACTTTTTGTACATGACGGCCCCTGGGATGCCCGGGTCCGCCGGTTTTTTAGCTGTTGCGATGAATCTTGATTGGACGAGTTAGTCCGGTGCGGCCGCCGGCGAGAGAGATTTTTATGAGGACTGCTTGATGAGACGCCTGATCCGTCCGGCTCTGTTTGTTCTGTTGCTGCTCTGCTTGGGGCTGCCTGTTCTCGCTCGTCATGTCGATTCCGCCAAGGCGTTCTACGAGAAGGGCACTGACGCCGAGGCCCGGCAGGACTATGAGCAAGCCTTCGACTACTTCAAGCAAGCCTACAATCTGAAACCGAAAGACCTGAGATACCGAACCGCCTTCGAACGCACTCGCTTCTACGCGGCTTCGTCCCACGTGCATCGCGGGCAGATCTTGCGCGATGCCGGCAAACTGGACGAGGCGGCGGTGGAATTCCAGAAGGGCCTGGAGATTGATCCTTCTTCGTTCATCGCGCAGCAGGAACTGAAGCGTACGCTGCAGATGATTAAAGAGGAGCAGAATCCGCAACCGCAAGCGGCGGGGCCGGGTACGACCGCGTTGCGCAAACGGTTGGAATCGGCGCAGGGCCCAGTGGAACTGGCTCCCATCTCGAACGTGCCGATTACGCTCAAGGTCACGGAAAAGTCCAATGTGATCTATGAGACGGTAGGCAAGCTGGCCGGCATCAACGTGCTTTTCGATCCCGATTACACGCCCCGCCAGGTGCGCATCGAGCTGAACGGCGTGACCCTCGAAGACGCGCTCGAAATCATTTCCTTCGAGACCAAGACCTTTTGGCGTCCGGTGACGCCGAACACGATTTTTGTCGCGCAAGATAATCCCGCGAAACGGAAAGAGCTGGAACAAAACGTCATCAAAACTTTTTATCTTTCCAATCTTTCTCAGCAGACCGAATTGCAGGATATCGTCAACGTGATGCGCACCATCCTCGAGGTGAGCCGGGTTCAGCAGTTGCCCTCGCAGGGAGCGATTGTCGTGCGCGGCACGCCCGATCAGGTGGCACTGGCGCAAAAACTCGTGGACGATCTCGACAAGGCGAAGCCGGAGGTGTTGATCGATATCGCGGTCATGCAGGTGAGCCGCGACAAGTCGCACACCCTGGGCATCAACCCTCCGACCAGTGTCTCGGTCGCACTGCAGCCCAACGTCAACACTTCAACTTCGACCACTTCAACCACGACGACCACGGGTTCCACGTCATCGTCAAACGGCATCAGCCTGAATACGATCGCCAACCTGAATGCCACCGACTTCCAAGTGACGATCCCGCAGGCCACGGCGTCGGCATTGATGGGCGACAGTGACACCAGGGTCATCCAGAGTCCGCAGCTTCGCGCCCTGGACGGGCAGAAGGCTACGTTGAAGATCGGCGAGCGGGTGCCGGTAGCGACCGGATCGTTCCAGCCGGGGATTGGCGGCGTGGGTATCAACCCGCTGGTCAACACTCAATTTCAATACCTCGATGTGGGCGTGAACATCGAGATTACGCCGCGCGTCCATGCCGGGCGGGAAGTTTCCTTGAAGCTGTCGATGGATGTCTCGGAAGTGGATTCGTACAACCAAATCGGCGGTATCAGCCAGCCGGTGATCGGCCAGCGCAAGATCGAAAACGAAATCCGCCTGAAGGAAGGCGAAGTCAGCGTGCTGGGCGGCATGATGGAGGATTCGAGGACGAAGTCCCTGACGGGAATTCCGGGTCTGGCCTCGATTCCAATTTTCAAATACCTTTTTGCGCAGGAAACAGCCGACCACACCCAGCAGGAACTCATATTCGTCCTGGTCCCGCACATTGTCCGGGGGCCTGACACTTCTCATGGCGGCGCGGATCTGCTCGACGTGGGCACGGCTAACGCGCTTTCGCTGAGACGAACGACCGCGAAGCCGGCAGCGCCGGCTGCGGCTCCGCCGGGCGCAGGTTCGCAAGCCGCACCCGCGGCCGCTCCCCAGCAGCCGCAGACACCAACTCCGCAGGGGCAGATTTCTCAGAGCTTGACGCAACCGAATCAGGCTCCGCAGGCTCAAGCTGGCGCAGGAACGTTCCTGTTTGATCCGCCCACCTTGAGCCAGGCCAAGGGCTCGACCTTCACGGTGAATGTCATGGTTTCCGGCGGGCAGAACGTGCACTCGGTGCCCGTGCAGCTCAACTACGATCCCAATCAGCTGCAGGTCATCAACGTTTCGAATGGCGGATTCCTGTCGCAGGATGGGCAAATCGTAACCGTCGTTCATCGCGAGGATCCTGCGACGGGCACGATGCAAGTCACAGCTTCGCGGCCTCCGGGCGCCGGGGGCGTCTCGGGACAGGGCGCGGTGGTGACGCTCACATTCATGGCCAAGGGTCCGGGCCAGTCGGCGCTGACCATCACTCGCGGCGGAGCCCGGGACCCGGCCATGCAGCCGATTGCCATGAGTGGAGCCCAGGCGGCCATTACGATCCAGTGACCGCGTGGGAAGAAGTTCTCAGTTCCCGGTTCTCAGTTCTCAGTGGAGAAACTGGGGGGATTTTGACTGGGAACTGGGAACTGGTTTATGAACCAGTCGATACAGTCGATAAATATGAGGAAGGAATAGCACCGTGGCTGCCCGCCCACAACACGGCTTCACCCTGATCGAGTTGATCGTTGCCACGGCCATCCTATCCATCCTGGTGGGGGCATCGTTTCCGCTGGTGAGGATCACTATTTATCGGGAGCGCGAGCACGAACTGCGCGAGGACCTTTGGATGATTCGCGACGCCATCGATCGCTATAAAGACGCCGCTGACCGTGGCGCGTTCATTCCCAAGCTGGGGAGCGACGGCTATCCTCCGGATCTCGACACACTGGTCACTGGCGTCGATGTTGCCGGCAAAAAAGTAAAATTTCTCCGCCGCATCCCGCTTGATCCCATGACCAAGCAGGAATGGGGAATGCGCTCCACGCAGGACGACAAGGACTCGGATTCCTGGGGTGGGCAGAGCGTTTTCGATGTTTACACGAAGTCGGACCAAGTCGCTTTGGACGGCACGAAGTACAAGGACTGGTAGATGAAATTCAGGTCCAAGGCACGCAATCGTGGTTTTACCCTGATCGAGATGGTGGTGGTCATCAGCCTGATCGCCATCCTGCTGTCGATTGCGTTGCCGATGTACAACCAGAGCATCATCCGCGCCCGCGAAACCACGCTGCGACAGAATCTGGCGACGCTCAACAAAGTCATCGATCAGTACACCCTGGACAAGCAGAAAGCGCCGCAGTCGCTCGACGATTTGGTCTCGGCGGGATACCTCAAGCAGATCCCCTACGACATTACCGGCAACCGGGACAGCTGGGTGCTGGAACAGGAAGACTCGCTCAAGTCCATCGACCAGACCCAACCCGGCATTGTGGGTGTCCACAGCGGCTCCGACCAAACCGCCAGCGACGGCACCGCGTACTCTAGCTGGTAGCTGAGGTCTCAGGTTTCTAGTCTCAAGTCTTCGGAAAATCGGCGACTGGGATAGAACTGCCGACCTTGCCAGCAGTTTCACCTTCCTTTCTGTTACCGTATTGAGTCGAATCTCCGGAGGTGGGTTTGAATTTTCTCAATCGGCTGCAACCCCTGGCGCTGCTCGTGATGCGGCTCGCGCTGGGAGCGATCATGATTGCGCACGGTTATCACAAGGTGTTTGGCGGCTTTCATCATCATATGGATTTTGTGGGCTCGCTCGGCATTCCTCGCTGGCTGGCCTATCTTTCCGCGGGAACGGAATTCTTCGGCGGAATTGCTATCGTGCTGGGATTGTTTACGCGTTTCTTCTCGCTGGCATTCCTGATCGAGATGGCAGTGGTCATCTGGAAGGTGCACTTCAAAAACGGGCTGACGGGAAGCACTGGTTACGAGTTTCCGCTGGCGCTGGCGACGATCGCGCTGGCATTGCTTTGTTTTGACGGTGGGCCGTGGGGCATGACGTTTGGTGGGAGGTCGGGCGGTGCCCGGAAAACGAAATAGGGGCTGACAACGCAGGAGAGATGGGCAGCGGTGTGGGGTTATTTCGGCTGCCGAAAACGCCCTGCCCCTTCCTTGAAAGTGACAACTTCTACAGCACCAGAATCCCGGCACTTCGCCAGTTCTGCCATCTGCGCGGCGAATTGATCCACAGTGATGGGGTCAAAACCATCTTGCTGCTCTCCGATTCCGTGGAACATCAGGATATGCCAACGGCTGGGTCTTATCCATCCGCCGACATCCTCATTTGCGGTAATTGGACGGCAGTCCACATCAAATAAATCTATGGACTCCTGCGGGGAGTAATAAGAAAGCCCCGTAGCTCCCGCTCGTGCTTGCTTGTATCCTGCGGCAATGACGGCACTCTTGAGGGATTCCGGTTTCTTGCAATATGGATAACAGAAAGACGTAATCTTTATGCCCATCCAACTTTCGATTAGTCGTTTGGATTCTTCAGCCTCAAATTTTGGATCGAAATTCGGATCGAATTCTGGGCTCCCGGGATCGGGGCCTTTGTGATTTACACTATGGCTTCCAATCTCATGCCCGTCCTGAATCATCTTTTTCAACGCCGAGATGTCCTCCTCACGCCAATCAATTTTCCGCCAGCCCTTGGTTCTTGCACCAAGCCAAGGTTCTTGAACTAAATCGTTGTTAGCGGTCAAAAAGAATGTAGCTGGGAAGCCGTATTGGTCGAGAATGGGGACAGCTCGTTCGAACTGGCATCGCAGCCCGTCGTCGAAGGTGAGAGAAACACTTGCTGCGTGATCCATAATTTTCTGCCTCATGTGTAGCACAAAAAACGCGTCGACAACCCACAGCAGCAGGAATCGTAAGTACCTTACTATAAGCGAAAGCCTGCCCCTCAAAATTCCGCCAGTTCCTTCATCGCCCGGAACAGATCGCTCGCCTGGGGCAGGATGGCGTTCTCGAGTATCGGCTGATAGGCGACGAAGGTGTCGGTGGCCGCGATTCGTTTCACCGGGGCGTCGAGGTGATGGAACAGTTGGTCGGCGATGCGAGCGGCGATTTCGGCTCCGTATCCCCAACTCAGTGAGTCTTCGTAAGCAATTAACGCGCGGTTGGTTTTCTTCACCGAGGCGGCAATCGCATCCCAATCAAATGGGTTTAACGACCGCAGGTCGATCAGTTCGACGCTGACGCGATGCTCCCGCTCCAGTTTTTGCGCGGCCTGCAGCGCGCGCGGAACCACCGCGCCGTAGGTGATGACGGTGAGGCCGGTTCCAGGCTGCACGATCTTCGCTTTGCCGAACGGGACCATGTAGTCGGGGCCGGGATAGGGCGCGCGTCCGTAGGTTTCGCGGTAGAGGCGTTTGTGTTCGAGGAACAGCACGGGATCGTCGCAGCGGATCGCGGTGCGCAGCAACCCCGCGGCATCGAGAGCGTTCGAAGGGAACACCACGCGCAATCCCGGAGTATGCGTAAAGATGCTCTCGCCGCACTGCGAGTGGTAAATCGCGCCGCCCGTCAGATAACCGCCAATCGCAACCCGGATCACCAAAGGTGCCGAGAAGGCGTTGTTCGACCGCCAGCGGATGATGGGGAGTTCGTCGCGTAACTGCATCATCGCCGGCCAGATGTAATCGAAGAACTGTATCTCGACCACCGGCTTCAATCCGCGCGTTGCCATGCCGGTGGCGCGGCCGATGATGTTGGCTTCGGCAATCGGAGAATTGAAGACGCGGTCGGAGCCGAACTGGGACTGCAGTCCAGCCGTCAGTTTGAAAACTCCGCCCTTACCTTTTACCAGCTTCTGCTTCAAGTATTCTTCGCGGCTGCAGTCGGCGACATCTTCACCGAAAATGACGACCCGTTCGTCGCGCCGCATCTCATCGCGCAGCGCGGTGTTGATGAGGTCCGCCATGGTCTTGTTCAACGTCTTGTTCGACGGCTTGTTCTGCGACTTGTCCAACGAGTTGTTCTGCGCCGCCGGGCCGTCGCCATCCGCCGCGGTCTCGGGCGCGGCCACTGCCGCACTGGTGTCGAACGCCGCCGAAGTGGGATCGAGATTGGGCGAGTAAACAAAGTTGTAAATCGTCTCCGGCTGCGGCGGCGCAGCTTCGAGCGCGCGGTCGGCATCGTCCTGTATCTGCTCTTCGATTTCGCGCTCGATTTTGTCGATCTCTTTTTCGTCGAGAATTCCTTCCCGCAGCAGGAACATCTGTAGACAATGCACCGGGTCGCGCGCCGCATCGGCTTGACGCTCGGAGTCGGGCCGGTAAAGACGCTCGTCGTCGCTGAGCGAGTGGGAATAGGGACGGATCACGTGGGCATGGACAAAGGCAGGGCCATGGCCCGCTCGGCAGTGCTCGGTCGCTCTCTTAAATGCGGAATAGGCGACGACGGGGTCGGTACCCTCAATCTCTTCGAAATGGAAGTTGGGGAAGCCGGAGACCAGACGCGAAATGTTGCCGCCGGAGGTCTGCACTTCGACCGGCACGGAAATCGCGTACTCGTTGTCCTGAACGCAAAAAATTACCGGCAGGCGGCGGTTGGAGGCGGTGTTCAGCGCCTCCCAGAATTCGCCCTCGCTGGTCGTGCCGTCGCCGAGCGAAACGTAAGTGATTTCATCGCCCTGAAATTGGACATCCTTAAATTGGCGGTAATCGCCGTCGGCTTTCTGGGAGGCCTTGGGATGCCGGGCGAAATAGCGTCCGGCTTCGGCGCATCCAACCGCTTGCAGAATTTGAGTGCCCGTGGCCGACGATTGGGTGACAACATTGAGCCGCTTGTAGGCCCAATGCGAGGGCATCTGACGTCCGCCGGAACTAGGATCGTCGGCCGCACCCACGGCGCCGAGCAGCATTTCATAAGGAGTTGCGCCCAGGGCAAGACACAGCGCACGGTCGCGGTAATAGGGATAGAACCAGTCGTAGCCGGGCTTCAGCGCCAGGGCTGCGGCGACGCCCATGGCTTCGTGGCCCGCGCCGGAGATCTGGAAAAAAACCTTTTGCTGGCGCTTGAGCAGGATCTCGCGGTCGTCCACGCGCCGCGAGGTGAACATGATGCGATACGAGTCGATGAGTTGCTGACTCGTCAGACCCTGATACGTCTGGGCTTGTTTCGCAAGGTTGTTTTCGTTCAGCTTGGGATCGACCTTGATCGTGGCCATGCCGCGTTCTTCACCCCACTGAGTTCCAGCCCCGCATCATTGTAAACCAGCACCCAGTTGCCAGTACCCAGTACCCAGAAAAAGACTGAGAACCCGAAACTGGGTACTGACAACTGGGTGCTGACTTCCTGCGTTATCCTAAAGGGTCATGATTCGCATCCTGCGCCCGTTCGATCCGCATCGCCTACGCTTGCTGGTGTTTGATCTCGATGGCACCCTGATCGACTCGCGGCTCGATTTGGTTCACTCCATCAATGCGATGTTGCGCCACCTCGGCCGTCCCGAGCTGGCCGACGACCTCATTGCCAGCTATGTCGGAGACGGCGCTCCCGTGCTGGTGCGCCGCGCGCTCGGCGACGCGGACCCCGATAACGAGGCGTTGTTCCAAGCGGCGCTGGAATATTTTCTCGGTTACTACCGCCTGCACAAACTCGATCACACCACGGTTTATGAGGGGATTCCGGAGGTGCTGGCCGCCTTGGCGAATTCGAATGGCGTGCAGCGGCAGATGGCCGTGCTCTCGAATAAGCCGGTCAATCCTTCGCGCGACATTGTGCGAGCGCTGGGGCTGGGAGACTTCTTCGTGCGCGTATATGGCGGCAACAGCTTTCCGACGAAGAAGCCCGATCCGCTGGGGGTGCGGACCATCCTGCAGGAAACTGGCGTCGCGGCGGATGAGGCGCTGATGATTGGCGACTCGTCAAACGACGTTTTAACGGGGCGCAATGCCGGTTTGTGGACTTGCGGCGCGACCTACGGGTTCGCCCCGCAATCGCTGGAAGAAGTGCCTCCGGATGTGCTGATCGAGAGCCCGCGCGAACTGGGGGAGTTGTTGGAGTAAGCAGACTGGTGAGGATAGGCAGTGAAATCGCCTGACTGCGCCAGCTGCCAAAGGACGAAATACTATTTCTGGGCCTTCGGGAGTAGTGAGACGTGGGAGAGAGCGATTTTCCATCCGCTCGGGGTCTTAACCAAGACATGGCTCTCCACGGCACTGATCTCGCAACTCACGCTGGTTGCCTGCGACAAGCATTCCCTGTAAGGCTTAGGACGCAACAGCAATTCCCGTCCCTCCGCACTCTCAGCACTTTCAGTTCCGTCGATGGACAGCGTCACCCACGCCACGTCGCCCTGCACATGAGTCTCGAAATCGTGAAGCCGCAGGGCAAAACGAATTCTGGCCGCTTTCCATTCACAACACACAACATCGTCACTAATCTTGCTTGGGAGGGAATCTTCTATCAATCGGGCATCGGGCGTAAGGAGCGAGCGTACCTTAGCGAGGTTGTAGTCTTGGACAGCTTGTTCGAAGTCTCGCACGGTCGCTTCTACGGTGCTTTTCTCATTATCCTGAGCCAACACTCGCTCGGTTCTACTGCTGACAAAGGCGAGCGCAACGAGTACAGCAACTGCCAAGATTTGCTTCATAGGGTTCCTCATTGCTTCCGTCAAAGTGTCGTCCCAGACCGCTGAGTGACAGTCGGCGGCGGACGAAATACTATTTCTGGGCTTTCGGGAGTCGCGTGGTGTGGATAAGAGCGATTTTCCATCCGCTCGGGGTCTTGACCAATACCTCGCTCTCCACGAAAGTGCTTTCGCAACTCACTTGGATTCCTTGGGACAAGCACTCCTTGTCAGGCCCAGGACGCAGCAGCATTTCCCGTCCTTCCGCACTGTCCGCACTTAAAGTTTCGTCGAGGGTCAAGGTCACCCACGCCACGTCCCCTTGCACGTGAGTCTCGAAATCATGAGGCCGATTGGTGATACGAATTCCGGCCGCCTTTGTTTTGTCATGCCATTCCCAGCGATCCATCTTTTCGGGGAGAGAATTCATTATTGATCGGGCATCGCGTGTAAGGAGCGAGTTTAGTTTGGCATAGTTGTAGTCTTGGAAAGCTTGTTCGAAATCTCGCACGGTCGCTTCCACAGCACTCTTCTCGTTATCCTGAGCCAACACTCGCTCGGTTCCACTGGTGACAAAGGCGAGCGCAACGAGTACAGCAACTGCCCAGATTTGCTTCATACAGTTCCTCTTTCTTCTGGTAAGGATTTCGCCTCAATGGGGGCCGCATCTCAACGAGCCGAAATTGTTCTTCGGAGCAGGGAAAATACTTGACACCAACCTGTGAGTCCCGTCAGTGAGATTTGTCACATAGTGATGTGCGGCGACGGCCAAGAGCCACAGCGCAAAGCAAGGCCAAGCTGTTAACTGTCGAAAAATCGCCTGCTCTTTATCGATGTTCGCCCGTCCGCACCCGCTCTTCTATTCCCAATCGTCATCCGATCCTGCTACCTTCAAATATCTGTGCGATCCCTCTGGGGGGAGACTTGGGATGAAGAACTGGGATGAAGACTAACGACTCTTGGGGCCTAACCCCCGCCGAACTCCGCAAGCTGCGCAGCCTGAAGACTCCGCATGGCGTTCAGCGGGCGCTTGACGACATGCCTTATCACCTGGCGGACACCGCCTGGTCTCCGCGGTGCGTGCTGCGCGAGAACACTTCACACTGCTACGAGGGAGCACTGTTTGCGGCGGCGGCGCTGCGCGTCATCGGATATCCTCCGCTGATTCTCGATCTCGAAGCCGAGCACGACACAGACCACGTAATTGCCGTGTATCGTATCGATGACCACTGGGGCGCCGTGGCCAAATCGAACTACACCGGATGCCGCTATCGCGAGCCGGTGTATCGTTCGCTGCGCGAGCTGGCGCTCAGTTATTTCGACACCTACTTCAATCTGCGGGGAGAGCGGACGCTGCGAACTTTTTCCCGGCCCGTCCACATGCGGCGCTTCGATCCTCTCCATTGGATGACCACCGAGCAGCCGGTGTGGTTTGTGGCCGAGTACCTGCTGACTATTTCTCATTATTCGCTGATCACGCGCGCCCAAGCCAAGCGGCTGCATCGGCTGGATGGGCGGTCGTTCCGGGCTGGGTGTTTGGAGCGGGCGGAGAAGAGGCTTTAACCACAGAGGGCACAGGGGTTCACGGGGGAAAACTGCGCTCTTGGGGAACTGCCGTTGGGATTGTTTCGTATGTCGGTCATGCGTTATTGTGTCGGACTCATCTTCGCGGCGGTTCTGCTGGAGGGGTGCGTTTTCGGTCAGGATTCGGCTTCAGCCTCCGCTTCAACTCGTGCTTCCGCACCAGCCGAATCGGCTTCGCGGCCGGTGGATCTGAGACCCCCCGATCTGAAACCGGTTGACCTGAAGCCCGATACCACCGGCGCCGTTCCTCCAGAGCAGATTCGGGAGCTGCTTCAGCGCGCCGAAGAGAAAGACATGGCCAACGACAAGCAGATGCGCGATTACACCTACATCGAGCGCGACGAGCAGCGCAACCTCGACGGCCACGGCGGGGTGAAGAAGACGGAGACGCGTACTTCGGAGGTGCTGGAGATTTATGGCGAGCCGGTCGAGCGTTTGACCGCCAAGGACGACAAACCCCTGTCGGCCAGCGAGGCGAAAAAAGAAGACGACAAGATTCAGAAGATCATCGACAAGCGCAAGAACGAATCCGAAGACGCTCGCCGCAAGCGTCTCGAGAAGGAAGAAAAGGACCGCGAAGAAGATCGCAAGTTCGTGCTCGAAGTTGCCGACGCGTTCAACTTCCGCCTGATCGGCTCGGAAACCATCGACGGACACGACGCCTGGGTGCTCGATGGCGAACCTCGTCCCGGTTACGAACCCAAGAGCCGCGAAGCGAAAATGCTCACCAAATTCAAAGGCCGCGTCTGGATCGACAAGGCCGAGACGCAATGGGTGAAGCTCGACGTTACCGCCATCGACACCCTGTCGATTGGCTGGGTGCTGGCCAGAATCCACAAAGGCACGCATGTCATGGTGGAGCAGACCAAAGTGAACGACGAAGTCTGGCTGCCCAAACACCTTCAGGCCCATGTTGACTTGCGGGTTGCTCTCTTCAAGGGCTACGACGTGGATGTAGATCAGACCTACCGTGATTACAAGAAATTCAGGACGGACACGAAGATCACGGTGGTGGGGGAGACGCAATGATCGGGGGACCACTCAGGTGCCGGAACTTGAGAGCCCGCCGCTCGGTTTCTCCGAGGAAAGTTTCGGTGTGACCTTCGCAATCCCTTAATGTTCCTTTGGTAAGATAGTTGGTGACGAGAATCACAGTTTTTATCCTGCGTCGCAGGTAGCCTTTTAGCAGGAACAACGCACGCGAATTGAAAAGCATTGTCCAAATTGTTTGCCGCAGCGGAAGGGTGTCATGAGGTTACGCGAGTGGTTTCGGTCTGGGTGTGACTATCGCCGAAAGCTTCTAGATTCCGGGCTCTCGGGAGCGCGGGCTGGCGGAGAAGAGTTTCTTCAGGGAAAGCGCCTGCTTCCTATTCTTGGGGATTCAGCCCGCAAAGCCGTCGGCGTCGCTGCCGCCGGAGCGTGTATCGGCGTGTTGGGTGGGTATTTGCGGAACCGGCAAAAGTCGGCGGCCAAAGCGGTCGCCTTTGGCATGGTCGGGGGCGCCATCGGCTTTGGCTTAGGTGTCGCTTCGGTGAACCGCGGTCTAGGCGCGAGCGTCGTTTCCGGCGCGTGGAAACGCATCGGCAGAGTGCGCGATGAGCGCTGGCTCGAACAGAATCCGATCAACTACGCCTAAAGACAGAAGAGCCACGGAAAGTCGGGTTCCGCCGCACACTCGTGTCTGTAGCTACTCGCGTCTCGCCGCTCGCTAGTCTCTATTCCCTACTCCATCCGATACTCGATCTTGATTCCCCGGCGCGCGATTTCTTCGAGGAAAGTGTCGGCGGGGACGTCTCTTTCCTGCAAGACTGCTCCACGCTTGCTGACCGCGCCCGAACACATCATCTGCAGGACGATGGACGCGGGAAACGCGGTAGTGCGCATCATGGCGCTCATATCGCTCTTGGGATCGTAGTGGTCGACCATGGTGAAGGTCGCGACCCGGCCTTTGAGTTTTCCGCCGAGCAGGCCGCGGACTCCGGGAGCTTTGACCGATTCATGCGCTTCGAGGCGCATGATGCAAACGTCCGGACCCTTGCCGGCGAATTTTCCTTCGAACACTTTTGACATCAGAGCGCGAGGCGAGACTTCCACGTTGCCGACCCGCATTTTCTCGTTCGAAAACAGGCCCAGATCCTTCAACTCGCACAGCAGATCGTAGTGGCCGGGATAGCGCAGGGTTTTCTCGAAGCACTCGCCCACTCTTCCCTCAAAAGTTTCGGGCAAGGTGGAAGTTCCGCCGGAAGTTTGAAAGGCCACGAGCGGCGCGAAGCCGTCCATGTGAAAAGGCTCCGGTTCAGTGAGCGGATCGATGGTGATCAGCTTGCCTTTGCGCAGGATGCGGGCCGGCTCCACATATTCATTGATCAGTCCTTCGACGGAAAACACCAGCTGATAGTGAAACGGAGGCATCGGTCTTTCGGGCAGTCCTCCAACGTAGAGTTTGAGCGCGTCGGCGCGTCCGTCGAGGCGGCGAACCAGTTCTCCGCCAAGAATCGAGGCCATGCCGGGAGAGAGCCCGCAATCGGGAGCGATCGCAATGCCGCGTTTCTCGGCTTGCTTGGCGAGCGCCAGCTCCTGGCGCACGACGGTGTTGTTGCCGCCGAGATCGGCGAAATTGCATCCCGCGCCGATGGCAGCTTTGGCCAGGCCGAGGTTCAGGAAGTAAGGCACCGCGGAGAGCGCGCCATCGTGGCCTTTCATGACGCGAGCGGCTTCTTTTTCTTTGGAAGCGTCGAGCCCGACGGCACGGACTTTCTTGCCGGCGGTGATGCGGTTGACGCGGGCCGCAACATCTTTGGCGCGTTTGAGGTCGCTGTCGGCGAGAGTGACGGAGTCGACGTGATCCTGGCGGGCCATATCGTAGGCCGCCGCTGAACCCATCATGCCGGAACCGATTACCAGTAGTTTCATGAGTGCTCCTTTAGAATTGCGATCGTTGACTTGCTAATCGAAGACTTGCGATCGGAAGACAGATTAGGCTACAGGAACTTCGCCTGAACGAACAGTGACGCGGCTCACGCGGTGCGGTGTGATCCGGAGCACGGCGAGAGGCTCGGTAGACGGCACATTATTATTCAAGGGAGATTCGAGATGGTTACGGATAACGCGAGAATGCTCGTGATCGGGGCCGGCGTGAACGGCTCGATTTGTGCCGTGGGCCTCTCTGCCGCGGGGTTCGATGTGACCGTTCTCGCCCGCGGCAAGCGTTATGAAGAGATACGAGATGGAGGGATCGTCATCGAGGATCCCTTCAAAAATACACGCAGCCAGACGAAGGTTCCGGTCATCAACCGCCTCGATCCGGAAGATTCCTACGATTACATCCTCGTGGTCATCCGGAAGAATCAGGTGTCGGACCTCTTACCGGTCTTGGCCCTCAACCGGTCTCCCAATGTCGTCTTCATGGTCAACAATCCATCCGGCCCCGACGAATTCACCCGCGTTCTGGGCAAAGAACGGGTCATGCTGGGCTTTGTCTTCGCTGGGGGAAAGCGAGACGGAAGCGTGATCCGCGCGATCCGCGGTGTGGGCTGGATTGCCACGCCCTTTGGCGAGATCGACGGCAGGATCACGCCGCGGTTGACGCGGCTGGTTCGCATTTTATGCCAGGCAGGTTTGCAATCGAAAACATCAACCGATATTTCAGACTATCTTGCAACCCATGCAGCGCTCGTCGCTCCCCTTGCGCATCTTCTGATTAAACATGGCTGCGATACCCATGCCCTCGCCCGATCGACGGGCGATCTCAGGCTGCTGGTCGATGCCCTGCGCGAGACACTCGACGTACTTCGCGCCACTGGCTTCAAAGTAATCCCGTCGAGCACAAACCTGGTCAGGATCATCCCGAGTTTCGTTTTGGTCGCGGCTCTGCGTCGGTTGCTTTCCACTAAATTCGCGGAAGTCGGCGCTGGCTGGCACTGTTCCCAGGCACCTGATGAAATGCACCAGCTGGGCATCGAACTGATGACACTGGTCGAAAAATCCAGTCTTCCCGACCCTGCAATCAGGAAGCTGTTTGCGCCAGTCTGAGGGTAGAAAGAGCGACGATCTTCGCGTCGGGGCGGAGAGCGAGTTGCTGTATTTTCAGCGGTTTGCGCACCCGTTCAAGTACTTCCGTACCGTCTCTAGTACCTTAGTTACCCTATCTTGGGTGACCGGCGCCCAATTTGCATAGAGGCTACTATCTGTAGTGGTATAGATAAAGACAAGTACAATTCCTAGACATAAGCTGCAAATCCACTTTTTGCGAAATCCAGAAAACCCCCATAAAACCCAAAGAAACCCGAAGATTCACATGGAGAGGCCCTCGGGACCGGTTGAGATATGCTCAGCACACCAAAATACACTCGAACACGTAGGGAAAGGTTATGGCCGACTCGCGAGAAGTAATGAACATTCGCCAAGCTTCGCAGTATCTGGGAGTGAGTCCGGACACATTGTACAAGTACGTGAACGAGCAGAAAATTCCGGCGTTCAAATTGGGCAACCGCTGGCGCTTCAAGAAATCGAAGCTGGATCAGTGGATGGAAGAGCAGTCGATGGAAATGGAAGCGCGGGGCAAGAAGAAGATCAAGGCCGCGGTGAAAGCGGCCGGAACTCCGTAAACGACTTCGTAAAAAGAGGCGGGCACATGTTTGGAATGGGATCGAAAACGATAGTGGGTCTGGATGTGGGCTCTTCGAGCATCAAGGCCGTCGAGCTCAGGAAGACACGCACGGGAATCGAAGTGGCGCATCTCGGCCTGGAGCCGATTGCGCCCGACATCGTGGTTGATTCCATGATCGTGGACTCGGGTACGGTTTCGGCCGCCATCGCCAAACTGTTCACCGACACTCTGATCAAGTCGAAGTCGGTGGCCACGGCGGTGAGCGGACACTCGGTGATCGTGAAAAAAATCTCGCTGCCCTCGATGAGCGATCAGGAACTGGCCGAGACCATCCAGAAGGAAGCCGCGCAGCACATTCCGTTCGATCTGGCGGATGTGAACCTCGACTACCAGATTCTTTCCGACGACGCGACCAGCCCGACCATGGATGTCCTGCTGGTGGCGGTCAAGAAAGACAAGATTCTGAACTACACCAACGTACTCTCGATGGCGGGCAAAACTCCGGCTATTGTGGATATAGATGCTCTCGCCCTGCAGAATTGCTACGAATACAACTATGAGCCCGCGCCGACGCAGGTGGTTGCCCTGCTCAACCTGGGTGCGAGCGTGATGAACATCAACATCGTCAAGGGCACGACACCCCTGTTTCCACGCGACGTTTCGGTGGGCGGCCATCAATACACCGATTCGCTGCAGAAGGAACTGGACCTCAGCTTCGATGATGCGGAATCGCTGAAGCTCGGGCACAAGGTGGGCACGGTGCAAGACGACGCGAAGACGCCGATCCTGCAACAGGTGACCGAAATTATCGTGCTGGAAATTCAGAAGACTTTCGACTTCTTCCGCGCCAGCGCAGCGGGCGAGCACATCGAGAAGATTTATCTGGCCGGTGGGTCGGCCAAGGTTCCGGGCCTGGTGGAAGCGCTGCGCCAGGAGTTCTCCATGCCGGTCGAGTTGTTCAACCCGTTCCAGAGAGTGGTAGCTCCGGTGGACGGCGCCGGGGCACAGCTGGTCGAACAGAACGCTGGCCAGTTGGCAGTGGCCGTGGGTTTGGCCCTGAGGAGCTTTGACAAACTATGATCCGAATCAACCTGCTGGGTTCTCCGAAACCGAAAGGCAAGAAAGGTCCTGCCTTCAGCATGCCGAGCTTCGAGCTGGGCAACCTGGGCGGGCCATTTATCCAGGTGGCGGCGGTGTTGCTGATTGCCGGCGCCGTCAATTTTGGGTACTGGTACCAGCTCGACCGGGAAGCGAAAACGATCGCAGTGCAATCCCGGCTGGCGGAACAGAAAAACCGCGAACTGGCGGACATCAAGGTGCGCTACATGGAGCGGCAGAGGCAAGCCGACTCTTACAAGCGGCGGGTCGATGTGATCGACCAGTTGCGCGCGAACCAAACCGGCCCGGTCGCCCTGCTCGCCATGATCGGCGATACGGTCAACGGCACCGAGGCGGTCTGGTTGAACAGCTTGCAGGATCAGGGCGCGAGCGTGGCCATTGACGGCACGGCGCTGTCGAGCGATGCGGTAGCCAACCTGATTTCCAACCTGCAGAAGACCGGTTTCTTCCGCAACATCGAGATCAAGGAAAGCTATCAGGACGAAAGCGTAAAGGATATGCAGGCGTTTCAGTTCACGCTGACCTGCGAAAAGGCGAAGTCGTAAAGGCGGAACCGACTATGAATCTTGGCGAATTAACAGGTGTGAAGCTGCTGGGAGTTCTGCTGCTGGGGGCGGTGGTGGTGACGGGCGGCCTCTACTACACGGTCTTCAAATCGCAGCGCGATCAAAATGACGCGGCGCGCAGCAAGCTGCAGGCCAAACTGCGCGAGAACGCGGAACTCGAAGCCTACCGGCCGAAACTGGCCGACATCGAGCGCCAGCTTTCCAGCTTGAAGCAGCAGCTCGAAATCGAGCGGCGCATCGTGCCCGATGAAAAAGAAGTGGACAATTTCATGCGCATGGTGAGCGCAGAAGCCCGCAAGTCGGGAGTGTAGATCCGCCGCTATACGGCCCGTCCCGCTGTGTCGCGAAGGAGTTCTACAGCGAAGTGCCATTCGAAATTGAGTTCGATGGTCCGTTCTACTCCATGCTGGGGTTCTTCGACCGGTTGGGAAAAGTGGAGCGCATCATCAACGTCTCGAACCTGCTGGTGGCCTCGACGCGCAAGCCGGGCCCTGCCGGTGCCAAGCACACCTACCAGTACGCGGCCGGTGAGAGCGTTGTGGCCACTTGTCTGACCACCACATATTTCAGTCATGACCTGGATCCGGCGGCGCCGGCCAGCAAACCCGGACCACCGGTGAAGAAATAGGAGGGACACGAATGAAGCCGACGGTGACAATTCTGGTTTGCGTACTGGCTGCGGGCTTAGCCTCGGCCCAGAGTCCCAGCATTATCCAGAACACGCGCAACACGATGAACGGCGTGAGCAACCATGCCACGGCCGCCTCGAATGAGGCTCTCGGCATCCGCCAATCGACGCCAGCGGCAACGAGCGCCACGCATACTCCGGCCAAGTCGAGCGGAGTGCGGGTGTTTACGCCGGTAAAGCCATCTTCGCCGCGGATGCACGCGAGAAAGCGGATTTCGGAAGTTGCGGTCATGAGCAGCGAGCCCGCGAAGCCGTCCGCCGAGATTCCACAAAGTAATCCGGTCGCTGGCGTACCCGCCAGCCGCGCTTCGGGAAGCGAAGAAGGCGAGAGTGAGCAGCCGGTCGTCCCGGACAGCAAGTACGCCGCGAACGGGAGACGGGATCCCTTTCTCAGTCCAGTGGTGAGCCGCGCGGGCGGCGGTTCGGGTTGCAGCACCGGCAAGAAGTGTCTGGAAATCGGGACCATCAACTTGCGCGGTGTGGTGCATTGTGAAAGCGGCTTCATCGCCGTCGTCAGTAACGGGTTGAATAAGGCGTATTTTCTGCGAGAAAACGATCCGGTGTTCAACGGTTACGTGGTGAAGATTACCGGCGACTCCATCGTTTTCCAGGAAACACTGCAGGACCGGTTGGGCAAGAGCTTCACGCGGGAAGTAGTGAAGAAGATTACGACTCCGGCGGTGTAGGCCTGGAGGCACAAGACTTCGAAGAAACACATGGAGGCGAAACGGCCTCGCATGGGGAGATAGGGAAATGCGAAAGCAACTGCTGGGTCTCTTGGTTCCGCTGCTGACGTTCGTAGTGACGACGAGCGCAGTCGCGGCTGACATGACGGGCAAGGGGGTGGCCGCGAGCGCTGCATTGCAGAAGCTCGAGGTCGCCGACAGCCAGGACGGATTGCGGGTCGAGTTCAAGGCGAAGGGCACATTGGCGCCCAAAGTCACGACGCTCGATTCTCCGGCACGCATCGTCGTCGACTTTCCCAACACCGTGATGGCCACGGCGCAAAACCGCATCACCGTTGGCCGTGATGGTGTGAAAGACGTCCGCGTCGGCATGAACGGACAAGTCCCGCCCAACACGCGCGTGGTCATTGACCTCGCCGGCGATCTTGCCAACCGCCGCCCGCATGAACTGGTGGCGGGTCCGGACGGCAGCTTCGTTCTCAATATCCACGACGCCGTGCTGGCCCATCGCCAAGCGGCGCCGGCCGCCAAACCGGTGGCCGCCAGTGCAGCGCCGCAACCGGCGCTGGCTTCGGTCCCGGCAACTTTGGCTCCCGCAGCAGCGGTCACGCCCGCTCCGGCTCTGGCAGGGAACGCCCAGAAACCCGCGGAGTTTGCCTTCGTCGAGCCCAAATATTCGGTCAAGGACGACAAAGCCGCCCAACCGGCCGCGAAGGCTGAGGAAGCGGCGGGTCGCTTCGCTGACAAGACGGCGGCAGAACTGGTCGCCACCAACGTCAATGCCAACCTCGGGCAAGCTGCCGGCAACGCGCAACCGGTCACGCCTGCCGTGAACCTGGCCGCCGAGCAGAAGGTCCAGTTGGAACAGAAGGCGCCGGCGAGCACCGGGGCCAAGTACACTGGCGAACCCATCTCCGTGAATCTCAAGGATGTGGATCTGAAAGATTTCTTCCGTCTGATTCACGAGATCAGCGGTCTGAACGTCGTGCTCGATCCCATGATCCACGGCACCCTGACCATCGTGCTCGATGACGTGCCGTGGGACCAGGCGCTGGACATCGTGCTCAAGAACAACGACCTGTCTCGCCAACTGGACGGCAACGTCCTTCGCATCGCCACGGTCGATACGTTGAAGAGGGAAGCCGAGAACCGGCGCGCCCAAATCGATGCCGAGGCACTGGCGGTGGACAAAGTCAGCATCACCCGCTTCCTCAGCTACGCCCATGCCAAGGACGTGCTGCTGCCGGTCAAGAAATTCCTCAGTCAGCGTGGCGATGTGGTGGCAGACGAACGCACCAACTCGCTGATCGTCTCCGACATTCCCGCAGTTCTGCCGCAGATCGACCGCATCATCCAGCAGATGGACCGCAAAACGCAGGAAGTCGAAATTGAAGCCCGCGTGGTGGCGGCCACCCGCAGCTTCGCTCGCGACATCGGCGTGCAACTCGGCTTGGGCTGGGGCAACGGCACCACCGCCGTTGGCGGCGTGGGAGCGGTTGGGCAGTCGCCGATCCTCGTCGGTTCACAGGTAGGAAATCCGCTGTACCAGGTCGCTGGAACTCCTACGAGCGGGACTACGATTCCTTTGTTTTCGAACCTGGGCTCAACCGGACCGACCAGCGGTCTGTCATTCATCAACGCCAGTAATAACTTTCGGATCGACTTGCTGCTCACCATGGCCGAGTCGCGCGGCTTGCTGAAAGTTCTTTCCCGTCCGCGCGTGGTCACGCAGAACAACATTCAGGCGGTTGTGAAACAGGGCGTACGCGTACCGATCGTGACTCAGGCCCAGTTGGGCGGTCCGCCGACCGTTACCTACGTGGATGCTTTCCTGCGACTGACCGTGACTCCGCAGATTACATCGGAAGGCACTATCTTCCTGAATGTGGACGTAGAGAACACCCTGCCCAACTTCGGCGAGGAAGTGCAGGGCAACCCGGAACTGGTTACGCAGCAAGCCACAACCCAAGTACTTGTGACCGATGGCGGCACGGTTGTGATTGGCGGCGTGATCCAAACCCAGAACTCGCTAGCCGTCTCGCAGGTGCCTTTGCTCGGAGACATCCCGTACCTCGGCAACCTGTTCAAGCACCGCACGGTTACGACCACAAACCAGGAGCTGATTTTCTTCATCACTCCGCGCATCATTCAGACCTAGGCGCGAAGTTTAAACGAGCCAGAGCCGCCGGCTTTCTCGGAGAACCTGCCGAGAATCCGGCGGCTTCGTTTTTGGAGCGCAGTTGCCGGTTGCCAGCACCCAGTTGTCAGTGGCGGAACTGCTAGCTGCCGGAGCTTGTTACTGGCAGCTGGCAACCGGCAACTGACAACTGCTTCTTGCTACACTCGTCCCATGGATCATGCTGGCCGCCTGAGCCGTCTTCGGACTGGGTTCGAAGAAAACGATCTGGACTTTCTGCTCGTAACGCATCTCCCGAATATCCGATATCTCTGTGGCTTCACTGGCAGTGCGGCTGCTTTGATCGTCGCCGATCGCGGTTCCATCCTGTTTACGGACGGGCGCTACCGCACTCAGGCCGAGGAGGAAGTCAAGGGCGCGGGCGTCAATCATGTAAAGATTCTCATCGCGTGCAAGTCCCCGCCGTTGGCGGCTGCGGAGTGGCTGGCTGCGGAGCGACGAAGTTCAGCATCTTTGACGCCAGTATCGGTCGGCATCGAACCAGAGTCGATCACCGCGGGCATGCGCGACCGCCTGGCGTCGGTGTTGAAAGGGAGGGCGCGCCTCCGCTCCGCGCCGCCGCTGGTCGAGCGCGCCCGCATGGTGAAGGATGCTGCGGAGATCCTGCGCATTCGGCGGGCGGTTGAACTCGGCGCCAGTCTTTTCCGAATTGCTCGCAGGAAAATTCGGCCGGGCGTGTGTGAGGTGGAAGTCGCCGCCGCCATGGAATACGAGGCTCGTTGTGCCGGAGCCGAAGGCATGTCCTTTCCGACGATAGTCGCTTCCGGAAAGCGCTCGGCGATTGTGCATGGCCGGGCTTCCGGCGCGCGCATTCCCCGCCGCGGGTTCGTGGTCTGCGATTTTGGTGTTATACTCGCCGGTTATTGTTCGGATCGCACGCGAACCGTGCACGTCGGACAGCCGTCGCGAGAAGCTCAGCAGTTTTATGCGGCCGTTCTGGAAGCGCAGCAGGCTGCCATCGCAGCGGTTCGTCCGGGCGTGACTTGTGCCGAAGTGGATGGCGCTGCGCGTCGAGTGCTGCGCAAGCGGAAATTGGCGCAGTACTTCACCCATTCGACTGGGCATGGTTTAGGATTAGAGATACACGAGGCGCCCAGATTGGCGGAGGGGCAAACCCAGAAACTGGAGCCGGGGATGGTCATTACGATTGAGCCTGGCGCCTACGTTCCTGGGAAGTGGGGTGTGCGGATCGAAGATGTGGTGGTGGTTACCTCTTCGGGCTGCGAAGTGCTGATGCCCACAGATAAAGAGTTGGTTATTATTTAGCGTTGGATTTCTCGTAGAGACGCGGCTCGCCGCGTCTTCTGCCGCAGAGTGAGATGGGGCAAACTGTCTCTATAGCTGGAAGAACATTACGAAACCAAAGCGGAACCCGCCGAATCCATGAATCAAAAAGAGCTGAAGGAACTCATAGAGTTCTTAATCGAAAAGGACATCGCCGAGTTTGAATTGGAGCGCGGGGATGTCAAGGTGAAGATCAAGCGCGGCACCGAACCGGCGCCCGCGCCGTTGCCAGACTCGCGCTATCTCGCGGTTCACCCCTCGCCGGCGCCGGTTGCGCCTTCCGCGCCCAGCGGGGTTGATCTGGCGGCGAATGCGGTTGCGCCTGAACCTGAGCCCGAGGAAGTCTTGCATATTGTGCGGTCGCCGATCGTGGGCACGTTTTACGAATCGCCGTCGCCCGGGTCCCCGCCCTTCGTCAAGGCCGGCGACCCCCTGGAAGTGGGCCAGGTTTTGTGCATTGTGGAAGCGATGAAGCTGATGAACGAAATCGAATGCGATGTGGCGGGAGAATTGGTCAAGAGACTCGTCGCCAACGGCCAGCCCATCGAATACGGCCAGGAACTGTTCGCCATCCGGCCAAAATAAGATCGGGTCATCGGGTGATCGGGCCATCGGGTGATCGAAAAGCGGGGCGTCGCTCTTAGATGACCCGATCGCCCGATCATCCGATGACCCGATTCTCCGGCATTCAAAGAAAATCCTAATGTTTAAGAAGATTCTGGTAGCGAATCGCGGCGAGATTGCGCTGCGCGTCATTTGCGCATGTCGCGAACTCGGCATCCGCTCGGTCGCCATCTACAGCGAGGCCGACCGGAATTCGCTCCACGTACGTTTTGCCGATGAGGCGATTTGCATTGGGCCGCCGCAACTGGCGCTGAGCTATCTCAACATTCCCACGGTGATCAGCGCGGCCGAGATCGCGAACGTAGATGGCATTCATCCCGGCTACGGCCTGCTTTCTGAAAACGCCAACTTCGCGGAAGTCTGCGAGGCCTGTCACGTCAAGTTCATCGGACCCACTCCCGATGTCATCCGGCTGATGGGCGAAAAAGAAAAAGCTCGCGCCGCCATGAAACAGCACGGAGTGCCGATTCTCCCCGGCTCGGACGGCGTGATCGCCTCCGCTGAAGAAGCACGCGAGTGGGCGCGGCAAGTCAGTTTTCCGGTCATCCTCAAAGCGACAGCGGGCGGCGGCGGGCGGGGCATGCGCATTGTGCGCAATGAAGACGAATTGCCCCTGCTCTACCGCCAGGCCCAGTCGGAGGCCTCGGCCGCCTTCGGCAACGGCGATCTCTACCTCGAGAAGTATGTCGAGCACCCGCGCCACATCGAATTCCAGGTGCTCGCCGACGAGCACGGCAGCGTCGTCAGCCTGGGAGAACGCGAGTGCTCAATTCAACGCCGCCACCAGAAGTTGCTCGAAGAGTCGCCGTCGGTACGGATGACGCCCGAGCTTCGCCAGGAAATCGGAACCATCCTCAGCAAAACGCTCAGTGATGTCGGCTACCACAACGCCGGTACCGTTGAGTTCCTCATGGATGAAGAGAGGCGGCTTTACTTCATCGAGATGAACACGCGCATCCAGGTGGAGCATCCCGTCACCGAAATGGTCACCGACGTGGATTTGGTCAAGAGTCAGATCATGATTGCGGCGGGTGAAAAAATGGCCGACGTGCTGCACGGTCCCATCGTGCATCGCGGACACGCCATCGAATGCCGCATCAATGCCGAGCACCCCGAGAAGTTCACGCCCTCGGCGGGCAAGATCACGACCTTCAACCCGCCGGGAGGAACGGGCGTGCGCATCGACACCGCGGCCTACGCCGAAGGCACGATTCCTCCATATTACGATTCGCTCATCGCCAAGCTCATCGTCCGCGGCAAGGACCGCGACGAAGCCCTCTCGCGCATGAGCCGCGCCCTGGGAATGTTTATCGTGGAAGGAATCCACACCACAATCCCGCTGCACCGTCGAATCCTGGCCGACCCGGATTTCCGAGCGGGCAATTTCGATACCGGCTTCGTCGAGAGATTCCTGGCAAAGAAGGAAGCTGCGGCGTGAATCGGCCTGAGTTAGCACAAAGGCGTCTCTACATTTGAGACTATGTTGCAACTGACTCGACTCTACCCCATCCTCGACCCTGCCTGTTTCCCCGACGCTCGCGGAATGTTCGCCGCCGGCGATGAACTCGCCGCCGCCGGAATCACGCTGATCCAATACCGCAACAAACAGGGAAGCGCCCGCCAAGTGCTCGCCCAGGCGCGTGAACTCAGGGCGCGCCTCGGAGCGAGCGTCAAGCTCATCATGAACGACCGCGCCGACCTCTGCCTGGCTGCTGCCTTCGATGGACTGCATGTAGGTCAGGATGATCTGTCTCCCGAAGCGGCCCGCAAGATAATTGGCCCCGCTCGCTGGTTGGGAGTCTCAACCCACAATCCCGAGCAGCTTTCCGAAGCCGATAAAACTTCCGCCGACTACCTTGCCATTGGCCCCGTCTTTGCGACCACCAGCAAGGCCAATCCTGATCCAGTCGTCGGACTCGCAGGCGTTCGCCGGGCAAGGGAGCTGACGCGCAAGCCTCTGGTAGCGATTGGCGGGATCACCCGCGCTAACGCCCGTTCCGTCATCGATGCCGGCGCCGATGCCGTGGCCGTGATATCCGACTTGTTACGCGATCCCCGCAAATCGGCAGAGGAATTTTTGAGAGTTCTGGGGTAAAGTTGAATGCTCTTGTAGCGATGGGGGCGGAGACGCGCAGCAAAGCGAATGCATTCGAACCCAAGGCGACATTGAGCGTCATTCCTACAATCCTCAATTCGCTATATTTTGTCATCCCGAGCGAAGCGACGGATCTGCAGTTCGCCGCAAAATGCAGATCCCTCACTCCGTTCGGGATGACAATTCAAAAAGGTGCGTTGTGCACCATGATTTGTTAGGAGGTTCGTGAGCACGAACGTTCCACCCCCAGCTCCCGCTAGCGATTGGGAGCGGCACACTCATCAGGATAAAGAGCTGGTCAAAGGTCTCGGCCTGACCAGCGCGACCATGCTGGTGATGGGCTCCATGATCGGCTCCGGCATCTTCATTGTCTCCGCCGAAATTTCTCGCGAGGTCAATTCTCCCGCGTTGCTGATCGGAGCCTGGCTGATTACTGGCTTCCTGACCATCATCGGCGCGCTCACTTACGGAGAACTTGCCGCCATGATGCCGCGCGCCGGCGGACAATACGTCTACCTGCGCGAATCGCTCGGCCCGCTCTGGGGATTCCTCTACGGCTGGACTCTGTTTCTCGTCATTCAGACAGGAACGATCGCCGCCGTGGGCGTCGCTTTCGGCAAATTTCTCGGTATTTTTTCCCCCTCCATTTCCTCGTCGCACTGGCTGCCGGGCTTCTGGCAGGCGCCGGAATGGCACATCGGCCCCATGGTTCTGGGCAACATGAAGGTCGGCCTCAACACCCAGAATCTGGTCGCGATCGCCGTGGTTGTGATTCTCTCTGTCATCAACATTTTCGGCGTGAAGACGGGCGCTCTGATTCAGAACATCTTCACCAGCGCAAAAGTCGCTGCGCTTCTCGGCCTCGTGATCTTCGGAATCCTGCTGGGGCGGAACGCTCAGGCGCTGGCGGCTAATTTTGGTTCGAATTTCTGGAAGGGCGCTGGCTTGGGCACTCTGCACGAGGTAGGGGGCGGAGTCCTGGTCTCGACTCTGACCGTGCTGGCGATCGCCCAGGTCGGTTCGCTGTTTTCCGCCGATGCCTGGAACAACGTTACGTTTACCGCCGGCGAAGTGAAAAATCCCAGCCGCAATCTTCCGTTGTCGCTGGTGCTCGGCACGGGCGTGGTGATCGCGCTCTTTGTCGCGTGCAATTTTATCTATTTGAGCGCCCTGCCGCTGGCGGGCAGTTCGACGGGTTCAACGCTGGTTGAGCGCGGCATCCAGTACGCCCGCGAAGACCGGGTCGCCACCGCGGTCATGACGCAGATGTTCGGTTCCATCGGCGGCAAGCTGATGGCCGTCGCCATCATGATTTCCGCCTTCGGTTGCTGCAATGGTTTGATTCTTTCGGGAGCGCGCGTCTATTACGCCATGGCGAAGGATGGCCTGTTCTTTCGCAGTGTTGCCCGGCTGCATCCCGGCTACAAGACGCCGGCGATTTCGTTGATGGTGCAGATGGTCTGGACCTGCGTCCTCTGCATCTCTGGCAGTTACGGCCAGCTTCTCGACTACATTATTTTTGCGGTGCTGGTGTTCTACGTGCTCACCATCTTCGGCCTGTTCGTTTTGCGTTGCACCCATCCCGAGGCCGAGCGCCCGTACAAAGCCATCGGATACCCCATTTTGCCTGCTATCTATATCGTGATGGCTTTGTTTATTGACGTGGTGCTGTTACGCTACAAACCTCAATACACTTGGCCGGGATTGTTCATCGTGCTGCTCGGCATCCCGGTGTACTTTATCTGGCGGCCGCGAGCCCAGACGACTTAGATGTAACTGCGGGTTTAACGGACAGGAGAGACGCTTCCGATGACTGACCTCTTTGCGAAAAAGCCACTCGACCTGCTGTTGGAAGAGGCGCGAGAAACGGGCTCGCATAGCTTGAAACGCACGCTGGGCGTATTTCAGTTGACGGCGCTGGGCGTCGGCGCGGTGATTGGAGCCGGAATCTTCGTGCTTTCCGGCTTGGGCGCTCACTACGCCGGGCCGGGACTGATGCTTTCGTTCGTGCTCTCCGGGTTGGGGTGCACGTTCGCCGCTCTTTGCTACGCGGAGTTTGCGGCTATGATCCCTTTGGCGGGCAGCGCGTATACCTACGCTTACGCGACGCTGGGCGAAATTATTGCGTGGATTATCGGCTGGGACCTCACGCTCGAATACGCCATGGGCGCCAGCACGGTGTCGTCGGGTTGGTCGAATCATTTTATTGAACTGCTTAATATTTTCCACATCAAGATGCCATTGTGGCTGGCCTATGACCACTGGACCGGACTCAGCCAGGCGCAGAAAATTGTCGCGCGCCAGATGGCTCAGGCTTCCGATCCCACGCTGGTGCCTGGCACGCAGGCTTTCCTTAATAAAGTGACGGAAATCATGGGAGCGCAATCGCCAGAGCTGATGCACAAAGCTCACGATCTGCTGAATGCGCCACATCTGTTCGGATATGAAATCGGAGTCAACCTGCCGGCCTTCGTGATCGCGCTGGTGATTACCGCGATTCTGGTGATTGGCATCAAGGAGAGCGCCCGCTTCAACGCCACCATCGTCACCATAAAAGTCGGTGTTGTCCTTTTTGTTATCGGGCTCGGCATCCGCTACGTCAGCGCCGCCAACTGGGGATCGGACTGGGCGAGTTTTGCGCCTTTCGGATTCTCCGGAATCGGGGCCGGAGCGGCTTACATATTCTTCGCCTACATTGGATTCGATGCCGTTTCCACTACCGCGCAGGAAGCGAAGAATCCGCAGCGCGATCTTCCGATTGGCATCATTGCGTCGCTGCTGGTCTGCACCGTGCTGTATATCGCGGTGGCGGCGGTTCTAACCGGCATGGTGCCGTGGCGAGAAGTCAACATCGAAGCGCCCATCGCGCGGGCTTTTCTGGACCGGGGGCTTACCGGTGCATCCAACATCATTACCCTCGGAGCGCTGGCCGGTCTCACCAGCGTGATGCTCGTCATGTTGCTGGGGCAGACGCGCGTGTTGTATTCGATGGCCAACGACGGGCTTTTGCCGAAGAAATTCTTCGCTGAGATTCACCCGCGCTTCCGGACTCCATGGAAGAACACCATGCTCGTCGGCCTGCTGGCGGCGATCGTGGGCAGCCTGACGCCGATCGACGATATCGGAAAAATGGTGAACATCGGAACGCTGCTGGCGTTTGTGATTGTTTGCATCGCCATCCTGGCCCTGCGCCACACCAACCCTGGCCAGCCTCGCCCCTTCCGGACGCCCTGGGTCCCGTTCGTGCCCGTGATGGGAATTATTTTCAACGGCTACATGATGTACAAACTCGGCTGGATCAACTGGGCGCGATTGATTATCTGGCTGATCATCGGGATGGTCGTGTACTTCACCTATAGCCGGAAACATAGCCGCGTGCAGGCAGCGCTCGAAGCGCGCAAGACACCGTAGCCGAGCGTGAGACAGAGATGCTAGGCGTCAGCACTCAATGAGCGTAATGGTGATGTTACGCCAACAATCAGCGCCAAGATTCAGAGCGCCAAACGCCGGGGTCTTGATATATGCCATAACTTGGATAATTGGAAAAGTTGCGGCTCGGCGTTTTCGAGACATCAAAGGTTGCTCGGTGCTCAATCCACCACGCATGCCAGCAGGATTTCGGATCGTCCGGACATGCATCTATGGTAATCCCGCCGCCGTGATGCCAGATCACATCCCCCACAGTGATATTTGTAAGGGCAAGGTTGGCGACAAGGTTCACCTTCCTTGCGTATTCACCATCACGCGCCTCGTTCCGATCAGCCATGGCGTGGATAATAGGGCCGACAGCTTTTCCGTCTCCGACGCCGCCTAACAGCATGATGATGTGATCTTTGATTTGAGAGTCAGTCAAATACTGGACCAATATGTCCTGTGCAGCGGGGCCAGCTTGCAGAATCTGTTGCATTGGCGAAGTAAAGCGGAAGACCCAAGCGGTCGGATTGCTTATGTTCACCGGCTGGGTCCACTGGTCATGTCTCAACTGTTCAATTAAGTCTCGTATCTGACTTTCGGGCATTTCACTCAGGCCAATGGACTCGACATCAAGTCGATCCATGAAGGTCTCACGACCCGGGGAAACCCTTCCGGTAATGGTTACCCTGCGTCGTTCATACCGCTTGAGCTCGCTGGTATTTCCCCAAACGGAGTATTGCTTCCCCAGAGTAATGAATCCCCATTGAGATGATCCTTCTGGGCAAGTCCACTTGTCTCTTGGCACATTCTCGGGCCATTCGTCACACCGCCGATCGCTCACGAGCAAAATTCCCGTTAGGGTCGTTATGGTATTCCGAGGTTCTGAATCCTTTGAGGCCTGCCCTCTACCATAAGCGATATATATGAAAGCGATGATCGGCAGAACGACGAGAATCCTTGCTCGTGTCATTATTGTCGTTTCCTTTATCATTTCCGGCAGTGGTTACAATCCTAATTGTTGCCGATGCTGCTCCCGGACAACAAGATTACTGACGTTAACAGGCCCTTACACTCATGGGGCGGCCGTTCGTACGCAAAATATCTTTCCGTCCGCTATTGTTCCTGAATCTTTCTCGCAATCGCCGTCACCATCCGCCGTGGCGAGAACCGTATCGATTGCGCCAGCAGCCAATTCTTGAATCCAGAAATCACCACCGGTTTCCCCGCCATCAATCCGCGATAACCGTCTTCGGCAACGGTGCGCGCGTCCATCGAGCCGAACTTCAGCAGCCTCATGCCGGTTGCGTTCGCGCGCTTGTGGAACTCCGTGGCCGTCGCGCCTGGGCACAGGCAGGTCACAGTCACTCCCGTCCCGTCGAGTTCATTGGCCAGCGCCTCCGAAAAATGCAGGACGTAGGCCTTGGTCGCGAAATATACGGCCATTAGCGGCCCAGGCTGAAACGCCGCCGTGGACGCCACGTTCAGGATGCCCCCACTTTTTCGCCCGATCATTGCCGGGAGATACAGCCGCGTGAGGTGGGTAAGAGTCGTGACGTTAAGTTGGATCTGCCGCAGACATTCTTCCAGATCGTTCTCGGCAAACAAGCCATACTGTCCGAATCCCGCATTGTTGACTAGCACGTCCACCTGAATATCGGCGCGCGTGGTCTGATCCAGCACATATGCGGGAGCTCCCGGTTCGGACAGGTCAGTCGCGAGAATCAACGAACGCGTGCCGTGGGCCTTCTCGAGTTCGGACGCCAGTTGCCGGAGTTTGTCGGCGCTGCGGGCCACGAGAACCAGGTTGTAACCTTCGCGCGCAAAGATGCGGGCGAATTCCAATCCGATGCCAAACGAGGCGCCGGTGATCAGAGCGGTTTTGCGGTCAGGCATGGGAGTCATAGTTCACGAAGAAGTTCGCGAAGGAGTTCACAAAGAAGTTTATGCCGGAAAGTTTATTTCAGAAAGAAAGGCGGGTCCGAAGACCCGCCTCCAGGTTGAAAGCGGAAGGGCTAGACCAGCGCCGGCTCCACTTCATAAATCGAGTGCCACGAAGTCGCGGCCTTCAGTTTGTCGTTGACGTTGTGGATGTTCTTCACGCCCTCGGTTTCCAGCCACTTGCGGAACGCCGCCGCACCATGCTTCGCGTAGATCGGAATGCCATCTTTCCAGGTGGCGCGGCCGCAGAGGACGCCGTTGAACTTCACGCCAGACTCTCCCGCCAGTTCGAGCGTCTCGCTGAATTCCGCGTTGCTCACTCCGGCCGAAAGATAAATGAACGGCTTGGTCGCGACGTTGGCAGCCTTGTGAAACAGTTCGATGGCTTCTTTCTTCGAATACGCCTTCTGGCCTCCGAACGATTTCGTGCCCTCGACAAACTTCATGTTCACCGGCACTTCGACTTTGAGTACGTCAACGCCGTAGCGCGGTTTGCTGAACTCCCGCATGCTCTCGGTAACGATGTGCGGTTTCTTCTTCGCGTACTCCAGGCCCTTTTCATCCGCGCCTTCTTCGTAGCCGACAAACTCGAGGAAGAATGGGATGTCGTTGGCGCGGCACTCGTCGCCGATACGCTCGACCCAGGCGTGCTTCTTGTCGTTCACGTCCTTGAGATCGTTGGGAGTGTAGTAAAGCAGAATCTTGACGCAGTCCGCGCCCGCTTCTTTCAGGCGGCGCGCCGACCAGTGATCGAGCAAATCGCCCAGGCGTCCCGGTCCGGTCTTGTCGTAGCCGGTCTTTTCATAAGCCAGCAGCAGGCCGGCATTCTTTGCGCGGCGTTTCGCGGCTGGCAGTCCCCACTCGGGATCGAGCAGAATGGCGCTGGCATGAGGCGTCAACACCTCGCTCACCAGAACCTTGAATTCTTCCATCATCTCATCGGAGACGGCCGAGCCTTTTTCCTTGGCGAGAGATTTTTGCAGTGAGCCGCGCTGGTCCATGGCGGCAGCGGCGATTACGCCCCGTTCATTCGATACAGCCTTGATTCCGGCGAGTTTGCCAGGGGTAAGCTTCATAAATCCTCCTATCGGTTTTCGGTATGGTGGAAAGTCGTGTGTCCTTAGGAAAACAAAACTCTAGTCACATCTAATCCAGTTGGAAAAACTCCGCAGTTCGGCCAATGCCAGGCACAATCCACTGAGAAAATGATACGCCATCGTGTGATGGGCGTCACCAGAGCTGTGACCCATCGCAGGTTAAACTTAAATAGCAGTCATCGATTTCATTCGAGATTTGAGAGGAGAAGCAATACATGCCTTTAGTATCGATGCGGCAACTTCTTAGACGAAGCGGCCAAAGGCGGCTACGGCGTTGGAGCTTTCAACGTCAATAACATGGAGCAGATTCAGGCCATTATGGAAGCGGCCAAGGAGACGAACTCACCGGTCATTATTCAGGCCAGCCGCGGCGCCCGCTCTTATTCGCAGGACAAGTTCCTGTATCACCTGATGCTGGCAGCCGCGGAATTGTATCCTGAGATTCCCCTGGTTATGCACCTCGACCACGGCAACAGCGTGGAAACCTGCAAGTCGGCCATCGATCTCGGCTTCACCAGCGTGATGATGGACGGCTCCCTGATGCCCGATGGCAAGACTCCATCCACATTCGATTACAACGTGCGCGTGACCAGGGAAGTCGTCGCCTACGCTCATCCCAAGGGCGTGACGGTAGAAGGCGAGATCGGCGTGCTCGGCGGAATTGAAGACGGACACGGCGCTGGCGGCACTGGTCTGGAACATGTGACCGATCCCGACCAGGCAGTCGAATTCGTCGAGAAAACCGGCCTGGATGCTTTGGCCATCGCCATTGGCACCAGTCACGGCGCGTACAAATTCTCCAAGAAGCCCGACGGTTCCGTCCTGAAAATGGACGTGCTCATCCAGATTCACAAGCGCCTGCCAAATACGCACTTGGTGATGCACGGCTCTTCCAGCGTGCCGAAAGAGCTGCAGGACATCATCAACGAGTACGGCGGCAAGCTGAAGCCGACCTGGGGCGTGCCGGTGGAAGAGATTCAGCTCGGGATCCGCAACGGCGTGCGCAAGATCAATGTCGACACCGACAACCGCCTGGCGATCACCGGCGCCATCCGCAAAGTGTTTGTGGATACGCCGGAGAAATTCGATCCGCGCGATTATCTGAAACCGGCGCGCGATGCCATGAAGAAAGTCGTGGCCCAGCGCATGACGCAATTCGGCCAAGCCGGACATGCCGGCGACTACAAGCCGATTCCGCTCGCCGAGGTCGCCAAGCAGTACAAGTAGCTTCTGCTGGAAGGAATTGGCTGGGTTGTGCATAGCGGACAGAGGCTTTGCTTCTGTCCGTTTTTCTTGGCGCTCAGCGTGGAATGTACTCAATGCCCCGAAAACTGATAGCGCAACCCAATGCGCGCGAGGATGGGGGCGCCAAGACTCGGGACCGGTGGCATATTCGGTACGGTGGTTAGAGCCGAGTAGTAGCGCTGATTGAACATGTTTTCGGCAGCGGCAAAAACTTCCACTCCATGGCCGAGCGATCGCCCCAGGTACAAATCGACGGTGAAGAACTTTTTCAGCAACAAGGTATTCTGGTCGTTATCGAATTGCTGGCCGACAAACGTCCCCTGCAGGTTCGCGGTGCCGATCTTGGGATTGACGTAACGCGCCTGCAGCGTGAACTGCTGGTGCGGCACCTCGGGTATCCAATTTCCCACCAGCGACGGGTTCAGCGAATTTGGCGTGTAGCTGGATACCACGGCGTGAGCGAACTGGTAGCCTCCGGCGAGCTGAAAGAAACTGCTGATGCGGAATTCGCCGTCGAGATTGACGCCGGTCGAGAGCGTGCGGTCGACGTTCTCCTTCTTGGCCAGGATCGGCGTAGACGTGTTGTTGATGGTAACGTTCACGATGGCATCGGTGATGTCGTTCCAGAAAAACGTTGTCCGCAAATTCAGGCGGTCGGAAAGCAAGCTTTGCCGGACGCCCGCTTCCACTCCCGTCAATCGTTCCGCATGAAGTTCGGGGTTGCCGTCGGTCAGGGTGTTGCCTTGACGGAAATTGCGATAGAGTTCGTTCAAGGTGGGCGCGCGGAAGGCGCGGTACCCTGAAGCCGTCAGCGAAGTCCCATGCTTGAGGCGGTAGAGCAGCGAGGCGCGCGGATTGAGAGCGTCGGAACTGCGATCCGCGTACGGCGTTAACGTCGGGACGTTCGAGCGAATCTCAATCAACCGAGCATTGAAATCGCTCCAGTGATCGTAGCCCAGCGATAGATTCGCAATCAGCTGCGGAGTAATCTGAAGAATGTCTTCCCCGAAAAGCCGCGTGGTGCGCTCTCTTCCGCCACTCAGGTTTTCGCCGGCGCTGACGAAGTCGTTGCTCAAGCCATGCACTTCCCGCATCTCAAACCCTGCGACCAGCGTCTGCATCCGCCCGATGGGCCGTGACCATTGCAAGCTGCCGCCGAGCGCCTGCGACGGAACGTACTGCGAGTCGGTCAGCGTTTCTGAATCGCGGTTCGCCGCCACCGCCGAAAAAGTCTGATAGTACGACTCGAACAACCCGAACAGCCGCGCTGAAATCGCTCCCACATTCTTCGTTTCGTAGTTCCATCCAGTTGCGAAGTCCGCCAATTGCGTGTTGTTCAACTGAATCACCGTGCCGTTGTGCCGATCCTCATTGAAATAGGACCCGCGAGCAAAGAACCGGCTGAAATCGCCAAAATGCCGCCCAAGTTCAACCGAGGTCAGTTCATGAGTCGATTTGGCGGGCGCATCGACCGCGCCGCGCTGCGGCTCAGGGACGGGAATGTAGCCATTCGTCCGAAACAGATCCGTAGCAGCGGAGCCATGCCACGCTCCCAGGCGGGTGCCCGCCCATAGCGACATCTCAGGCGTGTTCTCACTCCCCCACGAGCCTTCGGCGGAGACGGCGGTCTGTTCGGGCTCGCGTGTGAAAAACTGAATCACGCCGCCCATGGCCGTCGAACCGTAGAGGCTGGCATCGGCGCCGCCGCGCACCACCTCAACGTCGCTGATCGATTCTCGGACAACGCGGTCCCAATAGACCCAGCCGCCGAAGGGATCGTTGAGCGGAATGTCATCGACCAGCACGAGAGCGCGGCTGGCTCCGCTAGCGCCAACTCCGCGCATGGAGACTCCTTGCGTGCCAGGATTCGCCGTGCGGCTGCTGGAGCGGCGAAACAGCGTGAACCCCGGAACCTCGCGCAGCACGTCATCAAGCGTGAGCGCTGGCGTGGAGGCAAGTTGATTCGAGTCCAACGCGACCACATCCGCCGCTGAATCCTCCAGCGCGACGTTCGTTCTGGTTGCGGTTACGACGACGACTTGAGCCGGGACAATGCAGATGCAGGTTTCACAACAGAAGCCGGGAACTCCGGCGTGGAGCACAATATCCAGCACCGTTTCACCACTCCACGGGCGCCGCAGACCTGCGGTGTAATTCGAGGTGACGGTAATCGTGCCGGATCCGGCGGGCACGGCGGCGAACTCAAACTTCCCGTTCGCATCGCTGGTAGTGGTCTGCTCTGAGTTCGCGGTGCTGAGCTTTACTAGCGCTCCGGCGACCAACTTGCCCCTCGAGTCGTGTACCACTCCTTCGACTCGTTGCGTCTGAGCAAAGCCGGGCGTGGATCGCGCCAACACGAAAACAACAACTGCCGCAGCGATGGTTCTAAAAAGCATGCTGGATAGTGTAACTGGATGGCAGGACCTCTGTGCATCGCCGAAATCACTGCCGCAGAGCCAGCTTTCCGAGCAGCGTCTGTTGCCTGGCAATGAGCGATTGGATGCCTTGCCGCGCCATCGAAATCATCTTTGCCAGTTGCGCGTCGTCGAACACCTGGTGCTCGGCGGTAGCTTGCAGCTCAACAATCTTGTTGCCCGCGGTCATGACGAAGTTCATGTCCACATCGGCGCGCGAATCTTCTTCGTAGTTAAGATCGAGAAGCACTTCGCCGTCCACAATGCCGACGCTGATCGCCGCCACAAAATCCTTGATCGGCGCCGCCGTCAATGTTCCCGCATCGATCAGCCGTTGCAAAGCCAGGCCCAGCGCGACGAATGCCCCGGTAATTGAAGCCGTTCGCGTGCCTCCATCCGCCTGGATCACGTCGCAATCGATCCAGATAGTGCGCTCGCCCAACCGCTTCAAATCGGCCACCGCGCGTAGCGAGCGTCCAATGAGGCGCTGAATTTCCTGCGTGCGCCCGCTTTGCTTGCCCTTGGACGCTTCGCGCGTGCTGCGGGTAAGCGTCGAGCGCGGCAGCATTCCGTACTCGCCGGAGATCCATCCCTTCCCCGAGTTGCGCAAGAACGCAGGCACCGTTTCTTCGACCGATGCCGTGCAGATGACGCGAGTGTTCCCCATCTCAATCAGCGCCGATCCCTCCGCCGTTGAGATGAAGTCGGGGATGATGTTGACAGGACGAATCTGCTCAGGAGTGCGATTATCGCTGCGAAAGATCATTGGACGGAATTCTAACAGCCATCAGCCATCAGCCATCAGCCGTCAGCCATCAGCCCAAGCCACCCCCTCCAAGTTGTCATCCTGAGCGGAGCAAGGACTTCGCGAAGTGAAGCCCCTGCGGAGTCGAAGAGCCTGCCCTGAGCGAAGCCGAAGGGACCCCTGCAACCTCTCGCTTAGCAAGGACGCATCAGGGAGTTCTCCCCATGTCCGCTTACTGATTGCCCGCCTGCTCAATCGTTGTCACGTCGAACGTTTCGGTCAGGTCCGCATGTCCAGCGAGCGTCTCGCGCGTCTTGCCCTCTACTAAGATGTTGACCCGATTAACTCCGGGAACGTTGCGGGCTAGCGTCTCCACCAGCGAATTCACGGTGAGCTGCTCGCTGAGAATGCCGGAGCGGTGCTGGTCGGCGAAGGCGGCATTCAGATCGATGACGGCCGCTCCCGGATCGACCAGGTAGATGCTGCGGATGTCCGCCGCCGGAGCCAGCGGATGGAGCGCGCCTGGTTGCTGGTAGATGCGCAGCAGCGCGCGCAATAACTCTTCGGCTCGCTGCTGGCGTCCTCCGGGAAGAGGAATCTGCGCCGCTCGCGGGCGGAGCGCGCCGGCGGCGTCATCGGCCACGTACAGAGTTACCGTCTCCGTCGGACCGGAGGCTGGAGGAGTTACCGGTAATGCGTCGGCTGCCGAAGATTCAAATTGTCCGGCTTGGCGCCGCATGTGGCGAAGGTAGATTCCCATCGACACCACCAGCAGCAGCAGCGCGGCGACTCCGATCAGGAGATGGCGCGGGATCATGGTTGTGCTCCCAGACGGTCGCGAACTGAGACAATAGCATCTGCAATCGCCGATGCGGCCCGTTGTTGATAATTGGCAGAGGTCAGGTCGGCGATACCATCCTCTCCGGGCGCAAGTTCCACTGCGACGGCGGGCATGAACACGTTGTTCAGCGGGCGCAGCGAAGCGGAAGACGCTTGCACCGGGAATTCTCTTTTCTGCATCTCGGCCACGATGGCGGCCGACACGATACGGCTGACGGGCAAAGCCGGCGACTGCGCCGCATTCCACGCATGAAATACTCCCTTGCTCGTTCCTTCCACGGGAAGCAGCGCGGTGTATACGCGCGCTCCGCTGCCCTGCGAAACCGCGTGCAGGCTGATGTAGATTCCAGCGCGCGCCACGTTGGCGGCGGCGGCGCGCTGATCCAGAGTCAAGCTGGTATCTCCCTCGCGCAGCAAGGTGACCGCGAAGCCACGAGTCTCCAGTTCATGGCGCAGCAGGCGGGCGAATCCCAAGGTGACGTCTTTCTCGGCCAGCTTATCGGTCAAGGCCGCGCCCCGTTCGTCGCCGCCGTGCGCGGGATCGACCACGGCAAGGACACGGTGAGAATTGCCCGATGCGACGTTCGCCGCCGGGGGAGCCGGTGCCGGATTCTGGGTTCCACTGACGGCTGGTGTCGTTGCGGGCGGGACAGCGGAAACGACGATCGTCCTTCGGTCGCTGCTGAAGCTGGCCATCAGCGGCTCGTTCGCGGCTATATCTAATTCGGCGTCGCCATTGTCCTCGGAGTAACTCGCCTGGGTGATGACCTTATTGGCAAAAGAAATAAGCTGGCTGCCCGGGGACACGACCGGGTCGCGCTTAAAGACCATCCGCAGCTTGCCCGGTTCGGTGGAGATCGTCGGGTTCACGGGAGCGCTGAAATTGAGCGCCAGGCGGGACGGGTTACTCGCGTCGAGTTGAAAACTGATTTGTATGCCAACATCGCCGACGAATAACCGGCGCGCGCTTTCGCGAAAATTAGCCGATGTTCCCAGAAAGCGCGGCAGCAGCGCGTTCAGCGAAGTCAGCGGAACCAATCCGCGGGAGTTTTCAATCAGGAAAGGAACGGCGAAATCAAAATTGCGGCCATGAATCCTGGCGCGCGTCTTTCCCGCGACAAACTCGGCATCCACCGCGTTATATCGAAGTTCCCAGCGACGGCCGTCCAACTGGCTGCTAACGCGGCCAAGCGGTTCGAGGAGTTCGAGCAAGCCGACATACTCGCGGCCGGCGCGATCGAGGACTGGGAGCGTGTAGATCGCGACGGGAGAGTAGACGGAAATGTGCTTTTCTTCCGCAGCGGGTGCTGCAGAGAGAAGCATTACGATGGCCAGCAGGATGGCCAAGGTTCTAGTTCTCAGTTCCCAGTTCTCAGTTCTCAGTACCCCACCTTCCACTGACAACTGAGAACTGGAAACTGAGAACTGCAGTTTTTTACTCCAGCGCATAAATCGTGAGACCGCTCAGCAGCTTGGGGTAGAAATCGGTGGACTTCTGGGGCAGCACTTCGCCGGCAAAGGCGATATCGCGAACCTGCTCCATGCGCACAGGATTCATGAGGAACGCCATTTGCGCCTTTCCACTTTGCACCTGCGACAGCGCTTCCTCGGCCTCACGACAATAGGAGACGTTTTCCTGATTGCGAATGGCTTCCTCCGAGATCTTCAGCACGCCTTCCAGCAGGCACTTGTGGAGTTGCACGACGTCCAGCGATTGCTGGCGCAGAGAGAGGCTTCCGAACAAGCTGGAGCCGATGGCCTTGGGCGAGTGCAGCAGGAATGCGCGCTCGGCGGCGACTGCGAGCAGCGCCGTTCCCGCGTGCCCTGCCTGCCGCAGAATGGCGGTGGCGCGCACGCCATCGATTCCGGCATCGACCTCCTCCACGTTGAAGAGTTTCTTAGCCTCCGCTTGAAATTGCGCCGCCGAAAAAGATGGCAGTCCGAAGACGAGGCGATGCGTGGGCAGAATCACCAGGCCGGGACGATCCATATCGACGAAGGTCATCATCACGGAGTCGTACGGAGCAGGCGGATCCGTTTGCGTTCCGGTTCCGGCGCCGGCTCGCCGCTCGTTATCTCGCCGCTCATGATCGCGACGCTCATTGCGATAGCTCAAGGCCGTTTCATAGCGATGATGGCCGTCGGCGATGATCAGCTTGCGGTCGCGCATCCGCTCCTGTACTGCGGTGACGACCGATGCATCGGAAATCTTCCAGACGCGGTGCACTACGTCGTACTCGTCGGTGACCTCGATGTCGGGCGATATGTCCGAGGCTGCCGCCGAATCAAGCAGGGCGTCCACTTTGCCGGCTCCGCTGTAGAGCATGAAGATCTGGCCGAAGTGGGCGCGATTGGCGCGCAACAGGTCGAGCCGGTCGGCTTTCGGCTTGGCCAGCGTCTGTTCATGGCGGAACACGACGCCCGCGGAATACTCCTCGATCCGCCCGAGCGCGATGAAGCCCCGCCGCTCGGCCCGCGCCTCGGTGCCCGGAGTACGTCCAGGAACTATGAACGTCTGGGAGTAGCGGTAGAGCGAGGGCTCGGGATCGCGGCGCAAAACGCCCGTCTGGCGCCAGTTCTGGAAGGACGCCGCCGCGCGGGTATAGACGTTCTCGGCGTCCCCGTCTCCGGGCAGGCGTTTGCCGAGAATAATCCGCACCAGGTTATAGGGACTGGCCTGATAGTAGCGCTCCTGCATTGCGGGGGTGATTTTGTCGTAGGGTTGGGTCACAACCTGCTGAATCGGCACGCGCTCCGGGTCGTAGCGCCAAGCCTTGAATGGAGAAACAATTGCCATAAGAGGAAGTCAGAATTGTAGCAGGGACGATCCGGCCCCGGCCCAGATTGGGAAAAGAGAAAAAGGATGCGCACAGTCAGAAGACAACCTCTGACGATCCGCGAAATCTAGCGGTTGTAGACAAAAAAGTGACAACACTTTTTTGGCTTTGTGCTAGTATCCGGCTCAGTAGAGACTTTCTTGGCCTGCCTTTTGGGGATGCGGGTCGCCTCCCTTCACGGCGCGGATTTGGTAGGGCCTATGTGGTACGGCAAACAGTTCTCGGCTCGCCTCTGGTTCGCTGCACTTCTGGTGATTGCTGTGTGCGGCAACCTCCCGCTTCCGGCGCAGACTTCGACGGAGGACGTTCACGTCCAGCCCCGCATTCAACCGCCCCCGCCAAAGCAGCCGGACGTGGATCCGGCGCTCAAGACTCACACCAAGCCCTTCAAAGTCGATGTGGACATGGTGCTGGTTCCGGTTACCATCACCGACCCCTTAAATCGGCTCGTAACCGGCCTCGACCGCGAGAACTTCAACCTCTTCGAAGGCAGAGAACAGCAGGAGATCAAGACCTTCTCTAGCGAAGATGCTCCGGTTTCGATCGGCGTGGTCTTTGATATGAGCGGCAGCATGAGCAGCAAGATCGAGCGCGCCCGCGAGGCGGTTGTGGAATTCTTCAAGACCGCCAATCCGCAGGACGAGTTCTTCATGATCGCCTTCGCCGACAGGCCGGAGGAGATCGCCGATTTCACCAGCTCGGTGGATGACATACAGGGCCGGCTCGTCTACACCATTCCCAAGGGGCGCACCGCGCTGCTGGACGCCATTTACCTTGGCGTAACCAAGATGCGCCAAGCCAAGTATCCGAAGAAGGCTTTGCTGATCATCTCCGACGGCGGCGACAACCATAGCCGGTATACGGAAGGCGAAATCCGTTCCATGGTCAAAGAGGCCGACATTCTTATCTATGCCATCGGCATCTACGATCATTACTTCCCGACCGAAGAAGAGCGGCTTGGACCCAGCCTGCTCAGCGATGTCACCGAATTGACCGGTGGCCGGGCTTTTACCATTGATAACCCGAACGACCTGGCGGACGTTTCCACAAAAATTGGCATCGAGTTGCGCAACCAATATGTCATCGGATACCGTCCAAAGAACCCAGTGCGCGATGGCAAATGGCGTAAAATAAAAGTGAAACTTTTGCCGCCAAAAGGGCTGCCGCCGCTGAAGGTCTACGCCAAGACGGGTTATTATGCGCCGACGGAATGACATTCCTCTACTGATCCTTTTCCTGGTGACGGCGCTATCCCTGGCGAACTCTCAAAGCAAAGCGGAAGCCCCGAATCAGTCATCTTCTGCCCCGGCCGCAAGTTCCCAATCACCCGCAAGTTCCCAATCGTCGTCCCCAGCGGCAACCACCAGCTCCGCCCAGAGTCCGGATGCCGCCGACAGCGGTGTCTTCGTTTTCCGTAAGGAGGTCGAAGAGGTCGTGCTCCATGCCACGGTCGTGGACGACAAGCAACACATCGTCACCACCCTCGACAAGGGTGATTTCAACGTCTACGAGGATGGGCATCCCCAAACCATTACGTCATTCCGCCACGAAGACATTCCGGTGGCGATGGGCATCGTCGTCGACAACTCTGGTTCCATGCGGGAGAAGCGGCAGAAGGTGAACGCAGCGGCTCTGAATCTGGTGCGGTCTTCAAACCCAAATGATGAGGTGTTCATCGTCAACTTCAACGACGAGTACTATCTTGATCAGGATTTCACTTCCAACATCAATAAATTGAAAGAGGGACTGGAAAAGATCGAGACGCGCGGCGGCACAGCGCTCTACGATGCGGTCGTCGCCTCCGCCGACCACTTGAAGAGGGATGCGAAGCTGGAGAAAAAAGTGCTGCTTGTGGTTACCGACGGAGACGACAACGAGAGCGCGGAAACTCTTGAGCAGGCGGTGCGGCGTCTGCAGGGCGACGGCGGGCCGACCGTTTACGCCATTGGCATCTTGGAGAAAGAAGAGCATCCGAAGCATGCCAAACGCGCCCTGCAAATCATGTCCGAGAGAACGGGCGGCATCGCTTTCTTCCCGCAAACGCTGGACGAAGTTGACGCCATCAGCCGCACTGTGGCCCACGATATTCGCAGCCAGTACACCATCGGATATAAACCGACGACGCCGAAAACCCAAGGCGGCTATCGTCAAGTGAGAGTGGACGCCCATTCGCACAGCTACGGCAAACTCACGGTGCGCACGAAGAGCGGTTATTATGCCGGCAGCGAGCCCGCTTCAGGGGCGCAGTAGGGAGGCATTTTGCAATTGTGTAATTGTGTAATTTTGCAATCGCGCAGTTCTCCGTGAATTTCGGATGGCTGCCGCTCCTGGCAGGATTCGGGTTTCACATTACCAAATTACAAAATTCCCAGATTACAAAATCCTTCGCATTGACGCTTCCCCCTCCCGTTCCTTACTCTGGAATGTGCCCACAACAACCTCAAACTCGCGCCTGCGCGTTAGCGACGACATATCGAAGCTCGTCGGCGAAACGCCGATGTTGCAAATGAAGAAGCTGGCCCCTCCGGGGTCGGCCGATATTTTCGCCAAACTCGAATACCTGAACCCGGGCGGCAGCGTGAAAGACCGCGCTGCCATTGGCTTGATCGAGCGCGCCGAGCGCGAAGGCAAGCTCAAGCCCGGCGGCACCGTTATTGAAGCCACGGCTGGAAACACCGGTATCGGCCTCGCTCTGATCGGCGTGACGCGCGGCTACAAGGTGCGCCTGTTCATCCCGGAAAAATTTTCGGAGGAAAAGGCCATCATCATGCGGGCCCTCGGCGCTGAGGTGATTCGCACCCCGGAAGGCGAGGGGATGCAAGGCGCCATCCAGCGCGCGCGGGATCTGCTGGCAACCGATCCTTCCGCTTTCATGGCCGCGCAGTTCGACAACCCGGCCAACACTGACTACCACTACGAGACTACCGCGCGCGAGATCTTTGAACAGATGGAGGGGCGCGTCGACGCCATCACGGTCGGCTGCGGCACGGCTGGAACCTTTTCCGGAGTTGCCCGCTTTCTGAAAGAGCGCATTGCGAAAGTGCACGCGGTCGCGGTGGAGACACAAGGCTCGATCCTCGGTGGAGGAAAGCCCGGTCCACACAAGGTGGAAGGCATCGGCAATAGCTTCATTCCTGGGAATTTTGACCGTTCGGTTTGCGACGAAGTGATGATGGTGACCGATGACCAGGCCTTCGGCATGGTCAGAGAACTTGCCGCGCGCGAAGGCGTTCTCGGAGGCTCAAGCGCCGGCGCCAACGTGTATGCGGCGGTTGAAATCGCCAAACGCCTCGGAGCAGGGAAACGCGTGGTGACGCTGATTCCCGACTCTGCGGAACGGTATTTGTCGAAGAAGATTTTTGAAGGCGGAGTATAGAGAGACGCTGTTCGTCGTTCGCTGTTCGCTCGAAAAGCGGACAGCAACTGACGAACTCAGGAGAAACTTTTGACCACGAAACCATCGGGCTTCGCAACCCGCGCCATCCACGTTGGACAAGAGCCCGATCCCCTCACTGGGGCGGTCAGCGTGCCCATTTATCCGACTTCCACTTACGTTCAGGAAGAGATCGGAAAGCACAAAGGCTACGAATACTCGCGCGTATCGAATCCGACTCGCGACCGGCTGGAGACTAACCTCGCCACGCTCGAAGGCGGCGTCGCCGCCAGAGTTTTCGGCAGCGGAATGGCGGCGATCAACGCCGTCGCTTCCATGCTCAAGGCAGGCGACCACGTTGTCGCCGGCCACAATCTCTACGGCGGGACGCCGCGCCTGTTCAATCAGGTCCTCGCCAACTTTGGTCTTACATTTACCTACGTCGATACATCCGACCTGAGCCAGGTGGAGCGCGCATTCCAGAAAAACACACGGCTGTTGTTTCTGGAGACGCCTACCAATCCTCTGATGGAGCTTTGCGATCTCCGCGCCATCGGCGAACTGAGCCACCGGCACGGCGTTGAGGTGGTCGTCGACAACACTTTCATGTCGCCATATTTTCAGCGTCCGACCGAGTTCGGCGCCGACATGGTCGTCCACTCGACCACGAAATTTCTTAACGGACACAGCGACGGGCTAGGCGGCGTGGTCGTTTGCACCAAACCCGAACAGGCGGATAAACTTGCTTTTCTTCAGAAATGCGCCGGCGCCATTTTGTCACCTTTCGAGTGCTGGCTGATATTGCGCGGCGTCAAGACGCTCGCGGTCCGCATGGCACAGCACGATCGCAGCGGTCGCAAAGTCGCTGACTATCTTTCGAAGCACAAGAAAGTGCAGAAGGTTTTCTATCCAGGATTGCCCGATCATCCGCAGCACGAACTGGCCAAGCGCCAGATGTCCGGCTTTGGGTCGATGATCGCGTTCGAAACCGGATCGCTCGCGAACGCCAACAAGATGCTGCGCAAGGTGCGCGTGTGCTCGCTGGCCGAGTCGCTGGGCGGAGTTGAAACCCTGATTTCGCATCCCGCCACCATGACGCACGCGGCCGTTGGCGAAGAAGGACGGCGCAAAATCGGGATCACCGATGGACTGGTCCGCATCTCGGTCGGTATCGAAGACGTGGACGACATCCTTGCCGATCTCGATCAGGCGCTGGCCGAAATCTAGCTTTCAGCCGTCAGCTATCAGCCGTCAGCAAAAACTGATTTAACTGAAGGCTGATGGCTGAGAGCTGACAGCTGTTTCACCGCACGGAATCTCCAATCCATTCCAGGTACGCGGCGCTCCCATCTTCAATGGCAAGCTCGATACATTCGGGAAGTTCGTAGGAATGTAACTCGCTCAAAGCCGCGCGCAGGCGATTGCAAGCGTCTTCCGTTGTCTTGATCAGGAGCAGCCACTCCGTTGCCGTCTCGATCTCGCCTTGCCAGCGATACACCGATTCAATTTGGGGAGCGATGTTGACGCAGGCTGCCAGTTGCCGCTCCACCAGCGCATGGGAGATGCTTCGGGCTTCTTCGAGCGAACCGCACGTCGTGAGAACGAGCCTTTTGTCGGTCATATAAAATCGAAGATTCCAGTTTCAGGTTGAAAGTTTCACTGGAAGCATACGAGGCATAGGATGGCAACGCAAATCAAGTTCGGCACATCTGGATGGCGGGCCGTGATGGCCGAAGAGTTCACGTTTGCCAATGTTCGCCGGGCGGTGCATGGCATCGCGCGCTACGTGTCGGCGCAGAAACCGAGTGGGGCAAGAATCAAAGTTATTGTTGGCCGCGACCCACGTTTCTTAGGCGAAACTTTTTGCGCCATGGCCGCCGACATTTTGTCCAGCTACGGCATTACGCCGCTGGTCATCGCGGAGCCTGCGCCTGCACCTGCGATTTCCTATGCCGTGATTCAATCCAAGGCCGACGGCGCTATCAACTTTACCGCTGGACACAATCCGCCTGAATATAACGGCATCAAGTTCTCGACGCCCGACGGCGCGCCTGCGCTTCCGGAAGTCACGACGTCCATTGAGTTTGAGATAGCGGCTATCTTCGCGGATGCGACTCCGCAAGCGCCGCACATCACAAATGCCGAGGTGCAGTCGCAGTCCGAGCCTCAGCCTCAATCCATCGACCCGCGCCGCATGTATCTCTCCCGTCTTCGCGAAATCGTCGATCTCGATGTCATTGAGAAAGCTGGCGTCAAGATTGCCTTCGATCCGATGTGGGGCGCTGCCCGTGGCTATTTTGACGCGTTGCTGCGGGAGGCCGGAGTGACGGTGGCCAGCGTCCACGACACTCGCGATGTTCTTTTCGGCGGCCATGCCCCCGAGCCCGACGATCTGCTGCTCGAAGATCCTCCGCTCGAAGATCTGCGGCTGGAAGATCTGCGCTGCAAGATGCGCGAAATGGGCGCGGGCATTGGAACCGGAATTGGCATCGCGACCGATGGCGATGCTGGCCGCTTCGGGATTGTCGACGGCGACGGCACGTTCTTTCAGCCCAACTACATTCTCGCGCTGCTCTTTGACTACCTGGTTGAAACGCGCGGATGGACGAACGGAGTCGGCAAATCCGTCGTCACCACCAATCTCATCAACGCGCTGGCCGAGAAACACAAGATCGCCCTCTATGAGACCCCGGTTGGATTCAAGTACATCGGCGAACTGATCAAGCAGGACAAGATCCTGATCGGCGGCGAAGAGAGTGCCGGCCTCTCTATCCGCAAACACGTCCCGGAGAAGGACGGCGTACTTGCAGGGTTGCTGTGCTGCGAGATGGTGGCACGCCGGGGCGTTTCGCTGGGCGAACAACTGGCCGACCTATTTGCCGAAGTTGGTTCCTACTATCCTTCAAGAGAGAACTTCCGCTTGACGCCGGAAGCGAAACAGAAGTTTACTGAGAAGTTACGGGGCGATCCGAGCGAGTTTTATGGCATCAAAGTTGCGCAAGCGGTGAGGATCGACGGACTCAAACTCGTACTCGCCGACGGATCGTGGGTGTGCTACCGGCTCTCGGGCACGGAGTCAGTGGTGCGCGTGTATAGCGAAGCGCGCAGCAGGGATGGCCTCGCAAAGTTGAGCGCGGCAGCGAAAGCATGGATCTTCGACTAGGACCAACGCCGAGAATGCGCATCCTGCCCCGTGCGGAGGAAGGCCTGCGCACAGTCATCGGTCAGGCGGTGGGTCAGGCAGTGGATCAAGCTCCGAAGGCGGAGGCCGTGGCGGCGCGCTGGGTGGAGCGTACGCGTCCGATCTGGTCGTGGTTCGTGGTGGCGTGGCGACGCCTGGGAACGGCGGCCGCTGTGCTTATTATCTTTGGGTTACTGCTGCACGCCATGTTTGGAGCCAACGGCATGGTCGTCTATCGGCAGAAGCGCGCCGAGATGCAATCGCTGCAGATGGAGGTTGAGCGCCTGCAGAAGGAAAACAGCCAGTACGCCGATCAGATCAAATCGCTCAAATCCGATCCCGCGGCCATCGAGAAGGAAGCCCGCGAGCAGCTTCACTACACACGGCCTGGAGAAGTTGTTTACGTCGCCCCCGATCCTCCGCAGAAGGCACCCACCGGCCGCGCCAAGAACGATCCTAAGAACCCACGTTAAGGATGATCGCTGAGAACGGACGTTAGGAACGACCGGTTGATGCCCAGCGTCTGCTTCTTCTGTGATAGAGTGCAAGGATCGCATCTCGTGGGGGAACCAATCTAAGGTGGAACCAGTCTAAGGAGGGTGACATGCGGAAGTTTCTCTTGTTGTTACTTGCCGGCGCTTTGATTGTGCTGATCGTGTCGGTGTCATTTGCCAGCGATGCCCGAACCGTGAACGGTTGGGTCAGCGACTCCAAGTGTGGCGTTAAGGGAGCCAACGCGGGCGCGGAAGAATGCACGAAGAAATGCATCCAAGAAGGGGCCAGCGCGGTGGTTGTTACCGACAAAGACCAGAAGGTCCTGACGGTGGACAATCCCGAAGCCCTTAAGGAGCACTACGGACATCACGTTGCCGTGACCGGGCACATCGACGGCGACAAGATTCACGTGGATAGCGTCAAGATGCTGTAGAGCTGGGTCTGTTTGGTCGCGACTTGAATCAACGCTGTCATCCTGAGCGAAGCGAAGAACCTATGCATTGAGGCGCATTCAAATTCATAGGTCCTTCGCTTCGCTCAGGATGACAAAGTTTGTGGCGAGATTGAGAAGAGTGTTGTTTCATTTGCGCACGGTTGCTGCGCCCACTTCTATCGCACAACGCCTTCCAGCGGCGAACTAGCAGTCGCATAGAGCTTTCGCGGCATTCTCCCCGCCATGTACGCCTGCCGTCCCGCCAACACCGCGTGTTTCATCGCTTCCGCCATCAGCACCGGTTCCTGGGCGCCGGCGATGCCTGTGTTCATCAGGACGGCGTCGTAGCCTAGTTCCATGGCGATGGCTGCGTCGGAAGCTGTGCCCACGCCCGCGTCCACAATCAGCGGGACTCCCGTGATCAGCTCACGCAGGATCTGCAGGTTGGCCGTGTTCTGAATTCCCAGTCCGCTGCCGATCGGCGCACCCAATGGCATCACCGCCGAAGCTCCCGCGTCCACCAGCCGTTTGGCGAACACGATGTCGTCGGACGTATAAGCCAGCACCCTGAATCCTTCCTTCACCAACACCTGCGTGGCTTCGAGTGTTGCTTGCACATCCGGATACAGCGTGGCCTGGTCGCCAATCACTTCGAGCTTGATCCAGTCCGAGAGTCCAACTTCGCGCGCCAGCCGGGCGGTGCGGATGGTGTCGTCAGCCGTGTAGCAGCCGGCGGTGTTGGGCAAAAGGAAATATTTATTCGGATCGATGTAATCGAGCAGAGATTCCTTGCTGCGGTCGAGATTTACGCGGCGCACGGCCACCGTCACCATATCGGCGCCACTGGCTTCGAGCGCGCGGGCGGTTTCCTGAAAAGACTTGTATTTGCCGGTCCCAACGATGAGGCGGGAACGGAATTGCCTGCCAGCGATAATAAGTGAATCGTTCATGACTTTATTGTACGGCTGCGGCTAACTAGGAACCAGATAGTGGAGAGATGGGCGTCTCGCGGGCCTGCCTGAGCTTAGTCGACGGGTCCAGCGGGGACGTCCGGCGCTCCATCTCCGGCTCTCTACTGGCTCACCCTCCAGTCGCCTCCGCCTTGGCATACATCTCATCAATCAACGTCCGGTATCGCTCCTCGATTCCGCGCCGCCGCACTTTGAATGTATGCGTCAGCGTTCCATCCGCCGCCGAGAGTTCTTCGGGCACCACCAGCACGCGTTTCAGTTTTTCGAAGCGCGCCAGATTTTGGTTCAGGTCTTCAATGATGCCTTCATAGAGCGCCTGCACCTTGGCGTTCGCGACGAGCGCTTCCCGCGAAGCGAATTCAATATGGTTCGCCCGCGCCCAATCTTCCAGCGCGGGGAAGTGCGGCGCGATCAGCACCGCGGGAAACTTCCTCCGGTCACCGAACACCACTGCGGTCCCAATCAGCGGATTCAGCTTCAATGAATTCTCGATCGGCTGCGGCGCAATGAACTTCCCGCCGGAAGTCTTGATCAGATCCTTCTTGCGATCGGTGATCGAAAGAAATCCCTCACTGTCGAGGTGCCCAATGTCGCCCGTCTTGAACCATCCGTCCACAAACGCGTCGCGCGTTGCCTCCGGGCGTTTCCAATAGCCCTTGAATACAGAGGGCCCGCGCACCAGCACCTCGCCGTCGTCGGCAATTCGTACCTCAACGTTCGCCAGCGGTTTGCCGACCGTGCCCAGTTTGTGCGCGAGCGGCGTGTTCACCGCGATCACCGGTGAAGTCTCCGTCAGCCCGTATCCCTCGTGGATGGGAATGCCGATATCGGCATACCACTCGACCAATTCGCGGCCCAGTGGCGCGCCTCCGGAAATGAACTCGTGGGCTTTTCCACCGATTCCCGCGCGCACCTTGGAAAAGACCAGGCGATTCGCGATTTTCCAGGTGAGCGCAGTGGGCGTGGTTCCGGCGAGAGACTCGGCGCGGTGAGCGCGCCCCACCGAAAGCGCCCAGCGATAGACAGCGCTTTTCGGAAAGCCCGCAGCCTTGAGGATCACCTGTTGGCGAATCTTTTCGTACACGCGCGGCACTGCAACAAAGATGTCGGGCTGCACTTCCGCCAAAGCCTGCACCAGTTGGGCAATGTCAGGACAATACGCCAGCGCCACCCCGAGGTAGAGAAGCGCGAAATCCACGTGCCGCGCCGTCACATGAGAGAGCGGCAGAAACGACACGCTCACCTCCTCTTTTCTTCCGAAGCCGAATGCTGCCATCGAACACGCGACATTCGACGCCATGTTGCCGTGCGTCAGCATCGCTCCCTTCGGAGTTCCCGTCGTGCCGGAGGTGTAAATAATTGTGGCCAGGTCGTCCGGCGCAATCGCTTGGGAGCGAGCGTCGAATTCCGGATCGAAGTCGGCCGGCCCTTGCAGCATGAATCCCTGCATGTGGGCGGCGTGCGCGGTTTCGACCGCATCCATCACCAGTATTCGCTCGACCGGCGTGTGGCGCTGGATGGTCAGCACCTTTTCCAACTGGTTCTTGGTGGACACTGCGATGACGCGCGCCCCGGAGTCGTTGAGGATGAAGGAAGTCTGGTCCGCCGTCTGGGTGGGATAAATCGGAACCGTGACCGCGCCCATGGCAAGCGCCGCGAAATCGGTCATGGCCCACTCCGGGCGATTTTCGCTAAGGATGGCGACGCGATCGCCTTTGCGAACACCCCAGGATTCAAGCGCGCGAGCCAACCCAACAACACTGCGGTAAATCTCCGCGGATGAGATCGGCACCCATCCCAGCGCCCCCTTTTGCAGCATGACGCGGTTGCGGCGTTTTTTGCAGATCGCCAACAAAATGTCATTCAGAGTCTGGAGGCTCATCCGATCCGATCAAGATCCCGCAATCATTGTACAAAGTCATTGTACAGAGTCGGAAGAGGCGCCTCGGCATGGCCGTGCGCGAAAGCATCTTGGCGCTCGGACGGCGCTTCCAGTCGCGAGTTCCAGCCAGTTCTCCCTGTCATTACAGTTGTGTTATCCTTTCTGTGCGGGGTGGAGCAGTCTGGTAGCTCGTTGGGCTCATAACCCAAAGGTCGGTGGTTCAAATCCACCCCCCGCAACCATGAACGCCACTGCCGAAATGCGGTGGCGTTCGCCGTCTCTGCACTTGCTTCCTCAGCTTTTGCCTGCCAGCCCCCGGCAGCATTCGCATCCGCGGGTGTCGGGGCAGAGCCCAGCCCTTCACCAGATCCAGCAGGCAGTTGAACCGCACGTTGCTTGCAACAGACTCACTCTCGTGCAACCAGACTGCACGAACTCTCGCGGAGAAGTCGCGCAGTCGATTACCTGAATTGGCGAATAGCATGCCCATTCCAAATCGCTCCACCGGCGACCGAAGCGAGCTTTCTGCCTACCAGAAGCCGACTTCTAGCCCTAGCAGCGGAGTCCGCGTCGCACATGCCTTCTGTGAGTTGCCGGCTACCACGATCAGTCCCTGACAGCGCGGAAAAGACAGCGCACGGACGAGATTGATGAAGGTGCGCGTTCGCCGGAAGAAATTGAAGAAAGATGATGGTAGCGAACAAACAGATGGCGCGGTGATTGCTTCTAATGACTTGGACGTGTCCTACTCGTAACGGTAGACCGTTACTCGGTGCGGCGCGTTCGGGCGCACGGTGAGAAACTCACCCTGACCGGTATCATCGCCGCCCAATTGGCGCAAGACACGCCATTGGCCTTGCACAAACTTGCCCTCCTGTACGTCGCCCAGACCGACAATCTGCGGGCCGGGAGTGGTCGGAGCAAAAGTGATTCGTATGCTGCCGCCGACCGCTCCGAAATAGAACTCGTCCGGCCCCGCCGCGATTAGGATCGCCGCCACTTCCGGCGCTTTAGGGTCGCGAGCCGCTGCCGCGGCCGGATCCGGAGCAATCGGAACGTGGGCCATGCCAACATACGTAAGAGTCAGTGTGTAGTTCCCCAACTTGAGATCCAGCGGAGCGTCGCCCTGATTCAGGCGCACGGCGGTGATTGTCTCTTTTCCCTGCTGCGCGGCGATGGCTGGAGCCAACTGCGAAACCAGACCATAGGCCGCGGACAGGTCAGTGTCCGGAGCTGTCGACCGTTCGATGAAGAACGGCGAAAACCCAATGGCGTTGAACTTGCCGAAGGCCGATAGCACGTTCGTCGCGTTAACGCTTGTCTCCGGGATGAACAGCGGGTATCCGTTGCGCGTAAACCTCGCGCAGACTTCGTCGAAGTACTCCAAATACAGATCGGGCGCGAGCACTTCGACCGCAGGCGCTCCGGCTCTCCAAATGTCATGAACCTGGGGCACCGGGCCGCCGCTCGGGTACGTTCCGGGCCAGGCATGATCCGGCTGTTGCAGCCAGGCGTTCACATACACGGGGATGTCGTATTCTTTGTTGCCCTCCTTGACTACCGTGTTCACGTAGCGGGCGTAGTTCCAGGCCATAAAGATCTCGTCAACGGGCCAGTGCAGCTTTCGCCATGTGGTCTCGTGCTCTTCCGCACTCATCGGAGGGCTTTTCGTCTGAATGGGAATATCGAAGCTATCCGGCTTGCCCTCGCCGAACACTTCTTCCCATGTTCCCGACGTCTTGAAGCCCTGAGCGGCCCATACCTCGCGCAACTCAGGAGCCAGGGTATCCTTGTGCCGCTGAAGATAATCCATCAGCTCCTTCGGAACCGGTCCGGCAAAGGCCGCGTTGGCGGGCGCGGACCTGTCGCGCGAGTCCCGCAGTACGCCGACTTCGTTTTCCACCTGCATCATCAGCACGGTATGCGGACCGCTATCCACTTCCTTGATGTGTCGCATCAAGGCCCGGTAGGCTCGTGCGTCTGCGTCCCGCGTGGCATCGCCGAACGTGCTGAGTAACTCCAGGGTCTTCCCGCCCTTGATTTGAATTCGTGGGTAGCGCTTGTAGTCGGTCTTGACCCAGTAAGGAGCGTAACTCGACAAGGCGTTCTTCCAACTCCCGAACCACAGAAAGACGAGTTTCAGATTATTGCGCCGGGCTTCCTGGATGAGACCGTCTACGAGAGCAAACTCGTACCGGCCCTGTGCCGGTTCCATCTGCGCCCACGATATGGCCACCAAGGCGCAGTTGAGATTGCCCGAAACGAGTCTGGGCCATATCGGCTGCATGTTCTCGAGACTGGTCGCGGTGTTGTTTCCCAGTTCCCCCGCCAGCGCCAGGAACGGCCTTCCATCGACGATTAACTGCGTGGCGGAGCCCTGTTTCCGCAGGTGCGGGATGCCAGAGTCTGACTGGGCGTAACCCTGGATCGCGACCAGCGCCGCACATGCGGACAGCATCGAAAGCCGAACTGCGGAGTTCATTTTCCCTTCACCTCAATTGTCTTTTCCAGACGCACGTCGGCGGACGACGGGCCCACCATGATGCTGATGCGACCGGGTTCCACCACGAAGCTCTGCTTGCCCGTGTTCCAGTAAGTCAGCTCGGTTCCCTTCAGCGGCATCCGGACGGTCCGCGTCTCATTTGGCTGTAGCGGAATGCGCTGAAATCCGTGCAGTTCCTTAACGGGCCGCTCCGCGGCGGAATCGAGATGCTTCGCATACATCCGCACCACCTCATCGCCAGCGCGGCTTCCCGTGTTCTTCACGTCCACGCCCGCGGCCATCTCGCCGGCGGCATTCACCGAATCGGCGGATGTGCGGAGGTTGGAATACTCAAACGTGGTGTAACGCAGGCCGAATCCGAAAGGATACAAGGGCTGTCCCTTGAAATACATGTAGGTGCGGCCGTCGCGAACATTGTAGTCCATCATGGGGGGCAAATCGTCTAGCGACGGCTCCCGCCCCAGACCCAGCCCAAACCGTGCAAGTCCTCGGTGTAATTCGTGAACGCCTTGATGCCCTGCCGCGGGATAGCCGGCTGGACCTGCCCGAGCATCGCGATCCTCTCACCCAGAGTCAGTCTTGAGACAAGGTCGTCCACTCTCTGCTCGAGTGGCAGGCTGGGATCGCGGAATGGTTCAGCGGCGGTAAGCGTCTGCGCTATGCCGGCGGCCAGAAAGTAGCGGGAGAACGACAGCACGTGGTCGGGGTTTCATGAGAATGTCTTTAGAATACGAATATCACAGATCGTCCGGCGCAGGTGAAGGCGCGCGATACGAAGAAAGCCCCCGTCCGTGAAGCGAATCCAGATTTGGACGCAGGCGCGGAAACGGAATAGCATGCTGTGAAAGGACCGTTGTGAAATGAGATTTCTTTCTGCTGTTCTGGCCGCTGTTGTAGCCACGAGCTTGGTGGTTGCTCTTCACGCCCAGGTGAAGGAACGCCCAATTCCCCGCGTGGTGAAAAAGGACGGGCGCTTCGCGCTGTTAGTGGACGGCGCTCCTTATTTGATGTTAGGCGCGCAGGTGCATAACTCCAGCACCTGGCCGGCCACGCTTCCGAAGGTGTGGCCCGCCATGGAATATCTCAATGTCAATACGGTTGAAATGCCGATCTACTGGGAGCAGTTCGAACCGCGGCCAGGCGAGTACGATTACACGACCATCGATACCGTCTTGACGCAGGCTCGCCAGCATCGCGTGCGCGTGGTGTTGCTCTGGTTCGGAACCTGGAAGAATGGCAGCCAGCACTACATGCCCGAGTGGATGAAGCTGGCCCCCGACCGTTACCCGCACATGGTGGACAAAGACGGGCATGCGGTGGACTCACCTTCGCCCTACGCGGCCGCCTCGCTGGAAGCGGACAAGACCGCCTTTAGTGCCTTCATGCGGCACCTCAAGACAGCCGATCCTCAGCGCACCGTAATCATGGTCCAAGTGGAGAATGAAGCCGGAACGTGGGGCGCCCTTCGCGATTACTCCCCCGACGCACAGAAACTCTTCGAAGCACCGGTTCCGCGTGAGGTGCTCAGCGCCATGCAGGTGAAGACCACTTCGCCATCCCCGAACTGGCAGGAAGCTTTTGGCCCCGAAGCCGAGGTTTGCTTTCACGCCTGGTCGGTAGCGAAATATGTAGGGCAAGTGGCCGCCGCGGGCAAGGCCGTTTATCCGTTGCCTCTCTACGCCAACGCCGCGCTGCGCGACCCGCTCCTGCCGGGCGCTCCCGGCACCTACGAAAGCGGCGGTCCCACCGACAATGTGCTCGCCATCTGGAAAGTCGCGGCGCCCGCGTTGGATATTCTGGCGCCCGACATTTACCAGAATGATCCCGCCGCATATTTGAAGGTGCTGGAACTCTATCACCGCGATGACAATCCCCTGTTCGTGCCCGAGACCGGGGGCGCCGCCAACGCCCGCTTTTTCTTCTCCGCGCTCGGTCTCCAGGCCATCGGATTCTCGCCGTTTGGAATGGATTACAGCAGGGATCGCGACACGGGTCCAGGCTCCCGCCAGCCGGACGAGTTCCAGGCCTGGGCGATGAACTACCGGTTGATCGGCCCGATGCAGCGTGAGATTGCCGAGCTCAATTTTGAAGGCAAGCTCAAGGCTGTCGCCGAAGGGCCACCGAAGGTCACCGAGACGCTACTGTTTGGAGACTGGAACGCGGTGGTGTCATATGGAGCCACACGCAATGGTCAAGCGGTGGGGAACGCGGAGCCGACGGGGCGTGCTCTGGTGGCCCGGCTCACAGAGAATCAGTTTCTGGTGACGGGATTCTTCTGCCGCGTCGATTTCCGGCCGGCCGGCACGGAGCAGCAACGGAAATCCCAGCATATCGTGGATGGAACCGGACAGACTCCGTCGGCGCTGATTGACGGTAAATGGCAACACCGGCAGTTCCTGCGCGTGGAAGAGGGAACGTACGAGAACGGCGTCTTCAAGTTCCTTCGCATTTGGAATGGCGATGAGACGGACTGGGGCCTCAACTTCAGTGCGGAGCCTGTGGTGCTGCGCGTCTCGGTCGCGACGTATTAATTGATGCCCGCCGGACTCGCGACTCTCAGGCGGAGGGCAAAGCCATGCTTGCAGGCGGCGCTCTCGGGCAACCTCACGTTGAGCGCGTCGGTAGTTTGGAGCCACTGAACTTTATCCGGCGAGCCCAGCACACTGACATCCTGAATCTGCAAGCCGCCGCTCTCGCCAGCCAGACCGAATGAATGCACCGAGGCAGTTCCATCCTCGGGACAAGAGAGGCTGATGACATAAATGTTGTTGCCCTTGCGAGTGAAACGAAAATCGGATGCGGTGTAGGGTTTCGTATCCTGGTCGTGTCCAAAACCAGTCTGGATCTGAGTTGGGCCTTCCCCAAAGATCTTCCAGGGCTCCGTCGCGTAGACGGCCTCGCCGTTCCGGTCGAGCCACGCTCCCATATCGAGTAGCGTTGCTCGTACTTCATCGGGAATCGTGCCGTCCGGCCTCGGGCCGACGTTGAGAAGCAGATTGCCGTTTTTGCTGACGATGTCCACTAACTCATGAATCAGGGAATCTGCCGACTTTAATTGATCCTGCTGCATGTAGCCCCAAGAGCAATTACTGATCGGCGTGTCCGTCTGCCAGTGCTGCGCTGCAATGCCAGGACGCAGGCTCTTCTCGAAATCCCGCGCTCCGGCACTCGCATCCATCGAATAGTCTTTGAAATTGATTACCGCTGGAATGCCATTCCGGCTGGCGAAGTTGTAGTAGAAGGCGGCGAACTCGGTGACGTTCCGGCGAAAAGTTGGCTGGCCGATCCCCCCATCGAAATAGAAGACCTCGGGCTTATACTTCTCGGCAAGCTCCACCGAACGAGCGAGCCAGTCGCGCGTCCAAGCTTCACTGACCCAGGACCATTCATTGTAAGTGACGAAATTTGGATCGTTCATCCATGGATGGGCCGGCCCATACAACGACGCGTACTTCGGATTGTTCACATCCGAGCGTATGTAACGGCCCTCATCGAAGTAGTAGTTATGTTCGGCGCGATGGGAGGAGAGGCCAAAATGCAGTCCGGCGCCGCGAACCGCTTTGGCGAGGTCTCCAACGATATCGCGCTGCGGCCCCATCTTCACCGCCGTCCAATCGGAGAGGCCCGAGTCGTACATGGAGAAGCCGTCGTGGTGTTCCGCAACCGGGATTACGTATCTGGCGCCGGCATGCTTGAACAGGTTCGCCCAGTCCGCTGGGTCCCACTTCTCGGCGCGGAACTTCGGGATGAAGTCCTTGTATCCCAGTTTGTCGAAGGAACCATACGTTTTCTGGAAGTGTTCGTACGCCGGATCGCCGGGCCTGTACATGTTGTGCGGATACCATTCATTGACCGCGCCGGGGACGGCATAAACACCCCAAGTCACGAAAATGCCAAACTTGGCATCTTTGTACCACTGCGGAATCTCGTAACTGCGGAGAGTCTCCCAGTCGGGACGGTAAGGTCCGTCGTGAGACTGGCGATCGGCTTCCTCGATCAGGGAATTCCGCCGCGCATCGTACTTCGAAACTGACAACTGCCATTCCCGGTCGATCTCCTCGGCCGACTTCACTCCGTGCGTGGGCGCCAGGGGGTCGACGGGCTGCTTACCAGCCTGGGCCACGACAGCAGGGTGGATGGCGCAGAGGACGACCACCACGCATGCAACTGGAAACGGCTTCCGATATCTCATTGCGTCTCGCGGCATCATAGCAGACGATCTCGCTCGCCGTGGGCGCCCAACGCGGTAGAATTCAAACGCACGGTCGCCAGCAACCGCGCGGCATCAGGCCGAAGAGCAAGAGCCTGTGCCGAATCTCCGCGTTGAGAGGGAAACATGCGAATCACGAAAGCGCGATTGGGAATGATCGCATTGGCAGCCACATCAACTCCGGCAAGACTGTAGTGATCACTACGGGGCTGCTCAAGGCGCTGCAAGGCAAAGGCATTGATCGAGTGGCGGATGTGGAATATACCGGCCGCACCGTGATCACTAACAAGTTCGCGTTCCGGCGGATCATGGACGAGGAGCCGGCCAACTACTACTACTCCCAGAGCGATATCGTTCTTCCGCAGCTTGCCTACGGGCTGGTGGACAGCGAGGAGATCATTCAGTCGATCTACAAGGACGACAGCCGTTACCCAGTCCTGCTGCAGGTGCGGAGCAACGCCTGTAAATGGTGGATGCCCAGTCGGCAGCACAATCATTGGCAATAGCGGAGGCGACTACAACGCGGACGGAAGTAACTACGACCTGCCGAACATACCCTCCTTCGGCAGCCACCTGAGCGGTAAAGGGAAGAAGGACTTCTTAAACGGGCTGTTTCCTGCGTCGGCATTTCCGGCGCCAGCTCTGGGAATGGAAGGGAACCTCGGCCGAAACACTTACGACAACGAGGGGTATAACAACTTCAATTTCACCTTTGGCAAGTTCTTCTCGACTCCGTGGTTTTTCGGAGAGAAATTGAAAATTGGAGGCAAGAGGCGAGGTCTTTAACCTGTTCAACCGCTCCAATCTCATCTCGGTGCAGGGGGATCTATCCCAGGGTACGTTTGGAAAAGCGACGAATCAATTGCCTGCGCGCAGTCTGCAACTGCACCTGCGAGCCACTTTCTAAGGTAATTGCAGCGGGAGAAGTGGTGGACGGCGGCGTGTGATTTTCTTGACCACGTCCGCGCCATTGCTTCTCCTCTACTCTACTCATTTAAAATAAATGGGCGGCGGGAAGTTAGTTTGCGCTACGTCTGTTTCACGCGCCGCAACCTGAGTACCGTCATAAGAGGGTCTAAAAATGATCGCATCGGTTCGCCGGGCCAGCGTACTTCTCTATGTGGCCGCTATCCTTCTCTTTAGTGTAGTTCTGCATGCTCAAGAGGCTCGAGTTACTCTTTCACGCGAAGGTCAGACGATTGTTCTTGAGCCCTATGCGCCCAACATTTTGCGTGTAACGCTGAGTCTGAAGCGCGAGTCGGCACTGGCTCCGCCGGGATACGGCTTGGTGGCCGCGCCCGCAGCCTCAGGCTGGAGTGCCAGCCGGACGGCGCTGGCGGACGTCTACCAGTCGGCCCGGATTGTGGCCACCGTCGATCGGGATCTTCCCCCCAGCAAACCGCCGGTCCAAACGCAGATCGATATCGCCAAGTATTTCAACGGCTCCACTCCGGGCGCGCACATCACGCTGCGTACGCCCGAAGGGCAGACGCTGCTCGAACTCACCGGCTGGTTCCAGTCCGTGCCCAACCACAAGGACGGCACGGCAGACGTGGCCCGCGACCGCCGTCCCACAGACCCGGAATTCTATGTGGTGGGCGCGACGTTTGCCTCGCCCGACGACGAGCACTACTACGGCTTGGGCCAGAATCACGAAGGGTTCCTCGATCATCGCGGCCATCCGGTTCGTTGTTGGGCAGATTACACGGCTCCGGCTGCCCCGAGCTTCTGCGTGCCGTTCCTGGTGACCAACAAGGGCTACGGTCTGCTGTGGGACAATCCCTCGAAGACCACCATCGAGCCAGGTTTCAACGAGCAGACGCGCTGGACCTCCCAAGTGGGTGACCGAGTCTCGTTCTTCGTGATTGCGGGAGCCACGGCGGACGAGATCTACGCGGGCTACCGGCTGCTCACCGGCCCCACACCTCTTCTGCCCAAGGCCGCTTACGGCTACATCCAGTGCAAGCAGCGCTACACGAGCCAGAAGGAGGTGCTGGACGTTGCCCAAGGCTATCGCGACCGCCATCTGCCGGCCGACGTGATGGTAGTGGACTGGTTTTACTACACCAAGATGGGGCAGATGGACTTGGACCCCAAGTTCTGGCCCGATCCGCCGGCGATGAACAAGCGGCTCCACGACATGGGTTTTGAGACCATGATCAGCGTCTGGCCGCGGTTTGTGCCCGAGGACCGCTACTATGCCGAACTCCGCCAGAAAGGCTGGTTGATTCATCTCGCCGACGGCACGCCGATCGACGGACTGCCTTATGACCGTGCGGGATCCGACATCGACACCACTAATCCCGAGGCCGCCGCATGGTATTGGAAGACCATCCGCGACAATATCCTCAGCAAAGGCTTTGACTCCATCTGGGCGGACGAGACCGAACCCGACTTGCCCCCCAACGGCTCCTACTTCCACATTGGCCCCGGCACCCAGTTCTTTAACATCTACCCGCTCTTCCACACTGCGGCTCTCTATAACGGCTTCCGCAAGGATGAGCCGGGGGGCGGGCACTGATCCTATCACGTGACGCCTACTTGGGCGCGCAGCGCAACGGGGCCATTTTCTGGTCTTCGGACATTTATCCCACTTGGGACACGCTCAAACGGCAAATTCCCACCGGGCTGGATTTTGCCGCCTCGGGGCTCACTTACTGGTCCAATGACACCGGCGGATGGCAGTATCTTCCCGCGGAGCACCATCCGGCCCATACGCCGCTGCTGGACCCATCGGACGCCCGCGTCAACGTGGGCGGCTACGACGATTACCCAGAGCTCTACACACGGTGGTTCCAGTACGCCAGCTTCCTGCCCATCTTCCGCGCCCACGGCAGCCGCCTCACCAACGAGGTCTGGTCGTACGGCAGCCAGGCCGAGCCGATTCTGGAAAAATACCTGCGCCTGCGCTATCAGCTCATGCCCTACATTTACTCGCTCGGGTACCAGACCTGGCTCACGGGCGCGCCGTTCATGCGCGCCCTTCCGCTGGATTTTCCTAACGATCCCAAAGTAGCCGACCTGCGCGATGAGTACATGTTCGGCCCGGCCTTCCTTGTGGCTCCGGTCACCGAACAGGGCGCGACCAGCCGCCAGGTCTACTTGCCCGCCGGCTCCGACTGGTACAACTACTGGACCAACGAGCGGGTAAAAGGGGGCCAGACCATCGCCGTGGCCGCGCCCATCGACACCATCCCGCTCTTTGTACGGGCAGGTTCGATCGTCCCGCTGGGCGTGCCAGTCGAGAGCACGCATCAAACCCAGGCCATTGACCGGGTTCGCGTGTACCCCGGCGCGGATGCGAGCTTCACGCTCTTCTCCGACGACGGCACAACCTATGCCTACGAGAACGGTGCGGGCTCCATCACTCACTTACGCTGGGATGACGCAGCAGGCAAGTTTACTCATGAGGGAGCGGAAGCATGGACCGGGCCGGACAACGCCGTGGTGGAAGTGGTCAAGCGCTAAATGGACTCGACCCCTAATCTCAAACTGCCCGGATTGATGTGAACTCCCGAGGTTTCCGGCTTACCGATGTGGTATCGGTTCAAATCCACGCCCCGCAACCAACTCCACAGTTTGGTTTCAGGGCGGCCACAGCGAGAGTCAGGTTGAGAACCTGCACCAGGTAGGTTTCGCGCGATTCCTGCGTTCATCATCATCTTCTTCCAACTGTTTTCCTTTGACTGGATCCCCGACACTCTCGCTGTTAGGTTGCCGCGCGAGTGATTGACGCTGGAAGTCGCTGGAAATGCGAAATTCCGGCCCGACAAAGATCGATCAGCGCAATCACTCGCGGGGCGATCTGCCCCCAAGATCTGGTCGAGGGCGAGGCTTGGCCCTGACAGGATCGCCTATGCCGGTCGAGCCGGAAGATAAAGTCAGGGCCCTTCATCCTGATATCCTGATACTGTTAAAGTGTGAATTGAAGAGGGTGAAATGAGCCTTCCGGAAAACTCTTTGTGGAAGACACGGCTGGTGGAGCGTGGGTTCCCGGATCGTTCATTTGACATTGAGTTTTGGCAGGAGCAGGGAGATGAGGCCATCTTCGCGGCTGCATGGGAAATGGTCGAATTAGCTGAGGAAATCAACCATGGCAGAAAACCCACACTACAAAGAACTGCTACAACTCTTAAACGAATTCGAAGTTGAATATTTGATTGTCGGTGGCTACGCAGTCATGAAGTACGGGGAGCCACGTTATACGAAAGATCTCGACGTGTGGGTACGCAATTCAGCCCAGAATTCAATCCGAGTAGTCGCGGCGCTCAAACAGTTCGGGGCTCCTTTGGAGCATGATGGGATAAACGCAGAAACATTCACCGGAAAGCAGGTGGTCTACCAAATTGGAGTCGCTCCCGTGCGCGTTGATATTCTGACCGAAATCACGGCCGTCGAGTTCTCCGATGCGTGGGAAAAGAAGGTCGCAAGCAGTTTCTTCGGTGTTCCGGTGCATTTCATTTCCATGGATGACCTTTTGACTAACAAGCGAGCTTTGGGTCGTGACAGCGATCTGACGGACCTTAAGCCGAATTCGAACGCAGCAAAGCCAGAAAAATAGGCTGCAACAAGCCCACTTCCGATTCTGGCTCGCACACTCAAAATCTGAACCGCCTGAGCAATCGCTAGCAGGGCTCGAATACCTGACCCGCAACGACAATGAGGATCAGAAGTCGCTTTGCCCGGCACATCTCTCGATCGAAATCCAGTGATGTAACTCGCGCTCGGGATGCGAAGCGGCGAAACTCACTAGGCCCGTGCCGAATGAGCGTGATAGCCTGAATTCTGGGCTTCGCTTCTATCATTCCAACGAAAATCGCTGATCCGTTTTGGTCGAGAGTATGGCGCTGAGAAACGAAACTAAATCTGTTTCTGAGTTCGTTGTTAACTCATTGTTGAGAACTCCAGTCGTTACCATTCGGGACACGTACTGCAGGGCGTCGCGTTCATCGTTTCCGATCAGACCGCTCTGATCGATCTCGCAGGGCCCTGGGAAGTTTTTGGCGATACCATGCTCACCCCCCAAGGTGGGCCTTGGCGCGGCGGCGACGACATGATCATGCCCTTCAACCTGTACACCGTTTCCGACTCGCAGAAATCCATCTCCGCCGAGGGTCTTCAGATCGTTCCCAACTACACCTTCGAGAATGCCCCTAGACCCTAAGTGATCGTCATTCCCGCTCAAGGCGGCCGAAGCGAAGCGCAAAAAAGGATCGACTCGTGGCCCGGTGCACCCACCACCTTTCTCTTCTGTGTCGAACAAGGATGGATGAAAGAGAATCCAGCCAGGAAAAATCAAGAACTCTCCTCGCCGGGAGAGTATCATGTCGGAGTTTCCAGTAGTGGACTAGGGATTGTGATTCGTGATCGAGTTGAACGACCACATTTGTTCGTCGTTTCTCCCTGACATACATACTTCCGCCTCAAAGGACATCGCTTCTTATGCATTCACTTCTTGTCATTTTCATTCTGATCGTTATGACGATCACGGCGCCGATGACGGCTGCACAGAAAGTCGAGCTGTCCGTTGACGTCTCCAAGACTGGAGCGAAGATCGACCGCAACATCTTCGGGCAATTCGCCGAGCACCTTGGACACGGCGTTTATGAAGGCATTTGGGTTGGGCCGGATTCCAAAATCCCGAATACACGCGGGATTCGCAGCGATGTTGTCGCTGCACTGAAAGCGATAAAGGTGCCGAACGTTCGCTGGCCCGGAGGCTGCTTCGCCGATGAATATCACTGGCGCAAGGGGATCGGCCCGCAACGATCCGTGACTCTCAACCCCAACTGGGGCGGAGTAACCGAGGCGAACACGTTTGGAACTCACGAGTTCATGGACTTCCTCGATCAGATCGGCGCAGAGGCGTATGTCTCCGTCAATGTCGGTTCAGGCACTCCTCAGGAAGCGGCCGAATGGCTGGAATACATGACGGCCGCAGCACCGACGACGCTGGCAAGAGAGCGTGCCGCCAACGGGCATCCAGCTCCGTACGGAGTCGCCTTTCTCGGCATCGGTAACGAAAGCTGGGATTGCGGCGGAAACATGACGCCCGACTACTACCTGAGCCAGATGAAGATTTACAGCCGCTTCGTGCGCAACTTCAATCCGGAGCAGCAGGACAAACACCAGATGCTGAAGATCGCCGTGGGCCCGGGCGGCGACGGCTCCCGATGGACCGATTGGACGGAAGCTGTCATGAAGGCCTATCAGCAGCACACGTGGAGCTGGGACATCAGCGGGCTTTCCATGCACAACTACACGGTGGGGCACTGGCCACCTTCCTATGCCTCCGTGGGGTTTGGTGAAACCGAGTACAGTCAAATCCTCAAGTTCACTTTGGAGATGGACGGTCTTATCAGCAAGCACTCGGCCATCATGGACAAATACGACCCGGACAAAAAGGTGGCCCTGGTTGTGGACGAATGGGGTGGCTGGTACGCGCCGTTGCCTCGCAGCAACCCGGGGTTTCTGGTCCAGCAGAACAGCTTGCGCGACGCCATCCTCGCGGCCCTGAACCTGAATATCTTTGCCCGCCACGCCGACCGCGTACGTGGTGCCAACATCGCGCAGATGATCAATGTGCTGCAGGCAATGATCATCACGGACAACGAGAAGATGGTCCTGACTCCGACGTACTACGTATTCAAAATGTATGTACCGTTTCAGGACGCCGAGTTCGTACCGGTGACTTTCGATGCCGGTTGGTACACGCATGGGGACGTCGCCTTGCCGCGCGTGGACGCGATCGCGGCCAAGGATGCGAACGGCAAGTTGTGGATCGAGATCACGAATCTTGATCCCAATCAGGCGGTCGAAGTCGAGGCGAGTCTGGCCGGTATCACACCCAAATCAGCAGTCGGCGAAACTCTGACCGCTCCGAAGGTGGATAGCGTCAACACCTTCGACGGGGCTAACACGGTCATGCCGAAGCCGATCTCAGCGAAGGTTCAGGGCGGTAAGCTGGGTTTGAAACTCGAGCCCAAGTCGGTGACGGTAGTCTCGGTCGGGCAATAAAGCAAGTTCGGTGAAGACGCTGTTGCTGGCAGAGGTGCCCCGGGTAATTCAAAGCAGTTGCAACTCGCGATCAATGGCGTAAAGCTCGCAAGCCAGGGTCAGGTGTGGCGCATGGCTCATCGAGCGTTGACGCGACCATCACGGTGGGTCAAAAACCGGGAGTTGCACCGCAAGAGCAAGAGCTCACGTCGGCGCCCAATGCGATGGCCGTTCCCCCATTTAGCGTGAATGTCGATTCGTTTGCAGTACAGTAGTTCTCTTCAGCGCGACAGAATGCCTCGTCTCAAAGGAGATCGTCATGAAAACCGTTAGCCGCCGTGTGTTCGTCGCGACCACCGTCACTGTTGGTGCGGGCGCGGTGCTTCGTGTGCCCGCCTTTGCGTTGGAAAACCAAAGCACCGGCGCCAGTTCCGCTGCCACATCCAAAGCCGCGCACCAAGAGGTCGTGGCGCCACAAGCGAGTCCGTTCCCGATGAAGAATGTGCGACTCCAGCAGGGAGCATTCAGCGTGGCGGCGGAGGCTAACCGGAAGTATTTGAAGACGCTTCCTCCCGGCCGGTTGCTTCATACGTTCCGCTTGACCGCCGGTCTGCCATCTTCTGCGGAGCCGTTGGGTGATTGGGAAAAGCCCGATTGCGAACTGCGAGGGCACTTCGCCGGCGGGCATTACCTTTCGGCTTGCGCGCTGGCCTTCGCGGGTTCGGGAGACGAAGAACTCAAACGCAACGGCGATCTTATGGTGGCTGAACTGGCCAAGTGCCAGGCGCAACACAAGAACGGCTATCTCAGCGCATTCCCTCAGGAATTGTTCGACCGCCTGCGTGATGGAGTGAACGTCTGGGCTCCGTTCTACACCATCCACAAAGTCATGGCCGGACATCTCGATATGTACACGCTGGCCGGCAACGAACAGGCGTTGGACACTGTCGAGAAGATGGCAGGATGGGTGCGGAGTTGGTCCGATCCGCTGAGCGAACAACAAATGGAGCGCGTGCTTCTGGTGGAGTACGGCGGGATGGGAGAAGTGCTCGCCAGCCTTTATGGAGTGACGGGAAAAGCCGAGTATCTGCACCTCGCAGAGCGCTTCGACAAGAAGGGCTTTTTCGATCCACTTGCGGCGCACCGCGACGAACTTAAGGGTCTGCACGTGAATACGCACGTTCCGCAGGTGATCGCCGCTGCCCGGTTGTACGAAGTCACGGGGGACAAGCGTTATTGGAACATTGCCGATTACTTCTGGGACGAAGTTACCAGCGAGCGCTCGTACTGCACCGGTGGCACCAGCAATTTCGAGCTTTGGAGATCGGAGCCCGGCGTTCTCTCCACTCAGCTCAGTCCGCACACAGCTGAAGATTGCTGCGTCTACAACATGCTGAAACTTACGCGGCACCTGTTCGCCTGGTCGCCGCAAGCGCGGTACATGGACTACTACGAACGTGTGCTGTTCAACCATCGCATGGGAACCATCGATCCTGAAACCGGTACAACCGTCTACTACCTGCCGCTCGGAAACGGCTACTCCAAAATCTACGCCAAGCCGTTCGACTCCTTCTGGTGCTGCAACGGTACGGGCGCGGAGGAGTTCGCCAAGCTAACGGACACGATCTATTTCCACGATGGCAATTCCATATTCGTCAACCTCTATGTCGCCTCGGAGGTGAACTGGCCAGAGCAAGGCATTCGCATTACGCAACAGACCTCTTTCCCGGAAGAACAAGGAACCACGCTGGTCGTGTCAGCGGCAAGGACTGTCGATGTCGATCTGAAATTGCGTGTTCCGTACTGGGCGAAAAACGGCAGCGTCAAGGTGAATGGGCGTGCTATTCCCGCGTTCGCAGATGCAAGCAGCTACCTGGTTCTGCGCGGGCCCTGGAAGAACGGGGACCGCATCGAACTGAGCCTTCCAATGTCCTTGCACGCGGCACCCATGCCCGACAAGGAAAGTCTGCAGGCGGCGATGTACGGCCCCCTGGTATTGGCCGCCCGCTTCGAAGAAGAACCGCGGGAGAAGTGGTACCGTCACTTTACTTCGGAGGAAAAGCAGGAGCCCTCGCCCACGGTGCAATTCAAGGGCAAGCTCGACGACCCGGCGAGTTGGCTCGAACCGGCGGGCGGCAAGCTCACGTTCCACGCGGTTTCACAAAATCAAGCCGTGGCATTTGTGCCTTTGTCGAGCATTGTGCATGAGCGGTATTCCGTGTACCACGAGATTCATGAGAGCAATTCCTGATGGAGCGGACTTTCCCATCTACTAATTCTTTTGGGCCACATTAACGGAGAAGATATGAACGTACCTAACTCGCGAGTTCTGATTTCGATTGTTATCGTTTTAGCCGTCAGCGGCCTGTACGCGCAAAACGCCGCGCAACCTGCATATTTGAACCAAACCCTGTCGCCAGAGCAGCGGGCGGCGGACCTGGTTCATCGCATGACCGTGGAAGAAAAGGTGTCTCAACTGGTAAACCAATCGCGGGCGGTGCCGCGGTTGAATGTGCCTGACTACGATTGGTGGAGCGAGGCGCTGCATGGCGTGGCTCGGGACGGAACCACCGAGTTTCCCGAGCCGGTCGGCCTGGCCGCAACCTTTGACACCGATGCGATCCACCGTATGGCCATCGTGATCGGCACTGAAGGGCGCGCCAGCTACGTTCGAGGCATGCGCGATGGGCACAGCGACATCTTTGAAGGACTGGACTTCTGGGCGCCGAACATCAATATCTTTCGCGATCCCCGTTGGGGACGCGGACAGGAAACCTACGGCGAAGATCCATTTCTGACGGCGCGCATGGGCGTGGCGTTTGTCACCGGCATGCAAGGCGACGATCCGAAATATTATCGTGTCATTTCGACTCCCAAGCACTACGCGGTGCACAGTGGCCCCGAGCCGACGCGCCACCGGGCTGACGTGAACGTCAGCAAGCATGACGAAGTGGACACCTACCTGCCGGCATTCCGTGCGACGGTGACGGAGGGGAAGGCCGGCTCGGTGATGTGCGCCTATAACAGCATCAATGGGCAGCCGGCTTGCGTAAACGAGTTTCTACTGCAGGATCGGCTGCGCGGCAAGTGGGGTTTTCAGGGCTATGTAGTTTCGGATTGCGACGCAGTCAACAACATCTTTCGGGATCATCACTTCACCAAGACCCAGCCTGAAGCTTCCGCACTGGCCGTACAACGCGGCATGGATAACGAGTGCGTTGACTTCGCAAAGGTAAAAGACGACCACGACTACAGGCCGTACCTCGACGCATATAAGCAAGGATTCTTAAAGGAGAGCGAGATCGATACCGCGCTGGTCCGGCTGTTCACGGCGCGAATGAAGCTGGGTATGTTCGATCCGCCGGAGATGGTTCCCTATTCGAAGATTGACGAAAAAGAACTCGATAATGCCGAGCATCGTGCGATGGCGCGTGCACTCGCCAATGAATCCATGGTGCTGCTCAAGAATGACGGCACGCTTCCCCTGAAACAAGGAGCGCTCAAAATCGCATTGGTTGGGCCGCTCGCAGATCAGACCAAATACCTGCTGGGAAACTACAACGGCGTTCCGACGCACACAGTTTCTGTGCTGGAGGGCCTTAAGGCGGAATTTCCTGAAGCGCAGATCAGCTTTGTCCCGGGGACGCAATTGCTGCGCAAAGATGGCGACGCAGTTCCCGCGTCGGTGTTCACTACCAGCGAAGGGCAGCCGGGCCTCAAGCTGGAGTTCGCTACTGGGGAGATATTCGGCGGAAAGCCGACCATTCTCGCCACCCGCGACGTAACCACAGTTGCCTTGAAGGCGGAAGACATTCCCCAAGAGGCCACGGGCAAGTATCCGCTGCGGGCTGAGTGGAACGGCTTTCTCACGCCCACCGAGACAGGAGACTACAGCATTGGCGTGCGTTTTCAAGCTGGGTTCGCGAAAGTCTCAGTGAATGAGAAACCCGTCGCTCAGGGGTGGGCCGGTGCCGACGACGCGGGGGAGGCAAAAGTCGGGCACGTTCATCTAGAGCAGGGGAAGAAGGTCCCGCTCAAGGTGGAATACTCGAAACCCAAGGCGGGCCCGATAGGAGCGCAGCTCATCTGGTCGAAGTACGATCCCAAGCCCAGCCCTCAAGCGATTGCAGCGGCAAAAGGTGCGGACGTTGTCGTAGCAGTGCTGGGAATCACCAGCGAACTTGAAGGCGAGGAAATGCCGGTCAGCGAAGAAGGGTTCAACGGTGGCGACCGCACGAGTATCGATCTGCCGAAACCCGAGGAGGAGTTGCTCGAAGCGGTGGCCGCGACTGGAAAGCCTGTAGTTCTGGTGCTCGCCAACGGCAGCGCGCTCGCCGTGAACTGGGCCAGGGAACACGCCAATGCGATTCTCGAGTCTTGGTACGCGGGCGAGGAAGGCGGCGCGGCCGTCGCGGAGACTCTTTCCGGCAAGAACAATCCAGCCGGGCGACTTCCAATCACGTTCTACACCGGCGTCGAACAGTTGCCGCCCTTCGAAGATTACGCAATGAAAGGGCGTACCTATCGCTATTTCGAGGGCAAGCCGCTGTATCCGTTTGGATATGGCCTGAGCTACACGACGTTCTCCTACAGCTCTCTGAGTCTTCCGAAGAGCGCAATCAAGGCGGGCGATCCTCTCACTGCGGAAGTGAAGGTTACCAACACTGGCAAACGAGAAGGAGATGAGGTGGCGCAGCTATATCTCGCATTCCCGAACGTGGCGGGTGCGCCATTGCGTGCGCTTCGTGGATTCAAGCGCGTTCATCTGATGCCCGGCGAATCGCAGACGGTGCGCTTCGAACTGAGAGAACGGGACTTGAGCATGGTCAGCGAAGCGGGTGAGCCGATCGTTGCGGAAGGCAAGTATTCCGTTTCGATTGGGGGTGGCCAGCCGAATACCGAAGCGCCGTCGGTCTCGGGAACGTTTCAAGTGAAAGGAACCAGGAGGTTGCCGGAGTAGCGCGTTTGGCAGAGTCTTTTGGAAGAGGGTAACGATGATAACGGCAAAAGTATTTCGCGCAATAAACGTCGTAAGAGTTATCGGTCCAAGGCTATTCCGCGTCAGAAGTTCTCTCCTTCTCGCGCTGTGCTGTTTCCTCTGGAGTCCAACGGATGCACGGGCCCAGCTATGGGAAACGCCTCCACTGCCCACTGTGAAGTATGCGCCGGCTCCGGATGGTATGACGGTCTCGGTGGGCGCCGAGCAGGTTCATATTTCTGTTTGTCGTTCCGCCGTCATACATTTTGTCGCTACTCCCAATCCGTCCGGCTCCATCGGACGGAACCAGCCATGGATGCTCGATCCGAAAGAGTCGTGCCCAGGCGCAAAGTTCCAAATATCGCAGACCGCCGATGCGGCCGTCCTCACAACCGACGCTCTGAAGATCGAGTTTTCGCTGAAGTGGGGAAACGTCCAATACAGCACGTTGGCGGGCGAGACCGTTTTGCGGGAGCGAAACTCCAATCCTCGCACCTATGAGCCCGTCGAGTTGAATGGCGAGAGAACATTGCACGTCGAAGACAGATTTGCGCCGGACTTCGCGGAGGGGTTCTACGGCCTGGGACAGCATCAGAGCGGGTTATTCAATTACCGCGGAGCAACCGTCGAACTCGGCCAGAACAACACCGATGTTGCAATTCCTTTGCTCTTGTCGAGCAAGGGCTACGCGTTGATGTGGAACACCGCTTCCCTTACCTACGTCGACAATCGTTTTCCACTTGAACTGAACTTGCGTTCGCTCGCAGGGCATGCCGTGGATTACTACTTCATTTACGGTCCCGAAATGGATGAAATGATCCATGAATACCGAAACCTCACCGGGCACACGCCGATGCTTCCCGAATGGGCGTATGGTTTTTTCCAGTCGAAGGATCGCTACGTCTCCCAAGACGAGGTCTTAGGCATAGCGCATCGTTACCGTGAAGAGCACATTCCATTGGATGCCATCGTGCAGGACTGGTTTTGGTGGAAAACGGAAGGCGATCCTGTATTCAATTCCAACTTCCCGGATGTCCCTGGCGAACTGAAGCAACTGCACGATGAGCACGTTCACGCGATGTTGTCGGTGTGGGGACTCTTCGATACGAAGTCGCAGAATTACCAGGAACTCGCCGCCAAACACTTCGACGTGCCGAATGCTCACGTGTACGACTCGACCAATCCGCAGGCGCGCGACTTCTATTGGAATAACCTGGTCAGCAAACTGTTTTCGGAGGGCTGGGATGCGTTCTGGCTCGACAGCGCAGAACCCGAAGAATACTGGCCCCACATGGGCGATGCGATTCTCAGCAACAAGCAAATTGCGATTGGCAACGGAGCCGAGTACACGAACATATTCCCGTTCACTCATACTCTTGGAATCCAGCAGCACTGGAAGGCGACGACCGACCGGAAGCGGGTTTTTCTTCTGACGCGATCCGCTTTCTTAGGCCAACAACGAGTTGGAGCGACGGTATGGTCGGGCGACGTCTATAGCTCGTATTGGGGTTTGCGCCATCAGGTTGCCGCCGGGCTGAACTTCGCGCTTTCCGGTTATCCCTATTGGACAACTGACATCGGAGGCTATTGGCCGCCGCACGACAATCCTCTGGATGATCCAAAATTCCAGGAACTCTACGCACGATGGTTCGAGTACGGAATATTTTGTCCAATTTTCCGTACTCACGGGCACCGGCAGCAAAATGAGATCTGGGCGTTCGACAAAGTTCGGCCGATCCTCGTCAACTATGACAAGCTTCGATATCGTCTGATGCCCTATATCTACTCCCTCGCCTGGCGCGTCACCAATGAGGACTACACGATCCAGCGGCCGCTCGTGATGGACTGGCGGACTGATCCAAATACGCGCGACGTCGGGGATGAGTTCATGTTTGGACCTGCAATCCTTGTCAGCCCGGTGCTGCAGCCAGACGCTACTCGCAGAACTCTGTATTTGCCAGATTCTCCAGCGTGGTACGACTTCTGGACGGGAGCATCGCAGAAGGGAGGCCGTGAAATTGACGCGGATGCTCCTCTCGACCGCATTCCACTCTACGTACGCGCCGGTTCGATCATCCCCCTCGGCCCAGAAATTGAGTACACGAGTGAGAAGCCCGCAGGACCCATCGAGCTTCGGATTTACAAGGGAGCCGACGGCACGTTCGATCTGTACCAGGATGCTGGAGACAGCTACGACTACGAAAAGGGCGCGCATGCTGTCATTCCATTGCGTTGGGCCGAGTCCACCAGAACTCTAACGATCGGTGATCGAAAGGGCGAGTACCCCGAAATGCCTGCGAGCATTCAAATCAGAATCGTCTGGGTGTCTGCCGGGCACGGCGCTTCAGCCGCACCAGTGGCCAACCCCGACAAGACTGTGGAGTACACGGGGAAGGCAATTTCGGTAGTGGAACGGTGAAATTTGGTTGTTTCGAAACCTAAAATGCCGATCGGGCGCGGGTAATGTGGCCTAACGTTACTCCTGCGCGGACCGACGGTACCCAGCCCACTGCATTCGTGTCCGTGATGAGTCTTCAAGGAGGGGCGTTGATGATAGCGAACAAATTGCTTTACGTGATAACGCTGGCAATGACTGTGGGCTTGGGGTCTCGTGTTGCGGCACAAGTCCAGACTGACGTGCCTGCGGCCGTTCCCGGAGCGCAGCCTGTGGCGGTCGAGCACATAAGGATACATGGCAGCGCTCTCGAAGGGAATTTGGAGAAAGATGCCGTTGACCGCGACGTGTTGGTGTTCTTGCCACCCAGCTACCAGAAAGACAAGGATCGCCGCTATCCCGTCGTATACGCACTGCACGGGTATTCCATCGGCGCGGAACAGTGGTCCCACGAGATTCACGTGCCGCAGACAATTGAAGGCGCTTTTGCGCAGGGTGCGAAAGAGATGATCGTCGTGCTGCCCGATTCGAAAACGTTGCACAACGGTTCCATGTATTCGAGTTCGGTCACCACCGGAGACTTCGAGCGGTTCATTGCGCATGATGTTGTCGCGTACATCGACGCTCATTACCGCACGATTCCCGATCGAGCAAGCCGCGGCCTGGTTGGCCACTCCATGGGAGGGTACGGCGCGACGCGCATTGGCATGAAGCATTCCGATGTGTTCGGCAGCCTCTACATCATGAGCCCGTGCTGCCTGTCTCCGCGGCAGGCCGGATCTGTGGATCCAGAAATGGCCAAAGCTCTGGAGGCCGTGAAGAGACCGGAAGATTCGGCAAAGCTGCCCTTCTTTCCCCGTGCGCAACTGGCGACTGCGGCGGCGTGGTCACCCAATCCAAAGAATCCGCCGCTGTATCTTGATCTGCCGACAAAAGACGGCCAACCTCAGCTGGATGTGCTCGCGAAGTGGACGGCGAACGCGCCGCTTGCCTTTATTGACCAGTACATCGACAATCTGCGCGAGTATCGCGGCATTTCGATCGATGTCGGTGACCAGGACGGCTTACGCGTCGATACCGTCAAACTGCACGAAGTTCTTGATAAGTACGGAATCGCGAACAGGTTCGAGGTGTACGAGGGCACTCATACGAGCAAGGTCGCCGATCGCTTCCAGAATCACGTGATCCCGTTTTTCAGCCAGAACCTCTGTTTCCAGGCGAGTTGTCGTTGACAAGCTCGACGTATGGCTATAGGACGGGAAAAGGGTGAGAAATAGGAGCGGTCATTCTATGCACGATCGGTTTCGATGGCAGGTCGTCAGTAGTAGTCGTTTGCCTATTCCACCCCGAGACGGGCGAGCGACTCGGAAGCTCTCAGGCATCTGAAAGGGTTGGTTCTCATTATTATTATGATTATGCTTCCTCGATTCCGGTTTTCTCGATCGCAAGCCGTCCTTTTAGCTGTCCTGTTTATAAGTCTTCCCCTACTCAGTTCGGATTTTGCAATGCAGGTAACCGACAGCGGCTACCTGAACACGCAGGGCTTCAACGTGATGCTGTACGACAGCATCTACCACCCCATTTTTGTGGACCAGAAGAACACCGCTATGGAGATGATTCTCCATGGAGAGCGCATCGCCACGAACGGCGATGTGCGCCTAATGCCCACCCCAGAGCAGTGGGATTTGGTTGCGCAGCTCAAGGGCCGTCAGGCCGATAAGGAACACAATCGTCTCACCGCCCACTTGTCGTTCCCCGCCTATCAGATGGACTATCGTCTCGAAGTCGCCGCTGAACCTGGAGGCGTGCGGGTCAGCGTCAATCTGGACAAGCCGCTCCCTGAAAAGTTGGCCGGTCGCGCAGGTTTCAACCTGGAGTTTCTACCGTCGGTGTACGTCGATAAAACGTACGCAGTGGACGGCACGGCATTCGGCATCTTTCCGCGCAGCCCGCAGGACCCGATGCGGAAGGTTCTGCCCTCGGCCGAGGATCCCAAGAAACTGGCGTACCAGCAGGAGTGGGATGAAGCGAAGGGCTACACTGAGCCCCTTCCCCTGGTCATAGGAAAGAGCATCGTGTTTGCTCCGGAAGATTTGTTGCACCATATCAGCATCACTTCCGAAACTAGTCCGCTGGCTCTTTATGACGGCCGCGACCGCGCGCAAAACGGCTGGTTCGTCCTGCGCACGCTGATTCCTTCGGGTAAGACCGAGGGAGCGGTGGTCTGGCACATCCATCCGAGTGTGATCCCCAATTGGACACGACCGCCAATGGTCGCTCACAGCCAGGTCGGCTATCCTCCCAACTTCCCGAAGGTTGCCGTCATCGAACTGGACCCGAAATTCGACGCGCCCAAGACAGCGAAGGCGCTCCGCCTGGCGGAAGACGGCTCCTACAAGCTAGCCTTCGAAGGCCCGATCTCCGCCCCGACGCCATGGTTGCGCTACACCTATGCGAAGTTCGATTTCTCCGCCGTAACCGACCCCGGCCTTTACGTGATCGAATACGCGGGCCAGCGAACCAACCTGTTTCGCATCGCCAAGGATGTGTACAGCCGAACTTGGCAGTCCAGTCTGGATGGTTACCTTGCGGTGGAGATGGACCACGTCTCAGTGCGGGAAGGCTATCGTTTGTGGCACGGAATTTCGCACCTCGACGATGCTCGGCAGGCGCCCCTGAACACCCAACATTTCGACGGGGCCTGGATGGGCGCAAACACCGATTCGCCGTTCCAGCCCGGCCAGCACATCCCAGGCTTGAACGTGGGCGGCTGGTATGACGCGGGCGACTACGACATTCGTGCCGAGAGTCAATACGCGGTCATTCAGGACCTGGCCCTCGCATACAAAGAGTTCGATCTGAAGTGGGACGAGCTTGCGGTTGACGAAACTGCCCGAACGGTCGAGATGCATCGGCCGGACGGAATTCCAGACGCTGTGCAGCAGATTAAGCACGGCATCCTGCAAGTGCTCGGACAGATCAAATCCATCGGTCACCCGGTTCCCGAAATCATGGAGCCCAATCTGAGGGAGTACACACACTTGGGCGATGCTGCGTCGAAGACGGATGGACGAATCTACTCCGAGAAACTTGGTCCGCACGAGGTAGCTGGGAATTTCTCCGGCATTCCGGACGACCGGTGGGCGTTCACGACTAAGGAGGCGCGTCTGCAATACGGCGCCGCCGCCTCGCTGGCCGCCGCGTCGCAGGCGCTCAAGGGCTGGGACGATGCGCTGGCCAAGGAGTGCCTGGATACTGCCATCAAGCTGTGGGGGGAGGAACATGCTCATCCTACCGCTATCCAACTTCCGCCAGGCCAGGGTGTGCCAGCGAATTTCGCGGAACAGATGGTCCGGAATGAGGAGTGGAAAGCCACCTTGGAATTGCTGATCGCTACTAACGGAGGCGAGGTCTATAAGAAGCGGCTCCGGGAGATGTTTCCGTCAATTCGACAGCAGTTCGGGTTCGGTGGCTGGACGGCCGTACGCGCCCTGCCCTACATGGACGCGGACTTCAAGACACAACTCGAAGCGGCTGTCCGATCCTATGTGGCTGAGTTAGACACCGAACTTGCGACTACTCCGTTCGGCGTACCGCCTAGCCGGGGCGGTTGGGGCGGCTCGATCGCCGTCGCCGATCTCGGCGTCCGGATGTATTTTCTGCACAAGGCATTCCCCGAGATCGTCGGCACGGACTACACGCTGCGCGCCGCCAACTACATACTGGGCACGCATCCGGTATCGAGCACGTCGTATGTGTCGTCCGTCGGGACGGTTTCGAAGCTGAAGGCCTACGGAAACAACCGTGCTGACAACACCTTCATTCCAGGCGGCGTGATTCCCGGCTACATCATCATCAAACCCGATTTCCCGGAATGCATCGACGACTTCGGATTCCTTTGGTTCGAGGATGAATACGTCATTGATGTCGCCAGCAGGTGGATTCTGGCAGCCAACGCGGCCGATGCGCTGGTTAAGTAACCGCGGCAGTTCTGTCCAAGGAGACTGTGTCTTCCGGACGGCGGCAATTTCACCGGTTGTCAGTAAGGTCGCTGTCCCTCAGTGATCCCCGGCCAGGTATCCGTTCGGAACGGTCCGGCTGGTAATCCAGCGCCATTGAAGAGAGTCGCTGCTGGATTCGACTGCCAGGCGTAGCGGACCTCCTTGGGATTGGGCACCGAAGGCGATGAGACAACGACCGTGTCGACCTCGATGCGTGCCTCGGCCCAATACCATTTCCGGTCTTCACCGGCAATTTCGAACTCTTCCAACTTCGCTCCCTTCGCGATCAAACCCCCATCCGAGTGTGCAAAGTGCAGTCGGATTGAGCCGGAAAGGCGTTCGACGGAAGCGAGCGTTGGACCGGAATAAGCTAGCTTCTTGCCGTAGCGTTTCGCGAGCGCGCACAAGGCGAGGCGTTCCCCAACAGGCTGTTTATCCTTGGGATGAAGATTTTCGGGGTCACCTGTGTCGATGGTGACTGCCAGACATGAGTTAGGAATGCTGGCGGCTGTGATCGCCTGCGACTCTCTCGTCTCAGCCCACGTGTCGTCGGTGGGAGTCTCGCTGCGCTGCCGGAAGGTCGGCAAGCTGACAATGTAGAAGGGGAAATCGCCCTGTCCGAAGAGTTTTCGCCAATCCGCAATCATCGCGGGTAGGATTTTGCGGTATTGGAATCCGCGCTCTGAGTTCTGCTCGCCCTGGTACCACAGCGCACCCGTGATCGAAAGAGGAGCAGCAATACGAATGTGACGAGTGGGGCCCCGCAGGCACAGAAC
>CAVRNL010000017.1:0-22675 GCA_963722485.1 uncultured Acidobacteriaceae bacterium
TCACCAGCAGCGACTTATAATCCGAGGCATGCATTTTATAAGTCGTCATGCCACTCAAGATAGTAACCGTAGCCTCGGGAGGCTTAGTGCAGTCGCTGCTTACAATCTTGCCCTTCAGAAATTGCACCGGCCCAGTCGTCCCCGGCTTGGGGGGCGCTGATTTCGGCGCCGCATCGGAATCATCGTCTTGATCTTGCGCGGAGCTCGCAGCGACCGCAGGCGCGTTCGTCCCTGCCGAAGGACTGCTGGCCGCGCCCGCCGGAGCTGCGCTTTCCCCCGCTCGCTGCGGACGCACTCCATATTTCTGCAGCGTCTCTAAGTCGTCCAATTGTTGCTTTGCCGCTGCTGCCGCCGCCCGATCTGGTCCCGCCTTGAGCCGCGTAAACACATCCCGCGCCAGATCCCACTTCTTCCCTGCAACATAAATCTGTCCCAGGTTGAACTGGTACTCGACATTGCGTGGCGCCAACGCGATCGCCTGCCGCTGCGCCTCCAGCGCCGAGGCGAATCCGCCTCCTTCTATTCGCGCCATTCCCAGCATGTTATAAGCGTCGGCTAACTCGGGATACCAATCCGCCACGGCCCGCAGATCCTGCATCATGTTAGCCAGCCCTTGCATCTCCTGCCGTGTCGTCTGCGCCTTCTGATACTTCAGCGCCGAACGGTAATACCAAATCCATGGGTCGCGCGGATTCAGTTCCGTCGCCTTATCCAGTTCGTCGGAAGCCGCGTCAAATTTCCTCTGCCGCAAATATTCCCGTGCCAGTCCGCGATGCGCCGCTTCATTGTCCTTTGGATCCTCCGTCAACTGCTGCAAATCCTGCAGTGCTTGATCGCGGTGCTCCGGAATGCGCGCCATCACATCGTCAATCACCGCTTTTGCTTCCTCATCCTTCACTGGACTGACCGCCATCCCGAGGTCGTCAGCTTCAAACGGAATCGCGAAATGATCCGGCTGCTGAATATCCACAGGATTCGCAACTGGCTTCTTCGACTGATCGAGCGCAATGCCTAACCCGCTCAGCGTGTTGAAGTAAGTCTTCACCGCCTGTTCCATCTGCTCCGGCGTCATATCAAAGGCCTGCACCATCGCCTTCTCCACCGGCACTTTCTGATTCAGCGCCAGGTCGAAGTAAGCTCCCACCTCCGGCATCTTATTCTTATTCAGGAGATAGTGGACGACCATCCACGACTGCGCGTAGTACAAGGTGTTGTGCGTGCCCTCGCGCGTCCCCGAACTATCATGCTTCATCGTGAACAGGTCCACCATCGACAGCCATACCGGCGAACTCAACAGTTGCGTCAGCGACTGTGGCGCCTTCGCGTCCCGCCGCATTTCATCGAAGATGTCCTCGTGCCACTCCGGCTGAAGCTCCGGATCGGCTCCGATCTCCACTTGCTTGCCGATGTGTATCGATCCAAAATATTCCGCCAGCCCTTCGTCGAACCACCCTTGCGCCGGTGGGTAGTTGTAATTCAAAAGATAATGCGCCAGCGGATGCGCCACCGCCTGCCACGGATCGGCTTCAAACAAATTCAGGATGATATAGACCCGATCCGAGCCTGGCACATAAAACCCCGCTGCCATGCTCTGTTTCGCCGGAGCAATCAAGCCATACTGCTTGTCGCTCCTGAGCGCCACGACGGTGATCGGCACCGGCATTTTCAACTTCTCTTTCAGTATCAGCTGTCCGAAGACGGACCGCATCTGCTCCATTCGCAAAGCAACTTCCCGGCCGTGCTTTTCGCCCCCGTCGGTGAGCACCGAAAAATGCGTGGAATGCACTTCAATCCACTTGGGCTCATCCTTGGCAAATGCGAGTTTCGGCGAGACAAAGATCCCAACGCCAAGTATCGCCAGCAGCATGGCAACGCTCGCTACGAACTTCACGATCGCAAGGGGATGGCGGTGTCTCATGACCGTCCTGACAGGTTTCTAGGAGATGCTAGCACGCCTCTGTCCGGAGGGTGTAAACAACCTAAGTCACCGCGACGGGCGGGCGCAACCACTGAGCCTCAAGTCTCGCAGACACCCCGAAGCCCTCTTAAGGCATCCAAGTTCTTTACCCTAATCAACCTCGACGAGGTTCAACGTGAAAACATCCCGACTCAACATCGCAATGTGCTCTTTGTTCTTCACACTCCTTGCGGTCTCCGCTCAAACCCAGCCGTCGGCCGCGACCCTGACGGCGAACCCTGTCTTTGAGAAAAACTGCGCGAAGTGTCACGGCAAAGCCGCCGAGGGCCGCCACTTCGGCGGACCATCGCTCCTCTCCGACAGAACCGCCGCCACCTCCGCCGACGACTTGCGCAACATCATCAACAGTGGCAAAGGCCGCATGCCCAAGTACGCCGGCAAACTGACCTCAGAAGGGATCGACACGCTGGTCCAGCAGATTAAGGCCGCAAACAAGAAGTAAGCCAATGGAGAGACGGGCGCCCGTCGCCTTTTACCTTGGCCCCACCCCGGCCTGCACGTTACACTCTCGTCCGTGACCTCGGCGCCTTCTTCCCGTCTCGCCTGGATCGACTGGATGCGCGGCCTGGCTTGCGTCCTCATGTTTCAGACTCACTGTTACGACGCTTGGTTGGGAGGCGATGCCCGCAATACCAGCTTCCTCAAAGGATCGCAACTCCTCGGCACTCTGCCCGCGCCCCTCTTTCTTTTCCTAGCCGGAGTTTCCTTCGCCCTCGTCACCGGCAAACTCATTCGCAAGAACTTGAGTCCCGCCGAAATCACGCGCACCATGGCCCGCCGCGGCGCCGAAATCTTCGTCTTCGGACTCCTGCTCCGCCTGCAAGAATTTGTCATTGCCTGGGGATGGGCCCCGTGGTCCGACTTACTCCGAGTTGACGTACTGAACATCATCGGTCTGTCCATGATTCTGATGGCGCTACTCTGTGGCATAGTCCTGCACGCGTGGAGACGTTCGCCCTCGCAAGCCTGCCTTGAGCAAAGTCGAAGAGTCCAAGCCGAGCGTAGCTCGGCTGTCGCCTGTGTCCCTGGCCCCTTCGAACTCACGATGGCGGCTGCCGCCGTCACCGCCGCGTCTCTCATAGCCCTGCTAACTCCGCCCCTCTACACTACATGGCGTCCCACATGGCTGCCTTGGCCGCTGGAGTCTTACGTCGATGGATGTCATAACCTGGGAGCCCCACAATCCTGGCTCTTCCCTCTGTTTCCCTGGGCCGCCTTCGCCTTCGCTGGTCTGGCCGCCGGATTCATCCTCTTCAGCGACCGAGCCCGCGCCCATGCCACCCAGACTCTGGCGATCTTAGCCTGCATCGGCGCCATCGCCATCGGCGCAGCCTACCTATTCGACCACTCTTCCTACCATCTCTACTCCACTTATGACTACTGGCACACCAGCCCTAACTTCCTAATGATGCGCATAGGTCTCCTGTTGGTGATTGCCTTCCTGACTTATGTTTGGTGCCAATGGGGCCTGGCGACTCTCGGCTTCAGTCCACTGATCCAACTGGGCCAGACTTCTTTACTCGTCTACTGGGTCCACATAGAGTTCGTCTACGGACGCTTCTCCCTGCTCCCCAAGCGAGCCCAAACCATCTTCACCGCCTCGCGAGGATTTCTGGAGATTTTCCTATTCATGCTGATTCTCTCCCTGCTCCGTACAAGAATCGACTGGAAGAAAAAGGTGACGAACTGGAAAAACACGATCCGCCGGGTCCAGCCCGCGTAAGGTGTGGGTGTACGTACACGGATCTCAGTTTAGGGCGATGTCCGTCGAACGAAGTCCGCACGATGCCCGTGCCCGGTTCGCGCCAGCTTTTACTGTTGCAGGCTCAGTTTCATCTCGCCGTGCTTATTGAAATTGATCCGCAGAACATTCTCCTGCCCGCTGGCAAACTCGCCCGCCACCGTCGCCGACTGGTCAAAAATGGCGCCCGCAGAGGTCACCTGCACCCGGAGACGATGTTTCCCCGGAGACAGCTGCATAGCGTGCAATTCATGACCTTGAACGTGGTGGAACACGACCAGATGTTTTGTGTCCGTTCCTTCGAGCGCATGCTGATAAGCCAGCTGATCATCCACCCAGATCGAGAGCTGAGCCTCCGCAAATTTATGGTCGACCTCGATTTCCAACATCGCTGGAGGCGTTGCCGGAGAAACCGCCGGGGAACTCGCGCTCTCCACCCCGGCAGATTTCCCTGTATTTGTCGCAGCTTTGGCAACCGAAGCGATCGCCCTCGGGCGTGGCCGACTCGGCGTCGGAGTGGTTTGGATCGGCGGGGCAGCGGCAACTGGCTCGCCTGGAGTCACTCGCTCGTCGGCTGTCATGGCCTCGGCGGCTGCTATCGCCTCAGCGGCTGTTAGCCGCTTGGCCGTTGTCACTGGCTCGTCGGCTCGAGGTGGCACTTGGTGGCCGCGGGTCGAAATTACTCGAATTCCAAAGATAAGTCCGACTAAAAGAAAAACACCGACTAAGGACCTCTTCCGCATCTTCTCTAACAGATCCTTTGTTGTACCGTGTTTCGGAGGCAGGGTGCGCCGGCTCGACCCGAGTTTAGCTGCAATCCCCAGTTGGCCCAGCGACGACTTACCTCTTTCATTCGCCGTTTGAGCGGCGCCTCTGCCCGCAGGCGAAACTGGCAGCTTTGCCTTGCTCCACGGCTCTCGTCCTTCCTGCAAATGCTGGATATCCAGCACCATCTCCATGCCGCGTTGATAACGTTCGGCGGGATCCTTCGCCATGGCTCGCGCAATGATGTAATCGAGTCCCTGCGGCAACTCAGCATCGAGCACGGTCGCCGCTATCGGTTCTCGGTTGACCACTTTGAACGAGACCGTGGTGGCGCTATTGCCTTGAAACGGCTTGTAACCTGTCAGGATCGTGTATAGCACGACACCCAGAGAAAACAGGTCCGACCGTCCGTCCACCGCTTCGCCATTCAATTGTTCGGGCGACATGTAAGCGGGCGTCCCCAACGCACGTCCCGCCAAAGTGTGGTTGGCGAGGTTCAGCTTAGCCACTCCGAAGTCGGCGATTTTGGCATGGCCATCTTCAGTCAACAATATATTCGCGGGCTTCAGATCACGGTGAATCACGCCCTGGCCATGAGCGCAATCCAGCGCTTCCGCCAGTTCGAGCGCTAGCTGTAGCGCTGTTTCCAGCGGCAACTTATGGTCGTTTTGCGACAGCAGCTTATCGAGGGACTGCCCCCCAACAAACTCCATTACGATGTAAGGAGCGCGCGTCTCTGGTTCCTCGCCCACGTCGAAGATGGTTACGATCCCCGGATGCGACAGGCGCCCCGCCGCTTCCGCTTCGCGAAAGAAACGCTCGCGATATTCGCGTTCCTCTTCCGGCGGCTGGCCAGCCAAAGAAATCGTCTTTACGGCAACCACTCGATTGATCTTGGGATCGCGCGCTTTGTAGACAACCCCCATGGCGCCCCGGCCCAACTCGGCCAGGATCTCGTATCGCCCAAAGCGTTCGCTTCTGCGATCATCCATAGGTGCCACCTGCGGTTTCGAGTTTCAGCGTCTCCGAGTCTTGTTTCGGCCGGGTCAGCCCGCCGCCGCTTCCGTCTTGTCGGCCGATGCGGTTGTAACCAGCACACCAATTACGGTCTCGTTCAGCACATCCAGGATTTTCTTCGCTTGTTCGAGCGTGGTTCCATTGAGTAGTTCGAAGCTAACCTGGACGCCCCGGAGCGCGGAAATGGTGTCATGGTGGGGGCGAACTTCAATTACGATCGACCCACTCTGCCGGCCAATGCCAAAACCAACCCCTGCTCTTTCGATCTTAGTTGTAGCCATGAATTACCCCCGATGTGAGGACATAGCCTTATGCGCCGCCCTCCCTTGGGGGTCGCGAGAGAAGAGAGGTTGCGGCGTCTATCAATATTGTCCGCTAACAGGCCGAATCGTTCCAAGTTACCAACGTGTTCGGCGCTGCGGGGGGCTGGGCGACCGGAAAGTGTGCCCTGAACTGTAATCAGGAAAAGGTAGACGTACCCGCCGACAGCTGCACGATCGCGTTCCCCACCAGCTTCAAACCCACTGCCCAATTCTGACGCGCGATGGACTCGTCGTTTCCGTACCCACTCACATACAGAGTGCAGTAAAAACCTTCCTGGAGGCCGCCCTCTTTCCCGAAGTAACAGCGCCGCACGCACACCTCCGCCGACGAAGGAGTCTCCGGCGTCCGCCGCAGCAACTCAGCCAGCCTGCGAGCAAACTGTTCGTGAGCGGGCAAAGACAAACGCATATCGATGTTAGAAAACACCACGTCCACATAACTCGCAAACTTATGCGACGCATCGTAGATTTCTTCCTCCGAGTTCAACTCCCTCGTCGCCCAGGCATCGCACTTCGCCGTCTCCACCATGCTGCGCGCCGAGTTCACCGTCCGAAGGAAATCTCCCAACTCGGGATACTTCGCCGCCTCCTCGATTTGCGCCATCAACTCCGGACGCCGCTTCAAATCAAAATAAGCGAACTTCCCCGCCGCGTCAGTCCATGGGAAATCCAGCACCGGATCATCCCGCCCCAGCTCGATTGAGAAGTCGACATCCATCGGAGGCCCATCCCACAAACGCATCCATTAGAATCTGCGCAGGAAATTCACGATCTCATTCTCCGCCCAATAACCGTCGTCATACTGGTCGTCGGGATAACGATCGTCGCGATAACAACCATCGTTCCCCTTCCCCACTCCAGCGGGCACTCTGGCGGGCTCCCCCACAAACGCGCAGTGTCCGCCATCGCTCGTCTCAACGAAGGAGATGTTCTGGTTCAACGAAATCTTCCGCCGCGTCTCCGCCGTGATGCGCACGAACGGATCATTCGCCGCGTACAACAGCAGCGCCGGCACTGCGATCCGTTCGATCGTGTGCGCCGCCGAAGCGCGGTCATAGTAATCGTCAACCCCCGCGAAGCCGCAGTAGTAAGCCGTCACCTTGTCGTCAAACTCGCGCAGACTTCGGATACCACGCAGCCGGCTCACATCGAAGTGATCGGGGAACAGCCGCGCCTTCTGCAGCATCCGCCGGTGAAGCGCCCACAAGAAGTATGTCTCGTAGATTCTGTTGGAGGGTTCGTGCAGCGCATCGGCCGACGCCGCCAGATCAATCGCGGGACAACACGCCGCGACCGCGCAAAACTGCGGCGGGGCCTGCGATCCCCACTCCCCCGCCAACTTCAGCACGAGGTTGCCGCCCATCGAGAAGCCGACCAGCGCCAGGCGCGACACGCCGTCGCGCGCAATGATCTCCCGCGCCACCCCAGCGACGTCATTCGACAATCCGGAGTGATAGAGCACGGGGGCGAGCGCGTCCGTGCCACCGCAGTTGCGCTGGTTGTACCGGATCACATTCCTCCCCAAGGCCAGCGCCTTCTCGGTGATGCCGAGCACGTACTGCGAATCGCTCGACCCTTCAAGCCCGTGCACAATAATGACGGTCAGCGCGCGCGATCGATCCGCTTGCCAGTGGCAGTGGCAAAGTACCTGGACGCCGGGCGCGACTTCGATCAGCCGCTCCTCGGGCGCAGGCAAATGAAAATGCCGCCGGATCAAAAAGCTGGCAACCGTTTGTACGTGTCCGCCGCGCAACCAGCGGCGTGGGGTGAAGGGACGAGTCTCCTCGTGGGTTTGCGAAGTATCCACTCTTTGATTTTAAATAGAAGACAGGAATTTTCTTCGCGGAGTTTTCTTCATGCCCATCTTTGAGTACGTCTGCAAGGAATGCCAGCACGCATTCGAGACCCTGGTCTTCGGCAAACAAGAAGCCGAATGCCCGAAGTGCCAGAGCAAGAATCTGGAGCCGCAGCTCTCCGTGTTCGCCGTCTCGGCGAAGAGTGGATCGACCTCCCGGCCGTCTATGCCCGCGGGACCCTGTGGTTCATGCGGCGACCCCCGCGGGCCGGGGGCCTGCTCGATGAAAGACTTCGACTAAGTCCTTTGTTTGGGATCAAAGATGTTTCACGCGAAACACTAAACTGCGATTTGTAATAGCTGCACGATATAGATTATCCACAGTTATTCTCTCGAGTATTCCCTTGCTCGTGCAACGTAACTTCGGGAACCGTTTGCGTGTAACTGATGTGACGTTTCGCTTTTGGGCGGTTCTGGTTATGATCCGCTTGAATCATTGAGCGGGACCCGGAGTAAAAATGGATCGGCGAAAAGAGCGCAGATTGAACCTGGAGTTGCCGGTACGCATCTGGGGAGTCGACAGGATGGCGCGTCCATTCGCGGAGATGGTGCGGGTGCGGAACGTCAGCAATCATGGAGCAGTTCTGACGGGCGTGCGCTCGAAGGTCCAGACCGGAGAAGTGCTCGACGTTCAGCTCGGCGCGTCACGAGGGCAGTTTCGCGTTGTGTGGATGAATTTTACGGGAGAGGCCGGGATACAGGCTCTGGCATTTGAGCCTCCCATCTTGGGGATCGGCCTCCCCACAGTTTGTGAAATGGTGGGGACCGGATAGGCCAACGCCGAACGGCACCGATCGGCCAACTAACGTGGATTCACGTGCCGGTTCCCACTTTTTCTTCCGCAAGAAATCTGGCAAAGACTTCATTGGACAGGAGACGGCCGCGAGCCGTGAGGCGGACGGTCGTGCCTTGCTGTTCGAGCAGGCCTTCGTGCACGGACTGTTTGACGGCGGATTCCCAGACGGCGGCGGCGTCTTGGTTGAAATCCTGCTCCGAGCTGAATTCTCTGCGCAGGCTTTCCAGATCGACACCGCGATTGAGCCGCAGACCAAGGAAGAAACTTTCTTCTATCGCGGCTTGCGCGGAGACCGGCGTCACCGTATGCGGCGCGCGATTCATGTAGGCGTCGAGCGAGTCGGGGGTGGCGAAGCGGACAGCCATTGGACGGCCTGCCTCGTGATGATCGACAGCGAGCATCGAGTGGGCGTCGACGCCGAAACCTATGTAGGGCTGACGCGTCCAATATTTCAAGTTATGGCGCGACTCATTGCTTTGTAACTTGTTGTCTTGCGACTCCGTTGCGGCGCGGGCAAAGTTGGAAATCTCGTACTGCGCGAGGCCCGCGGCAGTTAGCATCTCACATGCCTGCTGGTAGAAATCCGCGGTCGCGTCGTCATTGGGGACGAAGTGGGCGTGGTAGCGGGCGCCTCCGGCGATCAGTTCCCTGCCCAGGCGGGAATCATCGTCCACTTCCAGCATGTAAACGCTCACGTGTGGAGCGCCCGTCGCAATCGTCTCCGACAGCGAGAACCTCCAGCTTTCGGCCGTCTGGTGCGGCAAGCCGGCAATCAGATCGATGTTGATATTGCTCAGGCCAGCCGCCCGCAGGCGGCCAATCTCTTCGAGAACTGTGGCTCGTTTGTGCAGTCGCCCGACCGATTGCGCTTCCTGATCGACGAAAGACTGCACGCCCAGGCTCACGCGGTTCACACCGCATTGCACCAGGGTTTCGATGAGCGCGGAGGTAAGCGTGCCCGGAGCGCATTCGACGGTAATCTCGGCGTCGGGCGTAATCGCAAACTGACCGCGCACGACGGCAAAGATGCGCAGTAGCTGCGCGGCGTCGAGGATCGACGGAGTTCCTCCGCCGAGATAAACGGAGTCTGCACTTGCGTCGAGCGCGCATCCCAATTCGGCCGCTAGATGGCGCGAGCTGGCGATATCTTCGAGCACACGGCCAACGTAGTTTTCGTAAGCCGGCTTCGAGAACACGCCGGAGGCGAAGTTGCAGTAGCTGCACTTGGTCCGGCAGAACGGGACCGAAATGTAGAGGCCGAGGGGCATGCTGTTGTTTATTCTATGGGACGCGAGTGGGACGGGTTGCATGGCAGTGACCTAAAATAGAGAGGCATGGAGGTGCTGCCGAGGGTCTCCACAAATCATATGAGGCAAGGTGGCGAGAACAAGTATGAGCGCCGAGCAGACTGATCTTTTATGCGAGCACTGTGGTCAAACGTTTTCCGCCTTCTTGCACGAAATGGCCGAGAAGAACGCCAAGGTTGTGTGCCCGAATTGCGGCGGGAGCCATGACAGCAAACCTCCGAAGACTATCAAGCTGGTTGCAAGGGCACGGGCCCCTAAGAAGACTGTTTAGAGTCTCCCTTTCTCTTTCCTTCCTTTTCCTTCCTCGTCTCTTCTTCCGTTTTCTTTCTTTTCGGCCTGCGCAGAAAAGAAACGGGCGGCCTCGCGGCCGCCCGATCGGTAATGCCAGCTTGCCGAGTTAGTTCGCTTGCGGCGGAGCCGCCACAAGACCGGCAAAGAACGCAATCGTGCCGGGGTGGTTAGGATCTTCGAGCAAAAGACCACGCGTGATCAGCGGCACCGCAGTGGTGTCGGCGGAAAGCGCGCTGAGGCCGCTCAAATTAAAGAACACAGTATCGGTACCGGTATAAACGGTCACCGGCCCGTTGGCAGCGTAGCCGATCAATCCGCCGTTCGAAAGCTGGAAGTTTCCGGCGTTGCCGCTGGTTACGGTGACGCTCCCCGGCACGAGTGTGCCGTAAACGCCTTGGCGGCGCAGCGAAATCATCGTCGGCGTAAAGGTGGGATTGACGTAGCTGCCGCCGATGAAGATTCTCTGGCCAACTTCAAGGGATGTGTCGCTGAACAGCGCACCGGTAAGCGGGCCATCGAGGAAGCAGATGTCATACTCGCTCACGGCGCTGATGTCGATCGTCTGGACGGTGTCTACGTCGCTAACCAAGTCTGCGCCCGTCTCACCCACCCACATGGTCACGGTCTGCGCTACGCCAGAGCCGCTGGTGGTCACCTGTAGCACGCGTCCGGAGAGGAACGACTGAGCGGTTGTGATGACTTCCACGCTGTCGGCCATTAAGCTGCCATCGGCCTGAAACGCGCCCTGGACTCCGACAAACGCCGGCGCCGCAAGATTGTTGATGTTCCAGCCACTGTTGAAATTCGTGCTGTTGTTGACGTACACCGTCAATTGGCGGCCATAGGGCCCTTGGATCACGAATGAGTTATTGGCGGCATCGGCCGAGACCAGCCCGCCGGTCAGATCTGTAACTCGGCCGTCCGGGTCGCTCGCCTTCGTGGCTTTGATGTAAATGACCGGATTCACGACACCGGTGACTTGTCCGTTGCCGTCGACGGCCAGCGACTGCCGGATGTCGAATTCCATTTTCATTCCGGCGAGACCATTGCTCCCCACTACCATTGGAGTGGGGAAATTGACCTTCAGTGAATAAGGAGACTGCGGCAACGTGCCGTTGATCGTATTCACCGCCGGCGGATTCTGGGTCATGTCGACATAAGAGATGACGACCGGGCTCGCTAACACGAAAGTCGCGCTACTGTAAGTGTCCGCGGGAACCGAGTTAAAGGCGAGCGGGGACCGCAAGCCCAGGAGGCGCGCGAAGTCTACCGTTGTCGCAGTCGAGACCACCTGTGGCGAATTGCTCTGGCCATTCAGGGTGATGGAGTTGATGGTGACGTCAAGACCCACCACCGAGGGCAACGGCGCATCTTCACTGGTGACGAACACGTTGCCGGGTTGCGGTTGTACCGGCGGCGGAGTGGTGGAGTTCGAGGAAGTGGACCCGCAACCCACGAGCGTGATGGTTGCGAGCAGGGCTGCGGTGATCAGTGCAAAGAATCTCTTCATGCCAAGCTCCGGGTAAAGGATTTTTGGGGGCGCAAACTATTTGTCGTACGAATGTTGAAACACGCCCGCTTCAGGAATGTCGCGTGACGATGGTGTATTACTTCCGGGGACTCGGTCCACGCGTCCACCGCGATTGGCCCTTGTTCTTGAGTAAGTTAGATAGGCATGCGAGTAGGGAAGACCGAAGCGGTCATGTACCATGCAACTTCCATCATTCGAAATCTTGAGGCTGGCGACGACACCCGTGCCTTCGTGAGCTGAACGTTTTCCATCCGGCGCGCAGGATCGGCCATCTACTTGGAGTAGTGTTTTTTGCGGTAGTCTTTTGTCTGGTGTGATCCTTAATTACGTAACCTTATAATCTAGGGTGATCCCAGATTTTGTTTTCTCGCGCCACCGATGGCCTCCAATCAGGAAGAAGAAGTTCTAGGCAAAGCGTACGACGGCCGGCTGATGCGACGGCTGCTGACGTATCTGCGTCCCTACAAATGGCACGTGGTGGTGGCGCTCGCCGCCATCATCCTGAAGTCGGGGTTGGACGTGCTGGGACCATTGCTCACCAAGATCGCCATCGATAAATACCTGGCGAAGTCGCCCGACTCGCACTCCTATTCGCATTCATGGATTGGCGACCGGCTAAGCAGCACTCCGCTGACCGGTATTGCGCAGATTGGCGGGCTTTACGTCGGAATTCTCGTCTTCACTTTCACGCTGGAGTTCATCCAAACCTACTTGATGCAGTGGACGGGCCAGAAGGTGATGTTCGATCTGCGCCGGCAGATTTTCCGCCACTTGCAGCACATCCACGTCGCGTTTTTCGACAAGCATCCGGTGGGCCGGCTGGTGACGCGCGTCACCACCGACGTCGATGCCCTGAATGAAATGTTCACGGCGGGCGTGGTCTCCATTTTTGAAGATGTCTTCGTGCTGGCCGGCATTATCGCGATCATGATGAAGATGAACTGGAAGCTGGCGCTCATCACCTTTGCTGTGCTTCCGCTGATCGTGTATGCGACCATGATTTTTCGCGATAAGGTGCGCGATTCCTACCGGCGCATCCGCACGGCGATTGCCCGAATCAATTCCTACTTGCAGGAAGCGGTTTCAGGAATCCTCGTGCTGCAGCTTTTCAATCGTGAGAAGCGGGCGTTTAACAAATTTTCCGACATCAATGCCTCGCACATGGAGGCGTTCAAAGACGCCATCATGGCGTACTCGGTGTACTACCCGGTGGTCGAAATACTGTCGGCGATTGCCATTGCGAGCATTATCTGGTTTGGCGGGAATGATGTGATCCGGGGCGTGGCCTCGATTGGCGTGCTGGTCGCGTTCATGCAGTACGCGCAACGGTTCTTCCGTCCGATTCAAGACTTGAGCGAGAAATACAACATCCTGCAGTCGGCGATGGCGGCGGGCGAGCGCGTGTTCAAACTGCTGGATACGAAGATTGAAGTGACTTCGCCGGCCGTCGCGAAACGGCTGCAAGGGCCGGGGCGGATCGAATTTGATCATGTCTGGTTTGCGTACAACGAGCCCGACTGGGTTTTGCGGGACGTAAACTTTGCGATCGAACCAGGCGAGACCATCGCTGTCGTCGGACACACCGGGGCGGGCAAGACTACGCTGATCTCGCTGCTGATGCGTTTCTACGACGTGCAGCGGGGAGCGATCCGCATCGACGGCGTGGATATTAAGGAGATGAATCTCGACGACTTGCGCGGCCGCTTCGGCGTCGTCTTGCAGGATCCGTTTCTATTCAGCGGTACGGTTGCGGGCAACATACGGCTGGGGACGGCGCGCATTCAAGACGCGGACGTGGAGCAGGCGGCGGAGGACGTCAACCTCGCCGACTTCATCCGGACCCTGCCCGGAGGATTCAAAGAAGAAGTGCGCGAACGCGGCTCGACGCTCTCGACCGGACAGAAGCAACTCATCAGTTTCGCGCGAGCGCTGGCGCACAGTCCGAAGATTCTGATTCTCGATGAGGCGACTTCGAGCGTGGATACGGAGACCGAGTTCCGGGTGCGCGACGCGCTCAACCGCATGGTGGAGGGGCGGACGGCGCTGATCATCGCGCACCGGCTCTCGACCATCCAGCGCGCCGACAAGATCATCGTGATGCACAAAGGCCAGGTTCGCGAAATGGGATCGCACCAGCAACTGCTCGCCCAGCGCGGGATTTATTACAAGCTGTATCAACTGCAATATAAGGACCAGGAAGTAAGTGTGGCGCGGGCGCCCTCGCCCGCGAACGCGCAATCGACCGTCGGCGCGGACGACTAGACGCTGGTCGAATGTCACGTTGAATTTATCTTAGTAGAGTTCGCTCTTTGGAATATTCATGTGCGCCAGTTCGACCAGCAGGTAGATCCCAAGATCATGGATTGCTCCACCTTCCGGTGACCACCTATCGACAACGTGGTACTTGCCTCCTTTCGCTCCCTCGATGATCCACTGGGAACCATCCATTCCGCCACGTTCGAATTGGCCCGGGAGAGACCAGAACCCAGCGATCTTAAGCCTAGCCAGAAAACCCTGCGTTTCCGCTCGCAGCAGCGGACGCGATTCATTCTCGATGACTTGCCGCGCTGTGCTTGGAAAGCCAGCCGACCCAGCTCGGACCTTCTTCGTAAGAACTCCGGTTCCATCAGCCCTCACGTCGACGCGTATCGCCACTGGATGATGGAACGTCCGCAGCCAGAGGAATCTGTAGGACTCGGCGGACGGACTTGTCGCCAGTTCAAATAGCGAAGGTTCGCCCATATCTTTCAATGCGCTGGAATACCAATCTGCTCTGAATTGGTCGCTCCAGGAATCGTCAGCCAGAGCTTTCTTGGGGAAGTAGTCCCTCTGCGCAATTGCGAATGCGCTGAGCGCAAGTAAAGATGCAACCGCCAACCGCACACGACGGCGGAATGATCTCATACCCAGTTGGACACCGGAAGCGCCGGACTTGTTCCGGCGACCTGAGTCCAGTCCGTGAGAAACGTCGCGGCTTTACAATGACCTCGTGCGAATTTTGATCTCAGCCGGCGAAGCCTCGGGTGAAATGTATGGCGCACAGCTGATTGAAGCGCTGCGGCGACGAGCCGCCATACCTGCTCGTGTGGTGACGGGGCTCGGCCCCGTCCAGGCGGGGCAAAGCCCCGCCACCACACAAGCTAGACAGGTTGAGTTTTTTGGCGCGGGCGGAGACCGCATGGCTGCCGCGGGCTGCGAAATTGTTGTCGATGCTCGTGACCTTGCGGTCGTCGGCATCACTGAGGTTCTTAGCCGTCTGCCGAAGATTCTTGGGCTCTATCGGAAAGTGATTCGTGCGGCCGATGAAAAGCGCCCGGCCCTGGCTGTCGTCATCGACGCTCCAGCCTTCAATTGGCGCGTGGCGCGGCAGATGCGCAAGCGTGGCATTCCGGTCGTTTACTACGTCTGCCCGCAGTTCTGGGCGTGGCGGCAGGGACGCGTGAAGTTACTGCGCAAATATGTCAACAAAGCGCTGGTGATTTTTCCCTTCGAAGAGAAGTTCTATCGCGATCGCGGAGTGGATGCGACGTTTGTGGGCCATCCGCTGGCCGATCTGCCCGCGCCTGCGATTCGTCGCGAAGCGTATGCGGCCGAGAACGGGCTCGACCTCGCGAAACCCTGGATTACGCTGATGCCGGGCAGCCGCCGGAAAGAAGTTGGCATGAACCTGCCGACGATTCTCGAGGCGGCGGATCGTATGCAGAAAGATCGTCTGGAAAAAGATTGTGCGGGCAACGGGTATGAATTTCTGCTGCCGGTGGCGCGCACGCTGGACGCGTCGTTTCTCGCGGAGTTGATCGCGGGGTCGACAAGGACGTGCCAAGCCGCGTCTCTACAGGGAAGTATTCACTTGGTTTCCGAGACGCTCCCTGCGCTCTACCATTCGCAGGCTGGGATCGTTGCCAGCGGCACGGCTACGGTCGAAGCGGCAATCATGGGCACTCCGTTTGTCATGGTGTACCGCGTATCCCGGCTGACCTACGCGCTGGGCAAACCGCGTGTGAGAGTTCCTCACTTTGCGATGGTCAATCTGATTGCCGAAGAAGAGGTCGTCCCGGAACTGGTGCAGCACAAGTTCACGGCAGAAAACATCGTCGCGGAGATGAACAAGATCCTCCCCGACGGCGAGCCGCGAACGCGCATGATCGAGCGCTTGGCGGTGGTGAAGGCCAGACTGAAGCAAGGGCGCGGCGGCGGTGAACATTCATCGGAATTGGCAGCGGAGATCATACTGAAAATGATGGGGTAGGTCCGAGGGTTCACCCGCACTATTGCGATTCACACTCATCCACGGGGCAGGACGGAGCTTGGGTGCGGATGCTGCGAACTCCGTTTTTGACATGGATCGACACCATGGCGGAGGGATACGCCCACCAGAATTTTCGTATAACCTTGTCGCCGGGGAGCCAGGAGTGGGGCTTCTTAAGTTCGTAAGCCACGAGCAATTCGGCGGCGTAGATCCCGGCGTACTTGGCTACCAGGTGCTGGTTTGGGGGGACGCTTGTGACCCACGGGGCGCCAGCGTCGAATTCATGGTCGAGCACCAGTTTGTGCGTAGTGAAACGAAAACTCTCAGCCCCGCCAAGCGCTGCCATAACAGCGATGAACTTTTTATCAATCACTTTGACTCTCTGCGGGGCAGGCGTGTCGGGAAGCGAAACTAGCACGGCGACGGGCGGCGTGACGCTGGCCGTCGAGTCGGTGCCGATGTTTTCCCGGCGCACTTCACTGTGTGCTTCGCTGAGCATTTCGTTGGGCAAATGACTTTGGGCCAGAGCAGGGGCGACGGCCAGAAGGGCTGCCGGAAGCATGAGAACGAGAGCGCGCGCGGTTTGCACCTAAATCTCCTTGTGTGCTTGTCATCGCGAAGCCCGGTTGTCATGAGGATGGTGGTGGACCGCTGGGTGGCTTGATTCGAGATGGATGCAGTTGTACTGTGCAAGCTCTCCGCCATATTGGGAGGACTTGTTCTTCAACGAGATGGCATCTGTTTCCCCGAATTTGAGGCACATCGCTGCGCCGGCTTGCGCAGGAGTTTTGTCCAGTTGGACTTTTATTTTTCCGTCGCGGACTGGCCCCGGCAGCCAAACGCAGGAACGGTCGATGGAAATGTCTGCGGGCATTTCTGCGACAAATTATTGACAAACAAATTTCTCTAACCCATTGTCCTCACAGCATCTTTTGCGGGAAAATTAACATCTTAGAACTTGTAGCCCTGCCAGGAGACTCTACTTGAAGCTCTGCCTCTCTCGATCGGCGCGCCGAGCGCTCGGTTTCGCCACTGTTTTTTTACTTGCCTCGGCCGCGATCCGGCCGGCGCTGGCGGCCGACAAGACGCGCCTGCGCGTGGACGACTACCAGATCGACGTCGAACTCCTGCCGCAGAGCCACAAGCTCACCGCGCGTGCTGCGGTCAAGGTCACGGCGCTCGAAGACATCAACGTCGCCACGTTTCAGTTGAACAACGCGCTGCGCATTACGAAGCTCACGGACGCGAACAACAAGCCGCTCGCTCCGGAACGCAACACGCAGGATTCGACCGTGCGCTTCGCGCTCAGCAGCGGGGTCGCAAAAAACGCCAGCACTACTTTCACGTTCGAATACGAGGGCACGCTGGAAAGCGCCGACGACAGCCCGGTGGAGGGATTAAAGCTCGCCTACGTCGGTCCAGAGACCAGCTACCTGCTTTACTCCGGCCTGTGGTTTCCGGTCGCGGGATACGGTGTCAACCGTTTTACTTCGACGATCAACGTCACCGTACCGGCGCACATGGTGGTGATCGGCAGTGGGAAGGAACCTTCCGCAGCGGCGGTAGCGAAGAAGTCCGCGACCGCGATTGCCAACTCTAAGACCTTTACCTTCACCTGGGACAAGCCGAGTTTCCCGGGCACGATCATTGCCGGCACGTTCCAGGAATTCAAAAGCGACGAAGCGGGCATCGATCTGCATGTGTTCTTTAAGCCCAATAAACAGGCCATGGGCGCGGAGTACGCATCGACGGCGGTCAAGGTGTTCACCTACTTCGTCACTCAGTATGGAGTCGCACCCTCGACCCGCCTGAAAATCGTCGAGATCCCGGACGACACCGTCCCCTCGGCGTGGGCGCCTGAAATCGCAGCGCTTTCGAGTCGCGCGATCACGGAGAAAACCAACTACCGGTTGCTGGCCAACACGATCGCCCATCAGTGGTGGGGCGCCTCGGTGAGTCCGGCGTCGAAAGACGACTGGTGGATCAGCGACGGCTTCGCGCGCTACTCCGAAGCTCGCTACGTAGAGAGCGCGGCGGGCGAAGCGGGGCTCGAGGAAATCGTGAAGGACATGTCGGTAGGCGCGCTCGCCTATGACAGCGTGCCGCTTTCGAGCGCGTATAAGCTGGAATATTTTTCTCCCGAATTTCAGTCTCTGGTCACCGACAAGGGCGCCATGATCCTGCACATGTTGCGCTGGGTCGTCGGCGAAAAAAACTATCTGAAGATCATGCGCGAGTTCGCCAATAAGTATGCCGGCAAGTCCGCCAGCACCGACGATTTCCGCGAGCTCAGCGAAAAAGTGTATGGCGAACAACTCACCTGGTTCTACTCGCAGTGGATGGATTCCACCAGCGCCCCCGAGTTCAAGGCCAAGTACACGGTCTACCGGTTGGGCAACAACAAGGGCTTCCGGATTGTCGGCGCGATCACGCAGGATCTGGATCTGTTCCGCATGCCGGTGAATTTGAGAATCGATACCGACGGGAGAACGGAAGAAAAACGTATTGATGTGGTGGGCACCGATTCCCCGTTTTCGGTCGAAACCTTTGGACGCCCGCGACGGATCACGGTCGATCCCGAAAACCGCGTGCTGACCAACTCCAGGGACATCAAGCTGCGTTCCTCGATCTTGCGCGGACAGGGCCTGACCCAGCAAGGCGATTTGGCGGGAGCGCTAAGCGAGTTCAACAAGGCGCTTGAGGTCAATAAGAACAGTTCGCTGGCCCACTACCGGATCGCCGAGGTGTTTTTCCTGCAGAAAAATTATCAGGCGTCGGCCAACGCCTACCGCTCATCGCTGAATGGCGACGGTGAGCCGCGGTGGACCGAGGTTTGGAGCCACTTGCAACTGGGCAAGATTTTCGACGTCACCGGCCAGCGCGAACGCGCCGTCAACGAATATCGCCAGGCCATCCAGACCAACGACAATACCCAGGGCGCGCTCGAAGAGTGCCGCCGTTACATGCAAAAGCCTTACGAACGGGAAAAAGTGAAGGAAGGAAACTAAGCCAAAAAAGACGGCCCGTACCGCCAGGCGAATAGCGGTACGAGCCAGGAGGGAACGATTCAAACTATAGCGGAGATTCCCCACAATGTCAAGTAAGTCTATCGACGTTATTTTATCACTTCTGGTGGCGCCGATGCGGAAGTGCCGCGGCCCGTGGACAGCTTGACCGGTACCAGAGCGGCGCGTACAGTTTTCAATCAGGGGTGGGGCTCTTTATGTCAAGCGAAGCCGGCAAATATCTGAAATTCGGGTCGGTGACCTTGCTGATTCTGCTGTCGCTAGGCTATCTGGCCTATACAGGCGTCCAGGACAGCAAGAGCTACTACGTCACCATCAAGGAGTTGAACGGCATGGGGAACGAGGCCTACTCCAAGCGTCTGCGTGTGGCGGGCAACGTGGTGCCGGGATCGATCAAGCGCTCCGGAACCCGTGTGGATTTCATGCTCAAGGAAAACGACCTGACGCTCCCCGTTTCCTATACCGGGACCGAAGCTCCTCCCGACACTTTTAAAGACGACTCGCAAGCCCTGGCCGACGGCAGCTTCGGACGCGATGGCGTCTTCCACGCCAAGCAACTACAGGCTAAGTGCGCGTCGAAGTACGCGCCGCAACCCGGAGCGACTCCGGCCGCCGAGCCCGACAAGAACATGTCGCAGAACCAGAATTCGCAGACTCAGAGTTCCGCATCGGGCGGGATGTCGAATTGACTCTCATTCCTTGAACTCCTTTGACTGAAACCGCGCCTGTCCCCGTCAACGTCGTCACCGTCTCGAACCTGATCAAGCAGTTTGGCCGCTTTGCCGCCTTGCGCGGCGTCACCGCGGAATTTTCCGGCGGGAAACTCTATGCCATCCTTGGCGACAACGGCGCCGGCAAGACTACCTTGCTGCGCACACTGGCAGGACTCAACCAGCCATCGAGTGGCGAGGTCACGATTCTCGGGGCGAGCAGATTTCGCGATATCTGCCAGCAGGTGGGCTACATGGCGCACCCTTCTCTTCTCTATGACGAAATGAGCGGGATGGAGAACTTGGAATACTTTGCCCGGTTGTACGGAATCGCCGACGGCACGCGCTGCGCCGAGGTCATTCTCTCGGTCGGGCTCGATCCCGATCTCGCCCGCCCCGTCGGCCAGTATTCGCAAGGCATGAGACAGCGGATGTCGTTGGCGCGGGCTCTATTAAACGACCCCAAAATCCTCTTGCTCGACGAGCCCTTCTCGAATGTGGACCTTCATTCCGCGACCGACATGGTTCGCCTGCTGGCCGGCACCCGCGATCGGGGCACAACGATATTCGTCGTCACGCATCAAGCGTCTTTGCTCAAGGGCGCGGCCGACGAGTTCGTCTGGATGGAATACGGCAAGATTATTGGGCGCACGCGCGAACTAAAACGACCGGAGAACGCCGGGGAGCACGCACAATGACCGCGCCCACCGGCATCACCCGCGCCACTCTTCTCAAAGACCTGCGCCTGGAGTGGCGATCGAAGGACGCCATCAACTCCATGCTGTTTTTTTCTCTGCTGGTGGTGATCGTGTTCAGTTTTTCGTTCGATCCAAGCGCCGAAGAATCGCGCCAGATCGCGGGCGGCCTGATCTGGGTGGCGTTCCTGTTCGCGGCGGTAGTGGCGCTCAACCAGACCTGGGCGCGAGAGATTCGCAACCAGGTGCTCGACGCCTACCGCGTCTCGCCTGCTCCGGCGAACTCGCTGTTCATAGCCAAAACGCTGGGCAATTTCATTTTTGTGAGCGTGCTGGAAGCGCTCATGACTCCGCTGTTCATCGTGTTCTACCGCCTGCGGGCGCTGGGCCCGGCATGGCAACTGCTGCTGGTTGCGGTGCTGGGAACCTGGGCTCTGGTTGTGAACGGAACTTTCTTCGCCGCCATGTCCCTGCGGACGCGCAGCCGCGAAATCATGCTGCCGCTGCTGCTGTTTCCAATCTCGATCCCGGCCCTCCTCGCCATGGTGCAATCCACCACCGCAATATTGAACGGCGAAGGCGCGCGCTTCTGGATCGTGTTGCTTGTGACCTACGATCTGGTGTTTACTACGGTGTGTCTGCTCTTGTTTGAAACGGTGTTGAACGCGGAATGAAGGTATTGCAGAGGTCAGAGGTCAGATTGCAGAGGTGAAACCCTTTCTGGTTTTCGCTGAGGTGCTGAAGTGCTGCAGCTCTTACTTCTGCAATCTGACCTCTGACCTCTGCAATGTCTCGATGATTGAATAACTCAATGAAACGCGCCTTCCCCATCCTCGGCATCCTGACCGCGATTCTGCTGAGCTACGCGCTCTACCTGGCGCTGGTGTGGGCTCCCACCGAGCGGACCATGGGCGACGTGCAGCGGATCTTCTATTACCATGTGCCTTCGGCCTGGACCGCGTTCATTCTTTTTTTCGTCAATTTCGCGGCTTCGATTGTCTATCTGATCAAACGCAAGCCGGCTGCCGATATCGTCGCGCTGGTCAGTGCTGAGGTTGGCGTCGTTTTTTGCACCGTCGTGCTGGTCACCGGCCCGATCTGGGCGCGTCCCGTCTGGGGCATCTGGTGGACGTGGGACATGCGGCTGACCTCGACCCTGGTGCTGTGGCTCATCTATGTGAGCTATCTTTTCCTGCGCCGCTTTTCCTCCAGCGGGCAGACGCCCGCACTGGCGGCCGCGCTTGCGGTTCTGGGTGCGCTGTGCGTGCCCTTCGTTTACTTTTCGATCTGGTTCTTCCGCACCCAGCATCCGCAGCCGGTCATGGGCGGAGGCGGATCGATCGATCCGCGCATGTTGCATGTGCTGCTTATCAACTGGCTGGCCTTTTCCTGCTTTGCTTTTCTGGTTTGCTGGTCGCGCTATCGCCTGGAAAAGTTGCAGCGCGACGTTGACCAGGCCCATGCCCTGGAATCGTTGATGGCCCCCCGCGGGAGCGTGCGATGAGCGGAAACGGATACCTCTTTGCGGCCTACGCCATCACCTGGATCATCCACATCGTGTATCTCGGAACGATTGTCTCGCGCTACTCGCGCCTGAAGCGGGAGATCGAAGAGGCCGGTCTCAGGTCTCAGGTGTCGGGTATCAGGAAACCATAGCGGCGGATCTCAGGTAGAAGACCTAAGCGGCCACTCCATTAGCCAGGTTTTCCTGACATCTGAGACCTGTTTCCTTGCAACCATTTGCCCCTCTTTCGGCTTCTCACTATGCGGCCCATGCTGTCTGCCCGGCTTGACAGCGTATCTGTTGAATGTAAAAGTATTTGTTTGGTTTAATCCCAGTTTTGGTGACGGGTGCGCATCTGCTTTCTAAGGGCGTTAAGCCGCAGCGGTGTTTGTGTGCCATTCTTGTTCTCACCCCACGAAATTGGGAAATCGGAGGAGCTTCGTGAATCGGAATTACCCTGTGTCGGTCGGAGGTTCGGTGAGACGTTCGGTGTCGGTGAAAAAGGCAGTAAGTTGGATGAAGGCTGCGTTTCTGGCGGCAGCCGTGCTCGCCGCCGCAGGCGTCGTGTTCTACTTTGGAACCGCGGTACATGCCGCCGACGCTAGCGGGACGCAGCCTGCCGCCCAAAAGGCGCCGTCTTCGAAGTCACTGTCGAGGCCACTGCCGAAGTCGTACTCGCTGCCGATGTTCTTCGAGCCCAACCAGGGCCAGACCGCTCCTCAAGTCAAGTTCCTCGCGCGCGGCTCGGGCTACGGCCTGTTTCTGACCGCCGACGAAGCGGTGCTGGAACTTCAGCCGTCAGCCGTCAGGCCTCAGCCGTCAGCTCTCAGCTCTCAGACCGCGTCCCCGTCTGTGATTCGCATGCGTCTGGCGGGAGCGAACTCTTC
>CAVRNL010000018.1:0-19683 GCA_963722485.1 uncultured Acidobacteriaceae bacterium
GACTAGGCCAAAACGTCACGCGCCGTGTCTTGCCACTTCCACAAAGGCATTTCGTCGGCCAAACTCGCTTTCCGTCAACTTTTTGCAGGCAATGGACATAGACGATTGAAATCGCGCTTCGTCGCCCACATTCAGGCACTTGCCTACGGAAGGTCATGATCAGATGTAGAGGTTGGGCACAGACTGGTTCAGACTGCACTCCGTGTATTATGAGTCGAGCCTCAAATGCAACCCACACGGAAATCCTCTTGCGGTGCCTCTTCGGCTATTGTTCATTCGCCGGTTTCTCCAAAGACGAAGCCGGGCTTATGCCGGGAGCCTGTGTGATCTGGTAATCCTCATAGCTAATGGTCAAGACCGCTGTGCCCAAAACGCGCACCTTCGTTTCGCTCTCGTTTGATTCCGGCAACCAGAAGTCACCGATGTTTTGGTAGCTGCGCTTGAAGTCAGTCTTCAGTGTCCACCATGAAGGGTTCACAGCCGGCTCGCCCTCCACTCGAGTTATCGCAAACTCTTTTGCGCTCACCCAAACTCGGCCACGAAACAGAAACTTGTTCTTAGTCCGTGGCTGGGCATCGAGCACGTAGAATTCGTCCGTATCGGTCTTTTGGTAGTCTGAAACTTGAAACGCGTAGTTCTCCGGAGTGATAGAGGAACGCTGCTGATTCTCTTCCCGCATGGACTCTTGTTCCGCTTCCAGAAGCTTCTTAAAAACCCGGTGTCGCACCGTGCCGGATCCACTCTCCGACACGATGGTGAATTGCTTTCTATTCGGCGCCTGGTAGTCAGCGCGAACCACCATCTCTGCCTTCTTGTGGGACAGACAGTGGCACTCCAGGTGGTAGCTGCGGAGGCTGGAGTAGCTTTCGAGTGCCTTGGCACGCAGTTCGTTCATCGCAACTACACGCCGCATCACCTCATCAGCGCTCAGGGGCGCAGATACTGTTGCCGGCTGTGCTACTGCCGAAGAGCAGGCAGCCAGAAAAGCCAATGCATACAAAAGGCAATGCGCATGGGAGTTCATCGCTCCGGGAAGCCGGCTCATGGTGTGCTCCTCCAGGGCAACTGCAAGGAAGCGACAACATTTTTTTTGTTTGCTGATTCTGCTTTTCTCGTGTTTTCTTCGAGCTTAGGCAGGGAGTACTGCAGTTGAGCAAGGGCCCATTGTTCCTGAACCCTTTCTGGCTTCGGCGTGGACGCGTCGAAAGCATAGATCGTGCTCGCGAGCACCGGTCCAACACGGACTTCTCGGTGGGACATGCCAGAGTCTCCTAGAACATCGAAGAATCTCTGCGTCTCAAAAAATCGACGGGATGGCTCAAGAATGATTAGATCTCCGTCCCGAGGTGTGTAATGCGAGTCGTAGAGTGGCACAACTTGAATGTCGGAGCGCCCACAGCTTCCGAGGTAGTAGGTCATGCTCATCGGCCTGGCGGTTGCCAACCTGGCAGCCCCGGGTGCGCTTGGGCAGACCTGTTGTGCCACTTCACGGGTATCGAACTCCGACACCTCATCTGGCGCAAAATAGCGAGCGATGTTTCCTCTTCCTCCGCCAAGGGAGTTCAAATAGAAGGAGTAGTAGGGAGACCATGTGTGTAATTCAACCAGCGGCCACCCAAACAGAGTGACAGCCGTCAGTCCAATGGCGGCAAGCGACACCTTCTTTTCCGTCAAGCGCTTCCATGCCTCTTGCACGCCATAACCGCCGGCAAGGTAGAAAAAGGGCAGCATTGAGAGTGAATAACGTATCCACTTTGCACCGCTGATCGACAGCCCCGCTAGGTGGATCGCTCCGAGAGCCAGGAAAAAACATGAGGCGAGCGTCCGGCGATCCCGCAGGAGCAAAATGCTTCCCGCGACAATCGCCACCAGCATCGGGATGGGGATCTTGGTGAGCAGCAGCCACAAGTAGAACGTCCAGGGGACTCCAGCAAACAGACGCGAGGGAAAGTTCACATATAACGTGCCATCGAAGGCGTAGCCGCTGTGCTTGACACCGTCATGGTGCAGCCAATGCAGGATAGCGTTGAAGTTGCTTGGAGAGAGAACGACCGGGTTCACCAGAATGAAAGTGAGGAATATCACGAGGAAAAATCGCGTGTATCGGAACCGCGACGGCTTGGGAACAAGCCCGGCTCTGCCGGCCAGAAACCACGCAAGCGCGTTCATGCCAAAAAGGTAAGGAATATACTGCGAGGCAAAAGACAATCCAAATCCAATCGCACTCAGGTCATACCATCGCCGTGCGCTCAGGTCCGCATCCGCCAGTTGGGCCCGACAGTAGAAGTAACAAGCCAGAAGGGTGAAGAAGGTGAGCAGCGTTTCCTCCTTGGCGAGCCGATTCAACGCGACTGCTAATGGCGCCACTGCCCAGAAAAAGCCCGCTGCGAAAGACCCTGCAAACCCGATCATGCGACGACAAAACAGAAAAAGGATTGCGGCCGTGGCGGCACCGAAAAGCACGTTCGGAAATCGTAGCCAGCCCTCAGGATTCATAGATGGCCAGCTGTGTCGTGAGGCCAAGCGGCTCCATCGCTCGCCCGCTGTAACACTGGCCCAGGCCAGCATCTTCAGCATCATCGGGTGTTCACTGTTGACGCCCACGAAATGTCCGTGACGATACTCTTGAATGGCCGCCCATTTTGCCACCTCATCCTCGGACAGGCTGTTAAAACCGACACGGTCAACACGAACTGCAAAAGCCAGAACCGCGAGCAGGAGCGCAATGGCAGCATCCCGATGCCAGGAGTACATATCTAGTCCTTCGCCGGCAGTTAAGCGGGCGTTGCCGCGGCAAGCGCGGTCAGCAGCCTAGTTCGTCCTATTGTGACGATTCCCACCGCGCACCTCGGCGCTAATGCCTAGGGCACTTGGTTCGCCAAACACCGAGTCGCAGCAACTTGCTGCACAGCGGCGACATAGACGTATGTCGCGCCGAACAGTTGTGCCCGCATTGCGGCAGTGCCCTCGAAAGGTCAGACAGCCGACGGGCAAAGCCTCGGGAATGCGGAGGTCTGAGGACATAGAGGACTAAGGACTTAAGGACAACGCGGATTGGCAGGCAACCTGCATATTCATTGTGCTCGTTACGACTCGCTCCCAGATCCGGCACGCCGCTTGTACACCAGCAGCGCGTAAGGAGGGCTTATGAACATCCTGTTAGCTGCACTTGATTTCGTGTTTGGTTGTCATCACAAGAATCTGAGCCGCGTCTTCACGCTCGACGGCCACACCTATTGTGTGTGTTTGGACTGCGGAGCAAGATTTGAGTATTCGCTGAAAACCATGTCCGTCGAGCGCCGTCTTCCTGTCGTTCCGGTGTTGACCAGGTTTCGCACTGCTTGAGAACGGGACGTGAACAGGCAAAATCGGAAAAAAGTCTGCCAACCTTGTCCAAAGATCGCGGGAGCATATGACGATCACCGAAGATCGATATCGAACCTTGCTGGATGCGTCCAGCACCCTGGCCGATCAGCCCACGGTCAAAGCCGTTCTGCACAGCCTGCGTGACGTTCTATCCAGCACTTCGAGGTTGCACGGAACCGCGCTCTACGTCTTAGACGATGAGCAAGACAGTCTGCGCCTGTTCGAGAGAGATCACGACCCGGACGCACCTGCATTCAAGAGCGGAATCAAAGTGTCGCGAATTGGCGCGGCGGCGCGGGCGCTTGAGGAACAGAAACCAGTTTTCATCCCAGACTCATCACAGGAAATGTTGAAGCATCCTGAGTTGGCTCCGTTTGCAGCCGAAGCTGCCGGACGACCCACGTATTTGTTTCCAGTCTCTACCGCCCAGAAACGATACGGGGTTCTCCACGTGACAAAGTTGCAGGGCGAAACGTTCGCCCCCGAAGACGTCGAGTTGCTCCGTTCTTTGGCGTCGCACGTCGCGGTCGCGCTCGAGTGCGCGTTGGCAAGGGACACTGCAGAGTTTTACCACCGGGAAGTCGTGAAGCAGCGAGATCAGCTCAGCCTGTTGCTGGAGATCAACAATCACATTATCACCAAGCTTGAAGCGAACGAACTCTTTCAGGCTGTGGCCGCGTCCATGCGCAAGCACTTCGGCAATGATCTCACTTCATTGTGGCTTCTTAACAAGCAGAAGGGCTGTCTGGAACGTAAGTTCCTCGATTTCCCGACGGGCAAGGGCATTCTGGAGAAGGTCGACGTCTTCGTGCCCACGAAAACTCATCATGAGTGGTGGACCCATCGCACGCCGCAGTTTTCTCCATGGGCAGACCCAGAATCACCTCCGGCGCTCCGCGAGGCGGTTATCGCTGAATCGCTCCTTTCGCGCGTCACGGTGCCGCTGGTGGGCATAAACGGCCCCTTAGGCGGGTTGGTCATGTGCAGTCGAAAGGAGAATGCCTTCCGTGAAGCGGATATCGATCTGCTGTCTCAAATCGGCACCCAGGTATCTTTGGTGCTTGATAATGCTTTAGCCTATGGACACCTCCGCGCGTCGCGCGACGATCTGGAAGAGCAGCGGCTGTATCTGGAATCCGAGATCAGCTCGGAATACAACTTCGAAGACATAGTCGGTAGGAGTTCCGCTCTGCGCAAAGTGCTGGACCAAGTCGCGATTGTGGCGCCAACCAGTTCCACCGTGTTACTGCACGGCGAAACCGGTACGGGCAAGGAACTGATTGCCCGGGCAATTCATAATCTCAGCCCGCGGCGTGAGCGTACCTTTGTCCGGCTGAACTGCGCGGCCATCCCTTCCGGACTGGTGGAAAGCGAACTCTTCGGCCACGAAAAGGGCGCTTTCACTGGAGCCCTGATACAAAAAAAAGGCCGGTTCGAACTGGCGGATCACGGAAGTCTATTTCTCGACGAGATCGGGGACATCACCCTGGATTTGCAGCCGAAGCTCCTGCGCGCCCTGCAGGAGCAGGAGTTCGAGCGGTTGGGAAGCGCAAGGACCATTCATGTCGATGTTCGTTTGATTGCGGCTACGCATCGTAATTTGGGGGGCATGATCCGCAATAATCAGTTTCGCGAGGACCTTTATTACAGGCTCAATGTGTTCCCGATAGAAATTCCGCCACTTCGCGAAAGGCGTGAGGACATTCAACTGCTGGTGCACTTCTTTGTGTCGCGCCTCTCCCGCCGTATGCAAAAGCGCATCCGGTCTGTCCCCAGACCCGCGATGGAGGCTCTCGTGAATGCCGACTGGCCTGGAAACATTCGTGAGCTGGAGAACTTCGTTGAGCGCTGTGTGATTCTCACGCAAGGGGACGAACTGAATGTGCCACTCACCGAACTGAGGAGATCCGCTGGCCGCACGGTGGTACCAGCAGTATCGACCTTGGAGCAGGCTGAGCGGCAGGCGATCGTCGACGCTTTGAAAACTGCGTCTGGACGGATAGCCGGCAAAGGTGGAGCGGCAGACCGCCTCGGCCTTAAGAGAACTACGCTGCAGAACAAGATGCGCCGGCTAAATATCACTCGCGCCGATTATTCAGCCTGACCGTATTCGCCGGCATATGGGCATTTAATGTGCTCGTACTTCCATTAAGCCAATCTCACTCGGCCGGTGCCGCCCGTGCCAGTCTGGTATTTGCATTTCAGACAGTCAGGCATTCCTCTTCTCTCAACTCCGAAAGAGGGCCGATTCAGCCGGCTTGCTGCCTGCCGCGAACCTGCCCGCATGCTGGCACTGCCCGTTCTGATTGGCGTCTCTTGCTCGAAAAATCCTTAAATCTCAATGAGTTGCGTTAACAAACTCCGGCACGATGCCTGCAATTCCAACTGGCAAGTCATTTGAGGCTGCACCGCAAATGGCAGAAGGAGCCCAACCATGCTGCGCGTCGAAACGCAAGAATCAGTCGATGCTTTGATCTTCAGACTCGAAGGCCGATTCACCGGTGAGGGAGCTGAACACGTTCGCACGCTGGTCACAAGGTGCGCCAACGAAATGAGACTAGTGATCGATCTGACGGAAGTACTGTTTGTCGACGCTCTAGGTGAAGGGGTGCTCTCTTTTCTTAAGAGATTGGGAGCGCAGTTCGTGGCCGAGACTTCGTATTCCCGGGACGTTTGCGAACGGCTTCGTCTCCCTCTCGTTCGCCAAGGATAAATCGACCATCCACTTGTTAAGTGGTTCAGACGGAAAAGGATCATCATCAACCCACTGATCCTCGCCGCCGATGAATTAGCACACCAAACCAACTCTCAAGTTCAGTAGTTACACGGCAGAATGTTGGACAGGATGTCATTGGGAGCGCTGATGGTTACAGATTTAGCCTCCACTTATCAGGTTCATTCCGCCAAAACGGCATTTTGTCCGCGGGCCTCACTGCATCGCTGACCGAAAACACCGGCAGTGCCCGCATCCGGGCGGCTTCACTCCGTTTGCATTGTTATGCATGAGCCACTTGCTTTCTGAACTCAACAAGTTAGGTACTTTCGAGGTTTGGCACGAGCCTTGCCTAATCGGATATGTGGTCGCAAGCCCACAAAGGAAGCCACTCATGATGAGCACAGCCAATGACAGTTTTCGGGAGCCAGTGGCCACTGAAAGCATTGGAAGAGTTTTCAACCAGCATCGCGAAGAGCTGGAATGGCTGGCGAATTTTCTCACAGGCGACGAACTGATAGCAGCGGCCTGCGTGATCGACGCCAGCGCACTGGCAGAATCGGAAAATCCTGGCTTTCAAGAGTGGCTTTCGGAATGGACCTGCCTGGCTACCATCCGTTCCGCGGTACAAATCGAGCAACGAAGGATCGCTCAACTTGCCTCCGCATACAAGCAGCGGCCATGCATGCACGGAGGGCACACGGCATTATCTTCCGATTGGCGGGAAATTTTGGTGGAGGAATCAAACGTACTTATCGCCAGACTCGATGTCCTCTGTCGTTTTGCCCTCGTGATCTGCGGCCTGGAAAAGCGCTCGGCGCATGAAGCCGCGCTTCTGCTTGGGGTCGATCCGACGAGTGTGGAAGGGGCGTATTGCACCGCGATGAAGTTCCTGGAGGTGATCGGCTGCGAGCAGTTCCAGCGGCAGAACGATTTTGCAGCGATATGTAACTGATGTATCCCGCGAGTGCTGGGTGGTCGCGGGGCCACATTCGATGCGTCAAAGTTGGGGCATCTCAGAGTCAAACAGCTCCGATGCCCCGGTGCCCGCGAATGCTCTTAGTCTTGCCGGCAAGCGCCGCTGGTGTGCTTGAGACGGGAGCGTTCGCGGACATTCCAACATTCGTTGTCCCAGACCCGGGGAGTTCCAAGCATGGCTGAGCACTGTGCCGCGGAGATCCAGAGCAAAGAGAGCCTCAAGTTGGCTCCTAAACGCGACCCACTCTACTTGTTTGCCTGTTACCTCGAATGGCGAAATGAAGGGAATCTTCGTGCATTTCAGGAGTTGTTGGCGGGGTTGGACGACCCGCATGAAGACGCGCGTATCGTTGCGGAGTCCTTCCTCGGTCGGCCTTCTCCGCGTCGCAGACACTCGTGAAAACCTCGGCGTTGATCGGATCTTTGCAGCTGGGGAGTGCCGAAGGCCAAAACCGGCCGTCTGCGCTGCTGGGTCCGCTTGCAGCAATCGTTTGTCACGCTGCTCCTGGTTCCTAGTGGATTAAGTGGGAGGTTCAGGAAAGCTCGGCCACGACCACGTGTGATGACGTTTCGAAAGAGACAAGCTTAGCCGCGAGCTCAAAATAATCGACGGGCATCGCCTGGAGCCGATTTCAATATGAATGCTATCGTCCAGTTCATTCTGAAGCATGGCTACTCGATTCTGTTCGCTGCCATGTTCGCGCACCAGATAGGCCTGCCGATACCGGGACCTCTGTTTCTACTTGCTGCCGGGGCCCTCGCAGCCGACGGGAAGTTGCGCCTCGTCCCCGCGCTCGGTCTGGTCGTCAGCGCAGGTGTGCTGGCCGACTGGGTCTGGTATGAGGCGGGCCGGCGCTGGGGTGATAAGGTTTTGCACTTCATTCACCGACTCACGCGAGACCCTGACGCCCATGATCGTAGGGCGAAAGAGACCTTTGCCCGGTATGGGCCCCCGATTCTCATCGTTGCCAAGTTCGTCCCCGGACTGGACGCTGTAACGCCTCCGCTGGCCGGAGCATCCGGTACCAGCCGACTCCGTTTCCTGGCGTTTGAAACCCTGGGCGTCAGTCTCTATGCGTGCGTTTATGCCGGGCTCGGCCATATCTTCAGCCATGATCTGGACCGCGCGGCTGACTACGTTGGCAAAGCAGGAACAGTTTTGGCAAGTCTTGCATTAGCTGGACTCTTTATCTATGGGCTACGCAAGATAGTTCGGCGGCATCGCTCTCTACGTGGATCTCAACTTGTGGGGATCATACCAGCGGATCGATCGGAACCGAACATTTGAAGAGAGCCGGATGAGTATGTGGAGTTTGGCGATTTACATTTCCCGGTTCGCACTTTAGGCGGAAGCGCCCATCCAACCAAAACTCTGACGACCTGGGCACTGCCCGAATGTGGGCATCTGTTCTAAGCATCCTTGTTGTATACCGCGGGTGTTTTCACAACCTTAGAAGCGCTCTGCGTTGGAACGCGGATTGCGCTACTGCTTCACGGAATCGATTTATGCCCACCCAGACCAAGCTCCCAGTTACGAAGACAGCAGCTCTACCTTTCCTACCGGCTCTATACCCCAAGCAGATTCGTTTCGCAAAAAGTAGAGCTTGTCTTTGGCGAACAGTGTTCATCGCAGCAGTGATGTTCGCCTTTGCTCTTTCGGTTGCGGCCCAGCAGCAAGTACTCCGGCTTGACATGGCAACGGTCGCGACTGAAGCCCTCTCCTCAGGCTGGAGTTCTAAGCAGGCACATCAAGACGCAGTCACCGCCGATTCGATAGCCAAGAGAGCAGCCAGCATGCGCTGGGGGCGAGTGGATTTTCAAAGTCAATACCTGCGATTAAATGACCGGATCAAGATCGAATCGCCGATCCCGTCAAACCTCGTGCCGGTGCTTGGTTTAAGTTCGCTGACCACGCCGCTCGCTCCTCAGGACAACTTACACGTGAATCTGCAAGCCGGAGTGCCAATTTTCACGGGTGGAAAGATCACGAATGCAATTCGTGAAGCAAAAGCCGGCGCCAGAGCCGCCAACGACGTTGCCAACGACACGGACGCAGGAGTGGTGTTTGAGGCCGAACGCGATTACTTATCGGTTCTTTTGACGTCCGACATTGTGCGGTTGAACGAGAGTGCGCTCGACTCCTATAAAGAGCACTTGGATCATGCCCAGTCGGCGTTTCGCGAAGGAACCGCCGCGAAATATGACGTCATACGCGCGGAAGCTGCCGTCACCGAGCAGGAAAAGCGCCTGATCGAAGCGCGGAATCAGTTCGATCTCGCCCTCGCAGCATTGCGCACGGCGTTGGTCCTGACCGATTCCACGTCTATCGAAATTGCGGGAACTTTGTTCGAAATCGACGATCGCGTCGACCTGAATCAATCCATGGATGCGGCCGTCAGTTCCAATCCTATGTTGCGAGCGTTGCATGAGAAGATCACCGCCGACAGAAGTTCGGTCCGCGTGCAACAGGGCGACTACCTACCGCAGATCACAGGGGTTGGCGGACGCGAACTGGTGACGAACAAACTCGCGCAGACCGATCCGACCTGGTTTGTCGGCGCAAAAGTAACACTGGAGCTTTTCGATGGCGGAGAACGTCACGCGCGAGTATCGGAGGCGCGGTCTCGGATGCGAAGCTCAGAACTCGAGTATCACAATGCTGAGGATCAGCTTCGACTGGCCGTCCGGAGCGCCTACCTTGATATGCGTTCTCAAGAGTCCGCTCTCGCTTCAGCCCGAAAAACAGCCGAACTTGCGCAAGAGAGTCTTCGGCTCGCCACCAAACGATTCGAAGTTGGTACTGGAACAAGCCTCGAAGTACTGGACGCAAATGTCTCGCTGACCGCAGCACTCGTCGGAGTGCAACAGGCGCTCTACGGAATTGATTTGGCCTATCTCACGATTCATCGCTATGAAGGCGATGTCGCTCAGGTTGCTATAAGGATTCAAAAATGAAGAAAACGTTTGTCATCACGGCTCCAGTTTTATTCGTCATCGGCATAGGTGTTGCATTTGCAGTGCGGTCGCATGCGCATCGCTCAGAGCAAATGATCGTCGATGGAACCATCGAGTGCGACGAGATCAATGTGTCGTCGAAAGTGCCTGGCCGCATTCTTGATCTGCGTGTAGATGAAGGCATGACAGTAACACCGGGAGAGCTTTTGGTTACGCTCGAGTCCAAGGAGATAGATGCCAAGGTGGAACAGACCGCGGCAGCGTATCAGTCGTCTCTTTCCCGCGTTTCGCAGGCGGGGACCGCCTTGAAGTTTCAGGAGTTGAGCTTCTCCGATCAGGTCGCTGGCGCGCAGGCCCAATATGATGCGCGCAAAGAGGAGATTCGACAGGCCGAAGAGAACCTGAATCAGGCGAAAGCGAATTACAAAACGCAAACCGATACCTACAACCGGTTCCACGGCTTGTATGCAGACGGAGTCGTGCCCAAGCAGACCGAAGACGACTACGAGTACAAGTACCTGGCCGCAAAGGCCATGCTCGGTGCGGCTGAATCAAAGGTGGAGGAAGCTCGTCATGGGCTGAAAGCAGCTGCTGCGGCTCTGCAACAAGCCAAAGACTCGTCTTTGCAGGTTGACCTCCGACAGCAAGAACATTCAGCCGTCCTCCAGCAGGCGGCCGCAACCAAGGGCCAGATGAATGAGGCTCTAGCGCTGCAGTCCGAGACCAAAATTTTGTCGCCCGCCAATGGCTACGTCTCAGAAAAGATCTCCAACGTCGGTGAAATGGTCGCGCCCGGATTTCCCATGCTCACCGTCGTTAGGGCGAATGACTTTAAGGCCAAGGTGTACGTCGATGAGTCGAAGTTCGGGTACCTGCAAATCGGAGACAAGATTAAGGTGATCGTTCCTGCCCTCGGGAACCAGGAAGTGTGGGGCCGGTTAATGCGCGTTTCGCAAGCCGCCGATTTCGCCACCAAGCGCGCCACGAATGAGCAGGGAACGTTCGATGTGCGCGGCCTGCAGCTGGTGATTCATCTCGATGACGACAGCCGGTTTCGCAATGGCATGACCGCCCGGGTCGTGCTTGATGTGCGGGAGAAGTGATGCGATCTGTATTCAGAATCTGTCGGCGCGAATGGGACTGGATGCTTCGGGACAAGAAATACATCGCGCTGGTGATGGTCGCGCCCATTCTGTTTGTGCTTGTGGCCTCATGGATCTACTCCCACAAGAAACTGACTGGCCTGCCTATACTCATCGTCGATCAGGACCATACGCCGTTGTCCCGGGACTTGACCCGCGCAATTCTCGCGAATGAGGCTTTTTCGCTGGCTGGTTATGCGAATTCGGCCGCGGAGTTTTCAGATTTCGCGGCCCGCGACCGAGCCCGCGTCTGCTTCGTATTCGAGCGTGGCCTGGAGAACGCAGTGAAGGGAGGCAAGAAGGCCCGAATCCAGGTTCTGGTGGACAACTCCGACTACCTGGTGGGAAGTGTCGAGACTGCGAACGTATCGGCAGTGTTGGCCAGCTATTCAATTGCGGCTAATGTTCGCGTAATCGAATTCATCCATGGAATCTCAAAATCTTCTGCAATCCATAACGCCATGCCGCTGGATCTGGGCCAGAGAATGTTGTTCAATCCGGCATTCAATTCGAACTACCTGAACTTCATGGTACCGGCGCTTGCAATGGTCCCATTTCAATTGGCAGCGCTTCTTGCACCCATCCGCGCGGGGTCTTCCGAATATGGAGAAAGACGGTTCCAACCGGCACTGGTTGAGAATCTATGGGTCATAGTGAGTGGCAAAGTCTTAGCTTATGTTGTCGTCCTGATCCCGGTTCTGGCCGCCGTGCTCACCATGCCGCACTGGTTCTTTGGTGCTCCGTTTTTGGCCAACCGGCCGTCATTCTGGATTGCCCTCACATGGATTGCGGCCACCATGGCAACGCTCGGCTACGGACTGTCGGCCATCACCAGAGATACCCTGAAGGCGACTGAAGCGTGCGCCATTCTCACCTTGCCAAATTTCCTGCTCTCGGGCGCAACCTGGCCGGTGTTTGCGATGTCGAAAGTGATCTGGCCCTTGGCCTATGGATTCCCCATGAATTCCTTCGCGTTCATGATCAAGAAGATCACTGTCATGGGAGGGTCCCTTGCCGACTGTGGCAGCCAGATTCGTATATTGACCGCTTGGAGTATTGTCGCCGTCCTCTGTGCCTGGCACGGAACACGGCAAGTACTAAACGCTGCCAAAAACGGAGCTGCTTCTAATGCGTAGCGCGTTCATGCATCTGTGCCGGCGAGAGTTGAGAAGGATACTCGGCGACCAGCGCATATACGTGCTGCTGCTTGGCGGACCCTTCTTTTACGCTTTTATTTTCGGCGGAGTTTACTGGGAGGGCCGAACCAAGTACATCCCCATCGTGATTGTGGACGAGGACCACTCCGCCTTATCCCGTGACATAACCCGGGCACTGCAATCGTCCGACAGCGTGTCAGTTGCGGGATGGCTCGACTCCCGGGAAGAATTTCTCCCGCTGCTGCGGCGGGAACGCGCGTACGCCTGCGTAATTTTTCCGCCGCACTTCGAGCGCGACGTGTTGGCAGGAAAAGGGCCCAAGGTCGGTGCCCTATTTGACGGCACCAACATCCTCATTGCGGGTACCGCCCTGCGTGCAATTCGCGACGTGGTTACCAGCTTTCAGGTCGGAGTAGACGGAATAGAACTGGCGATGGCGGGAGTCCCGCCGGCTGAGAACCGTATCATCGCCCGACCGCTTCAGACGGTGGTTAGACCTCTTTTCAATCCCACCTCAAACTACAGCTATTTCATGCTGATGTGCCTGGTTTGCCTCGCAATCCAATCGGTTACGCGAATGGGTTGTGGAATTGCGCTAGGCTTGGATGGGTCAGAGCAGATTCGTCGCGATACCGGAGATGATGCACCTCCCGTCCTGTTGGTTTTTCTTTCGAAAGTGGTCGCCACGGCAGCTTTGATGATTCCAGTAGCAGTCACTGCCATGTGGTTCGTATTCTCGCTGTTCGGTGCCCCAAACCACGGAAGCTCATGGTTGATCGGTCTGGCTCTTTGCCTTTACGTGATTCTTCAGGTTTGTATCGCATATGGGTATTACGGCCTGTTTCAGTCCCCGACCTTGTGCACTCAATACCACATCTTCACGGCTATTCTTCTCTCGCTACTCGCAGGTTACACGTGGCCATCCTTCGGAATGCCCGATGGGCTTCGATATATCTCACACTCTATTCCGGTGTTCAACATGATTAGCATCGTCAGAAAAGTATCACTCATGGGAGCGCGGCCAACCCTGCTCGCAAAACACTTCCTGACTCTTCTTGCGTGGCTGCTGGTTGCAGCGCCCTGGGGCTATTGGGCTGTTCGGAAACAGATGAAGATCGAGAGCGCACCGTCTGAGTGAGCATTGGCTTCAGGGATCCGGTCTCTGGAAATCAACAACGAGTGAAGGGATTACGGCACTGCCCTTAGGCATGGGCACGCCGATGGCAGATTTGGCACTCGAAGAATTACTACCAATTCAGTCCTCGCGGCGATTGATACTTGAATAATCGCCCTGATCAATGTTCTCGACATTCAGGTCCGATAAGAACTGTTTTGGATCACAACCAATACCGACCTCCAGTTGTGTTCTCTGGTTCGCCAGAGACCAGTTGAGCTTGTTACCGAGCACCAGCCCGCTCGCACCAGTGCGAATTTGCCTGGATCATGTGTCAAGGGCACTGCCCGAATGAGGGCAGCACCAAACCCAGCCGCCCACAGTTCGGTCTTACAAACAAAGACTTTACGCAAACTGTGCAGATGGACATTCGCATGCAAATTCATGTTGATAGGTGAGGGGCAAAAAAGGAGGTTTGCGATGAAGACTCAACCGATGATTATCATTGATCGGCGCCAGCGTCCGCGATGCGGCGTTTTCGCCGGGATCGAAAACCTCACGTACAGCATGTTGCGCAGATACGAGATCAACGGCCCAACCGAGCAACACAGCCCCAGCAGCATAGAGAAAGCCGCATAACTAAACGGCGAACCCAAGGAGCCCAGATTTTGATCTACGTAATGACCACACCTTGCCCAGCTTGCAAACAGCAACTAACCAAGCAAAGGCCTACTGGAAGGGGAATTCCGGAGTCAGTATGGACGGGCTGTCGAAACCTCTAGTTGAGACACTGCAATGCTGAGTAAACTCCTTCAGATAGTGGCTTTGACTGTGTGTCTGACTCCGGCCTGGGGCAAATCAACTTCGGAATCGTCCTTCATCCGACAGCCCAGCACAGTCTCCATTGTTGGACCTGGAACTATTTTGTCCGTTCACTTTCTAGACTTACCCTTCATGAAGCCGCGCTACGCGGTCAAGTACAAGACGGACGGCGGGGAACTGATCGAAGTGTGGACTCCTGCGAACGACATCTTGGTGCTAGAAGGAATGCACGGGATACTGACTTACTCCACCCATCCCGAGAAGATCCTTAGCTTTCGAGTGGTCGAGCAGAAGTTAACAAAGTAGCGAACATGTCGTGCCTGCCCGATGCGTTGACCTGTTAACCGTCTTGAGCATCTCAGCCACTTCACTCCTTGCCCGCGACCGGAAGTATGCACGACAGGTTCAATGCGAGTAATTTCGGGCGATAAGCCGGGGCGCCAGGCTTGTTAGATCTGGCGCTCGCTTTGTGACCAGATGAGGTCCGCGTGCCCGCGATTGGGCAGGTACGGTCGTCCGGTGTTACAGGCTGCCTTACAGAACCCCAACATAAGAAATGATTTGATTGCGTGAGGAGTTCGGCAGCCAGCGTGCCTAACTCACCTGGTGTAGCTGCTTTCCGTCGTTTCGAGCACCTGTTCACAACGAAGCTGTGGAGAGTAGCGGGCCGCCGCTGCGCCTCCGGATGACTCACGAGGCAAGAGACATGAGGAGTTCAGTCAATGATTAGGAATTTGATATTGCTCACGATTACGTTCGGGATGCTCGCGTTGTCCCCTATCTGCCGCGCTCAAAGTCAGGAGCCTAGTATCGACTCGACAATCGAAGTAGCGCGGGCCGACATGCTGGCCGACAAGGCCACCATCATCACCGCGGCGATGGACTTCAACGACAAGGATGCTGCGGCATTCTGGCCAATCTACCGGCAATACGAACACGAACGATCCACTCTGGATGACAGCCGGGTGGTCGTCGTCAAGGAGTACTCCCAGAAGTACCCGAACCTGAGTGATTCGGAGGCGAAAGCCATGGCAGAACGAATGTTCGACTTCGATTCTCGTTTGGCGGCTTTGAAAAAAAGGTATTTCAAAAAGTTCAACAAGGTTCTTCCGGCATTGACGGTGACGAAGTTCTTTCAGTTGGAGCGTCGCATCGACTTGCTGATGGATATGAAAGTGGAATCGTCCCTTCCTCCGCTTACACAAGCACAGTACATCGGGCCGGCGAAGTAGGGCGTTAGGCATGCTGCGGTTCGACCGCGATTTTCATCAGGGGCACTCGAGGTTGCGCATCGTGAAGCTTAAGACCGTGATGGTCGGTGCAGTGTTGATGTTGGTGGTCATGGCAATGGCGCAGACACAGCGCCAGAGAGAAACATTGTCCATCGAAGGCTACGCCGGACAAGCAAATGTCATCCGCCTCCAGGGGCGTGTGTTCGTGGACGTGCAGGACCTTGCGCGAATCACAAACGGGTCACTCAGCTTTGAGAAGAGCCGCATGATTCTGACGCTGTCTCGGAGCGAGTCTGCCGAGCCTGTCGCTGACGGCGCCGGTCAATCAGGTTTTTCGGGCGCCTTCATGAAGGCCGCGATCGAGGCAATGGCGTCTATCAGAGAATGGGGCGGAACATTGCTGGTGACTGTCCAGAATGGGTATCCCGTAGGAAACACCATGGCCGGAAACACAATCGTCGAATTCCAGAATCGAGCCGCCGACAGCGTCGCGTTAGCCTCGGCCGCAGCATCGACTGAGGCTGACTACCGCGGGCTGGAGTTGCTGAGGAACGAGTTCAATAATGTACAGGCCTGGGCTGACAGATATGTGACAGCTCGGAACTCCCTGAGCGCCGCCAACCTGACGATGTCTGAGAGCCCGCTCAAGGACGATCGGGAGGCCGAAAGGATCGTCCGCTGCGGTCAATTCCTGGCGCAGATGTTCGCCGGCGGTACGTTCCAAGACGATGCTGCATGTCATTAGACTGTTCAACACGTGAACAACGGACTTCGCGGATCTATTACCGCCAGCGACTGCGTATTGATACGCTGTCACTACCAGAAGGCGGATCCCAACCACGCCCCAGGTGGGCAGAGACAGACGGGCTCCCACTGCCTCTCGGGGCTAGCTGGGTCGAAGACGAGCAGGCGTTCAATTTTGCGCTGTATGCTGAAGATGCTGAGAGTGTGACACTGTTCCTCTATTCGCGTCACGACTTGGCAAACCCGATCCTGACGTTCCAGTTCGATTTTCTTCTTAATAAGTCAGGACGAATCTGGCACTGCAGGATCCCGCTCCACCAAATGCGTGATGCTCGCTATTACGCTTACTCGGTTTCAGGAAATGGAGTTGCTGGGCTTAGCGGGTTCGACCGCGAAAAGGTCCTCCTCGATCCCTATGCCAAAGGTGTTTTCTTCCCGTCTGGGTTTGACCGCAGGCTGGCGATGGAGCCAGGCCCCAATCACGCACGGGCGCCGCTCGGAGTGTTGCCTGAACATCGCGATGCATTTGACTGGGCAGGAGATGTTTCACCCCGGCCTGAATCGGACGCGATCGTTTACGAACTTCACGTCAAGGGATTCACCAGCCATCCCAGTTCCGGCGTGCATCCATCCCGAGCCGGAACCTACGCCGGCTTGATCGAAAAGATCCCATATCTGAAGGACCTTGGGATCACCGTCGTCGAACTGATGCCCATCTTTCAGCGCGACCCGCACGAAGGCGATTATTGGGGCTACATGCCTCTGAACTTCTTCGCGCCTCACGCGCAGTATGGCTCCTGTGGTGACGATGGGCAACATCTCGAGTTCAAGAATATGGTCACTGCTTTTCACAAAGCCGGGATCTTCGTCGTGCTCGATGTTGTGTACAACCATACCTGTGAGGGAGATCACCTCGGCCCTACCTACAGCTTCAAAGGTCTCGACGCCACAGGCTATTACATGCAGTCCTCCGACCCGACCCGCCCATATGCTAATTACTCGGGCACCGGCAACACGTTGAATTTCAACCAGCCTCACGTGCGCAAAATGGTCATGGATAGCCTGCGCTATTGGAAGAACGAGATGCACATCGATGGCTTCCGCTTCGACCTGGCGTCGGTGTTTAGCCGCAATGCCGACGGATCGCTGAATTGGGGAGATGCTCCGATTTTCAGTGAAATCGCCGCGGACCCCGAGTTGGGCCGATTGGCGTTGATCGCGGAGCCTTGGGACGTCGGCGGCTACCAGCTCGGACGTGGATTCCCTGGCACGACCTGGCTGCAATGGAACGCGCGCTATCGTGACGATGTCCGCCGATTTATCAGAGGCGACGCGGGGATGGTCCCGGACCTTATGCGTCGTATCTACGGCAGCGATGACTTGTTTCCGGACAGCCGCGAACATGCCTATCATGCCTTCCAGACCGTCAACTATATCGATTGCCACGACGGCTTCACGCTCTACGACCTGGTTTCTTACAATCAGAAGCATAACTGGAACAATGGTCATCACAATCAGGACGGCATGGACGCGAATTACAGTTGGAACTGCGGACATGAAGGAGACCAGGGCGCGCCAGCAGAGGTTATGGCACTGCGCCGGAAGCAGGTGAAGAACTTCTGCTGTCTCCTCATGCTCTCGAACGGCATCCCCATGTTCCGGGGGGGGGACGAGTTCCTGAACACGCAGTTCGGAAACAATAATCCTTACAACCAGGACAACGAAATCAGCTGGCTGGATTGGAATCAGCTCCAGGCTAATCAGGACATATTCCGTTTCTTTAAAGCCATGATTGCGTTCCGGAAGTCTCATCCTTCTCTGTGTCGCAGCAGGTTTTGGCGCGACGACATTTCCTGGTACGGCGTTGGACCCATGGCCGATCTGTCCCCAGATTCACGCAGCCTGGCGTTTTGTTTGCATGGCGCTTCACAAGGCGATGACGATATCTACGTAATGATCAATGCATATTGGCAACCGCTGCAGTTCGAAATTCAGGAGGGTGCGCCCCAAGATTGGGCAAGAATTGTGGACACCGGCCTCCCGCATCCCGACGATTTCTCAGAATGTGGTTTGCCGCTGCAGCAGCCGATCTATCAAGTAGCTCCCCGATCCATTGTCGTCCTGGTGAAGGAACGCACAGGCGACGGAAGCGCGCCGCGAAATTAATGACCGCGTCTTCACGGCCAGATGCCTCAACGGAGCGACTCTACTCGTAGTCCTTTTTACTGATTCCGAGTCGCCTCATCTTATTCTGCAGGGTCGTACGCTTCAGACCAAGACGTTCGGCCGCTCCACCGTTCCCCGAGATTTGCCCCGACGCCGCCTTCAACGCATCAATGATTACCCTGCGCTCGGCCTGATGGAAGGTGGAGGCGGGAGACAAAACTCCACCAGAACAAGGCGTTTGGAGCTCGGCGACGGGTACTTCTAATTCTTCGCCGTGCGAGAGGATGACTGCGCGTTCGATGAAATTTGCCAACTCCCTGACGTTGCCGTTCCACGGACAGTTGGACAGGATTCCCATCACTTGCTTAGGGATGGACTTAATCTGCTTCCGCAATTTTCGTGACAGCTTAGACGCGAAGTACTTCACCAGCAGCGGAATGTCCTCGCGCCGCTCCCGCAGGGGCGGGATCTCGATGGGAAAGACGTTGAGTCGGTAAAACAGATCCTCCCGGAACTTTCCCTCCTGAATCATCTCAGGAAGGTGGCGGTGGGTGGCGGCAATCATCCGCACGTCGACATGCATTGTCTTGGTACTTCCCAGACGTTCGAACTCCTGCTCCTGCACGGCCCGCAACAACTTCGGCTGCAGATCCAGGCTGATGTCCCCAATCTCGTCCAGAAAGAGCGAGCCGCCGTCGGCCAGCTCGAATCGGCCCTTTCTTTGCACCAGGGCTCCGGTAAAGGCCCCCTTCTCGTGCCCGAACATTTCGCTTTCCAACAGCCCCGAGGGAATGGCGGCGCAATTCAGTCTGACAAATGTGCGCCGGCGCCGGGCACTGAGATTATGAATGGCGCGTGCAATCAATTCTTTGCCGGTTCCCGTCTCCCCGTGGAGCAAGACCGTGGAATCCGTGGGCGCCACGATAGACACTTGCTCCAGCACCTTCTGAAAAATTGCACTTTTGCCGATAATGTCCTCGAAGTTGTATTCAGAGGTTATTTCCGATTCCAGATACAAGCGCTGATCTTCCAGGTGGTCTCGCGATGCAGTCAGCCGTCCATAGGCCAAGGCGTTGTCGATTGCCAAAGAAATCTGACTACTCACCTGAGAAAGCAAATCCAGATCTGCCCGGCTAAAACTATCCTCTTTTCGACTGCCCAGCACCATAGCGCCGATCGGGCCACTTGCCCCGACGAGGGGCAGCACCGCGAGAGTCGTAATCGACTCTGCCCTGAGCATGGGCGCGATCGTCAGCGCTGGGCGTGGAGGAGCATAGGAACGACATAACCCTGC
>CAVRNL010000019.1:0-78159 GCA_963722485.1 uncultured Acidobacteriaceae bacterium
GAAATGCGCCTATGGCTACCAACACTTTCTTTGCTCTATCCCATATTTCTGTTGATTGCTTTTGAGATATTTTTTTCTGATTTATTATTGGAGCAGTGGTTCTATTATTGGCATTAACATTAACGCGTTGTGCGTTATTTCGTCGAGCATTGGTATGCCGCGCATATTGCGTCGGGCATTGATGGGCATAACATTGATATGGACAAAGCCAAGATTTAAAGCAAGAATCAGCGTTGCTGATCTTTTCAGAAATGTATTCATTTTAATTTTTCCTATAAAGAGTGAATCAGACCGATCGACTTATTTTTAACAAATTGATCGGCCCGAAACTTATTCTACTAAAAACTGTTTTGCTACTTATTGGTTACCAGCGCCTGGAAAAAGTACACGAGAGAAGAAGTTTGCTAAGTACGAGTTGTCACCGTATACCAAGAAGTAGAATAAGCCGATAGCACCGAGTACATAAGGAGCAAAGTAGTTAGCGCGCTGAGTCGTTGTAGTACCTTCTTGTGGCATAAGCATTGCTAGGGTGACAGGAAGATTTTTAGGGGCAGTAAGTTTTCGTAAATTGTCTTCAATGATAGTATCAATATTACCCTGAGCTTTATTTACGTGCCTTGGGTCAATCCATCGTTGCCCGTGTTGTTGTTGTTGTTGATTGTTTACATTTCTTGGAGCAGGAAAGCCGAGTTTTTGTAACCAACCGTCTAGGTTGCTGTTTTGTTGTCTGTTATTGTTTTGTATAGTGCCTTGCATTGCTTGAGTTGAAGCTGAAACAAGAGTTAAACCAAGAATTGTTGCCTTGGTTAGTTTTGAAGAAAATACCATAATTAAACCTCCGTTTTAGGTATTAACAAAAATATATTGGTTCGCCCATGCGAACTCTTTAACGTACACTGATATAGCATAATACCGCAGCAACGAGCGCGGTGATGCCAATTCCAATTTTTTTCATAAGGCTGGTAGAAGATTTTGTTTCTACTGGGGCCTGCTTTTCTTGGTTATTATCATAAACATAATGGTCAGGTTTGCCATCTTTATGCACCAGAGTGAATTTTTCAGGAGATTTCTTGATGCAATCTGAGCAAACCACTGAACCCTTGTCTAGTTTATAGAACGTTGAGGTGTTTGCGTGTCCAGGTATTTTGCATACAGCACATCCAGAAAGTGCGACCTCTTTTCCTTGTTGTGTTGGAACAGTATGGGTTATTGTGCGGGCCTTTGACCGCTTAGCCTACTTGGCATGAAGCACAGTATGCTGAAGCTAAAGCTGGGACCAAACAGCTTAACAAAGCTGTATAAAGCGTTATTGAACGAAAAGAGAGTGTTTGTCTAACATATATCCTCCAGGATTTAAAAAGCTAACCATTTATTTACTTTCTATATACCATTTTCTTATATATTTTATTGTTTGTCAATAGGGGTGGGGCATAACACTCTGAACCTGGACATCGCTGGGAGTTAAGCAACCCAGAGAATACTTTTATAAACTCATCTATACATTCATGACAATTTTATATGCTTCTTTTTAAGTTTGTTTAGGATGGTTGCCCAGGTACAAAGCCATTAACAAGATAAATATGGTTCGCTCAAGTGAACTATTTAACGAAATGAATTATAGCATAATAAGCCAGCAATGATCGCTGCGATGCCAAATCCAATTTTTTTCATACTGCTACTAGAAGATTTTGTTACTCTTCGATCCTGTTTTTGTTCATTTTGTTTTGTTTCGCAATCTGAACAAATGACTGAACCATCCGAGCATATCCGTCTATCAGGATTTGGTGTCCCGAAACTTTGCATATTTTGCAACATAGATTTTTTTCTTCTGTCGCTTTTGCTGCTTCTGCGGCGTCTTCTGCGTTTTTGCAATCATCACAAATAACTCCATCAGAACAAGTCCATGTATTTTTTATGTGTCCTGAAACTTTGCATATCTTGCAGCATTTATCTTTTTCTGCAGCGTTTAGTTTTTGGCATATGCGTATCATTGCTTCTTCGAAGCAATTTAAACAGATCATTGCATCTTTTTTTTGTTTGACAAGTTTGGCAAGATATCGATCATGTTCAACAAGACGACTCCTAAAAAATCAGCATCCATTATCCTATCAGGAAACATGTCCCATGTGTCTCTAGTTTTTTTGCAAACCTCACATTTGGTACGTCTGTTCATTTGTTGTTTCGGGTGTTTGATGGTTTTTCCCATCGGTTTGCGTGCTGAAGCAACAGCTGGTACCAAACAGCTTAACAAAGCTGTATAAAGCGTTATTGAACGAAAAAGAGTGTGTTTATTTAACATATATCCTCCAGGATTTAAAAAGGCAACCAACTATTTGTTTTCTAAATACCAATTTCTTGTATATTTCTTTGTTTGTCAAAAGGGGGGTAGAGCTTCTATGAATCCATGAGAATTTTATATTCTTTAATAAACTGTTTTGCTACCATTTTTGCAGGTTGAGTGCTTCCAGCATGTCCAATTAAGGTAACCAGGGTTAAAGGCCTATGATGTTTATATTTAAAATGCATAACAAACCAGCCATGCTCCAGGTGTTTACCTCCTAAATCCCGTTTATCCAGGGAACTTGTTTGGGCGGTACTTGATTTACCCCATATTTCGATGTCTTTGATATTATTCATAGTCTTACCCGTACCTTGAATAATTACCTGTTTCATGCAGGAGCGTATGAATTCAAGGGTGTCCTGGGCTATGTGTAGTGGTTGTTTGTTGACTGGTTCGGTTGCCACAATGCGCGGGCGAACCAGTTCACTAGTAAAAATACTGGAAATCATACAGGCGACTTGAATAGGTGTAACCAATATGTAGCTTTGGCCTATAATAGCCGAAAGCGTTTCTCCCGGATACCATGGTTTACCCAGTGTTTCTTTTTTCCAATGGGTTGAGGGTATTATCCCTGAGCGCTCAGGAAAAATAACCCCAGTTTTTTGCCCCAGGCCAAATCTATGTGCATAATCAGCAAGCATGTCGATATCAACTCTTTTTTTGGCGAGTTCATAAAAAAATGGGTTGCATGATTGGGCTAATGCTTAACTGACGGTTATTTTACCATGTCCCTCTTTCAAGTGACAGTGATATTTACGTTGACCAAACTTTGTATAGCCTCGACAGTAATATTCTGTATCGGGAGTAATTGCTTTGCATTGTAGTGCTGCGGTAACGGATATCAGTTTAAAAATAGATCCTGCAGGATAGCCGACATTAAATGGTCTGGTTGAAGAAAGGTTTTTTCTCATTTAATGAACTCCAAGTACTGCATGATATTGGATCTAAAAAAATGTTTGGATCAAAATCTGGTTGTCACGAGGGCGAGCAATCCACCATCAACTGGATCCATAATTATGCAGGTACCGCCTAGATCTGGGGGAAATACTCTTTTAATTATCTGTTGAAAGCGCAGGTCGATCGTAGTTTGTATTGTGGTGCCGGCAATCGACTCATTTAATAGTTCTTGATTTAATGATTTACCAAATGAATCGGTCATAATTTTTTGTAATTGACCGTCTTTCCCCTTGAGGCTATCTTCAAAGATTTTTTCTAGACCCATGATGCCTTGTTGTTGAGCGGTAATTGTTCCTAAATAACCAACAATATGGCTTCCGATAGTTCCATGAGGATAGAAACGTTTAAAATCGGTAGTGATGTGAATTGGTAGATCGGCTGATAACACCTCTTCGAGTTTGCTCAATTGATCAAATGAGATGTCGGTGGCAAGAGCAGCTTTTCCATAGCTTCTTTCTGCGAGATTGATTTTTGTAAGAAGAGTTTCATTTTCAGTTATGCCAGGGATAATACCGGCAAGCTTTTCTAGTAATTTTTTATCAGCATCATCAATACGTTTTTTTCCTCTGCCTTGCCAATAAACATTATGAACTGGTCGATTGGTTACCAGAAGATTTCCTTGGCAATCGACAATGTTGCCCCGAGGGGAGTGTATTGTTTCATGTCGAGTAAAATTCCGCTGACTCTGGCTTAACAGTGCTGGTGCCAAATAAAGTTGTAAATAACTCAGACGCAGGATTATTGCCAGTATGCTGCAAAAGAACAGAATAATAATTGTTTTTAATTTTAAAATAGGAGCTTTTTCTTGATGTTCCATTGTTATATTATTATTTCGGTTCAATAATTTTGTGTAATGGGTGTGCTGCATTGCATGTTTGCGCTAGTTCGTCTAACGAGACATGGGTATATTTTTCGGTACTCGATAATGATTTATGTCCTAACAATTCTTGTACAATACGCAAATCTACTCCTTTATTGAGTAAATGTGTAGCAAATGAATGACGAATTTTGTGAGGTGTGATCGGGCGACTAATTTTTAAAAAAGTTCTAAACATTTCAAAAATTCGTTGAACTGATCGTGCGGTTAATGGTTCATTACGAAAATTGAGAAAAAGAACATTGCGTTGTGATTTAACCCGTGGTCGTTCTTTTTCTAAATAGCTCATGACACGCTCTTTAGCACGTTCGCCAAAAAGAACGATTCGTTCTCGCGAGCCTTTACCAAATATGCGAATTGTTTTATTAGTAAAATCTATGTCGCCCATATGAATGTTGACAAGCTCAGAGCATCGCACTCCAGTGGCATACATAAGTTCGAATATCGCCTTATCGCGATATGGCCGTTGTGACGGTAACTCTTCTTCAGCGATAGTATCAAGAAGGTGAGTAACTTCTTCGATGCTCAAATAAACAGGAAGTTTTTTGTCGAGTCGTGGTCTCGTCATTCGTAAGTTGAGCTCTATTCCTTGACCTTTTAAAAAACGTTCAAATGATTTAAAACAAATAATTTACAAACAATTGAACTTTTATCTGTTTTTTTATAAAAGAGGCTCACTAAATAACGTTCAAATATTTGTTGCATCGAAAGAACTTGTTTTTCTTTCTCAGTAAGGTCATTCCAGAATTCAGCATATTGATTGAGATCAGCTTTATAAGCACGGTGAGTATTGCGTGCTAAATTGCGTTCAACCTCAAGATATTGTAAAAATTCATTCTTCTTTTCCATAAAATCGTGTAGTTGCATGATGACTCCTTATTTTTTGTAGCACATTGTTTATTTTTGCACATATGCACATTTCACTCTGCACATTTGCGTTCTGTTACTTTGACAAGCTCAGTATGACTATCCATTACCCACATCTTTGCTTAATAAGAAAGCCAATTGAAAAGCGAATAACCCAGAAACCGTTCGTGCTGACCCCTCGACAAAGCTCGGGAGTAAACGTCCTTCTTTCTGATTCTTCTTTGTTGCCTGTCCTGCCTGCGGGCGAAGCCTTGGCGTAGACTGGAGCCTGACGAAGGATCGAAGGGGTTGGAATGCGACCTAGCGTGCTCTATGCTGGAGTTTACCAGTAGGAGCAGCTATTTACAATAAGTTGTAATCTTTACATCGACGATTAACAGAAGAGCGGTTAACGCCTAAAAAGGTTGCGATTTTGTTTTGATTTTTAAATTTATTCCACAAAACAGCCATAATCTAGGATCTTTGAGTGCATTTTTTCCTAAGTGAGCCGCTACTTCAAGTTCAGGATCACATTTATCGATATGCAGTGAGTCTGTATCGTCGGTGATCTGATTTTTTTTAGATTTATGGGTTAATAATAGAACAATTTTTTGATTGAGTTCAAAAAGACTGGCCGGCTTAGAGGCGATTATTTTAGCGACTTCTCTTTCATTAAGTTCATAAAGATTTTTGAATAAATCTGATTTGAGTGATTGTTGGGCAAATCCTTGTGCCAATGCAGTTATCTCTGCATCGGGCAGCGTCAGCATTGAGGGCATGATGAGAGCTTGAGCAGTAAGTCGTAAAAAGAGTTTTAGAAAAGTGTCCGTCCTTTACCATTTGTTGCAAGTGTTGTGAGCTGGTACATAATATGCGTACGTTGCTGCTTGCTTTTTGGTCACTTTTAAAACGTCGATATATACCAGTGCGGATAAACTCGGCCAGATATTCTTGAGTTCCTCGATCTAGAAAATGGATGTTTTTGATAACCAACGTTCCTGTATTATTTAATTTTTCCAAAAGTGGCGTTTCGGTAGATTCAATGCCCAGATTAGGATTAATGCCAAAGAGTTGTATTGCTGTTTCATATGTTTGTACAGGTGTTTGGAAGATCGAGTATATAAAGCGTCTCACGCAAGTTGGCTTCGTGAAGTATTTTTACAAATGCCATAAGATCGTCTTCTGCAACATCAATCAATGTTGATTTTTTACTTAATGCAACTTCTAAAAGTTTAATTTTAAAATTAAGCATTATTGGGCTATTGCACGGAATGAGCTGATTAATTACTTTCCCCGTTGCTGTTGTTTCAAGATACAAAAGATAATCCCAACGAGAAGGATCATTAAGAAGATCTATTTTGCTCCTAATAAAATCAGATATCTCTGGATGGTGTAAGGTAATGATGACGTTATTCGGCTCAAGGCTTATGATCCCAGAGCATACAAGTTTATTACCGTGCTCATCAAGGGTAATAGTGCGTTGTGGTGATTTATAGAGAAGCACATTTTCAGCCAGCGATCGTAACTCCTGTGTTATTGAGTGGCCAATTTGTTGATTTAAGTTTATTTTGATCAGTTCGTGAGCAGCCTTGTTACCCACAGTGAAGCGTTTGTTTTTATAAAATATAATACCAATTTCTTTTTCTTTGGAGCTTCGCAAAAAGGTATGAACACTTTCTTTATATTGGTTAATTTGTTGATGTTTGAGATAGAGCTCCTCTTGCAACGTTTTTTCTTGTTGCAAAAGTAAGGTCAAATTTCGATTTTGTAAAAGATTGATAATATTCCCTAGATAGTTGACAAACACGAGCATCTGGTCCCGTTCATAATGTCCGTAAAGGTTTTCTGGGCGTGCATAACGATCAATAATGATGTAACCGATGAGTGCATGTTTTTCATAGATGGGTATAAAGATGTCGGCATTAATAGCTTCAAGAAATTGAATGACTAAAGATCGTTGATCATCCTCCTCATAAAAGTTGCTAAATTCCAATTCATCTCTTATCAATATTTTACATTCAGCTATGTGGGAAAAGAGTTTGCCTTCAATGGTATGTGTTGCAATGAAATTTTCCACGTAAGCGGTTTGACTTTCTTGGTCAGAGAATGTTTCGGCAGTGTCTTTCTTGGTTGTGGCACTTCGTACTTCTAAATTGACTCGATTATTGGGTATTTTGAAAACATCTTTAAAAAAAGTTTGCGTGATGTGTTTAAGTTCAAAAACGTTGGTGGTATGACTTAATTGTTCTAAGGTAGCTTTAAAATTTTCAAGAAAATCAATGCTGTTGATAGACTCAACGTGGTTATTAAAGTTCATGAATCGTAAACCCAGCACCCGTTTGATGCAATGGTGAATCGTAAAAATAAGAAGAATGGTTGAAAGATTTACCAGGGCGTAGTTGTAATCATTAATTCCTTTAAATATATATTCAAGTGATTGGAGAGATTCAGCAAAGAGATAGGGGCACAAAAGGTATAATAAAAATGTTTGTAGTTGTTTTTTTATAATGTAAGGCAATTTTGATGATCGTATTTTTTTAAAACCAATATACAATGTTCCAATGCTCATAATTATAAAATAATAAAGAGTTCCCGTGTGGAGTATGAATTCAAGTGGAAGTTTAGATATTGGTAGCTGTGATGCAGCCGTGCGATATGCTCGATCGATATTAAAGTCTAAAAAAGCTAAGCAAAAAAAATAAAGGGAGGCTGAGCACCCTATGCTAATCAAAGCTGTTTTCCAAGGGGAAAGGCGAAATGTTTTTTCTGTTAGTGATTCAATGAGAAGCCCAAGGGACTGGTATTGGATTAGTAAAAAACCCCAAGCAATTCTGAAAATAAATATGAGATAATGGTATTCTAGAGAGTGCATTCCAATTTGTTTGGAAAGTTTTATAATCCAAGAAAAATCTCCTATTAACGATCCAATCAAAATACATATCAAAAAAAACCATGGGGATTTTATTTTTGTTGAATGCACACCTTTAAAAGCAAGGGTACTAATAAAATATATTTTGATTGAAAAAGATAATGAGAGGGTTAGCAGCAGAAGATACTGTGAGTTGAGGGAGGTTAGGATGGGATAAAAAAACATCATAATTGTTGCCGTCGTATTGGTAAATAGCTATACTGTCTCCTGTGTCAATGGTTTCATTATACAGCATGAAGGATTTTTTATGAACATTCTCAGCGCAATTAACATCATTTTTTCAATGGTTGCTTTTGTTGCTTTATTTGAATTACCGCCCTACGGTTGATGGTAGTGTGTTGATTCGTATGAATAATACAGCCATAAAAGGGGGGTAGTATGTTTATTCTAAGCCATATTCTTTGCAGCGCCTATTGACTGAAGATCTGTTCACGCCAAGAAATACTGCAATCTTGTTTTGATTTCTAAATTTGTTCCACAACATCGCCATTATTTTTTGATCCTTAAGTGCGTGCTTACCCAAGCGAGCGGCTTCAAAGAGCTCTGGATCGGTCAGCTCATAAGCGGGATCAAACTGTGTTTCTTGGAAAATGTTATTCTCTTTTGTTTTTTGAATGAGAAGTTGTTGTATTTTATTTTTTAGTTCATGAAGACTCGCCGGCCGCGACTCGACAAGCTTTTTCTTTTCTCCATTCGTTAGTTCTAAAAGATTCGTAAATTCTTGAGATTTCATCGCTTGCTGCGCAAACCCAGAGATTAATCCACTCAGTTCTTCTTCAGAAAGGTCAGAAAGCGAAGGCATCACTAACGTCGTGCGCTTGAGTTCTTGAAATAGATTATGACTAAATGATCTTTCTGCTAGGAGCGCTTCTAAATCTTTATGGGAAGAGCAGATAATGCGAACATTACTCGACTGTTTTTTCTCACTTTTAAATATTCGGTAAATGCCATAACGTATAAATTCTGCTAAATATTCCTGAGTTTCAAGATCAAGAAAATGAATGTTCTTGATAAACAAAGTCCCTGTTTCATCAAGCTGTTCGAGTAACGGTTTTTCTTGTTGCTGCAGGCCAAATAGAGGATTCATGCCAAAAATTTTAATCGCGATATCATGTGATGACGGGCCCTTGAGATCAACGACATGGAGCGTTTTTCGTAAACTTATATGGTGTAAAATTTCAACGGTACCCATCAAGTCGTTTGCAGGCATATCAAGAAGAATAGCTTTTTTGCTTAATGCGATTTTCAGAAGCTCAATCTTAAAATTCAGTAGTTGCTCACCATTTCCCGGAATAAGTTGATTAATGTGTTGTCCAGATTTGGTGGTCTCCAGATATAATAAATAATCCCAAGAACTTGGGTCTTTGAGGTGTTCAATCTGTTTTTTGAGTACGTCAGAAATTTCTGGATAATGAATAGTGAGTATGACGTTGGTAGTCTCAGCACTTAAGAGCCCAGAAACTACCAATTTGTTTCCTTGTGAGTCGTGTATAAACGCAGTTTGTGGTGCCTTGTAATCGGTAACTTGCGATACGATTTTTTTAAGCACTATCGTTGTCGGATGGCCATCATGGGTGTTTAAATTAATATCAATAAGCTCTTGAGCCGTTTGGTTGCCAAAAATAAAACGTCGATTTTTGTAAAAAATGATCCCAATTGAAGCGTTTTTTGTGGTTCGCAAAAATGACCGAATGCTTTCTTTATACTGATTGATTTCTTGATGTTTGCTATACAGTTCATCCTGTAACTCTTTTTCTTTTCTTAATAACGTTGTGAGGTTGCGACTATTAAGAAGGTGGATAATATTGCCAAGATAGCTTGCAAAAACAAGCATCTGATCTTGTTCGACGTTGCTATAAAACTCGCCTTTTTTATTCTGTGGGACAATACGAGCATATCGTTCTACAATCAAATAACCCACCAGCTGATCTTTGCTCCAGATGGGTAAAAAGAATATCCGCGTTGATGCTGTTAAGAAACTTTACCATAGATTGTTGGACGCTACTTTCTTCGTAGAAATTACTAAATTCGATCTCATCAAAAATCAGAATTTTATGTTGTTTAATATAGGTATTCACGTCGCACGGTATGCTATGAAGGCTCATGAAATTTTCCACAATCGATTCTTCATGACTCAACGCCTTGGCATATTCTTCTGATTTTTGGGCTAAGTTTATGTTGCGTAAATAAAGATGTGCGCGACCGATGGGTATGCTAAACGCATCTTTAAAAAATGATTGCGCTAAATGATTCAATTCTCTGGAGCTCGTTACCTGGCTGAACTGTTCAAGCACCCCTTTAAAGTCATCTATAAAGTTAAATCGGGTTGGTGAAACTACTTTTTCTTCGAAGTTTGGAAACGCAGGCCAATCATCTTGCGAGAGCAGTAGTAGATTGCCATAGTTAATAAAGCGGTTGAGAGGCTCGAAAGTGTGTGGGTGATGTTTGTTGGAGTATACTGGTAGATGAAAATTTGTATAAAATCAGCAATTAAGTAGGGAACAATAACCACCTTGGTCAATATGTGAAGTTGTTTTTTTAAGATATTCGGGATTATGCTCGTTTTTAATTTTCTGATGGTTATCAAAAGACTTAAGAGTAACATTGGAAAGAAGGTATAGAGTGTAGTGTAGAATTGCACGTGATCTTCTATTTCAAATCGTTTATTGGGAGGGTATCCTAATCCAATAAACGCTAGTGCAACAAAAAATATTATTAGAGCTGAACTTATAGCGATTAATATTTTTTGATAACTTTTTATTATTTGGGATTTTTCCACAAGGTATTCTAGAAAGAGAGCAAAAGAATGATATTGTATAACTGAGAAAGCCCAAGCGATTCTTACCCAAAAACGCATAAAAAGAAATTCTGACCCTGGTAGAAATAGAGTTAATATGAGATGCATGATCCAGGTGGAGCTTGAAACTAAATTGCTGATGAGCACCAGGGCAAGCGATAATAAAGCGCGGGGAGTCTTTGGAAAATTTATTTTTTGTTGGATTAATTTAAAGAGAATTAATAATTTGAGTGAAAAAAAGATGCTCGTTACTGCCAATAAGCAATAATAGTTACCAATGATGTCGAGAATAGCTGTATAAATATTTGATAAAATATTTAACATTTATTGATCTTTTTTTTAGTAAGTTTTAAACTAGAAATAGTTAAATTACTTAATTTATTTATCTTAAAGGAACGCAATGGTTAACTACCTAAAATGCAAATTATTTGTTATTAAAGCTTTAACAATTTTAGTGTTTATCGCTCAAGCTGAATGGCCTATACGCTAAATATCACTTATTTTAGCATATTTAGCCAAACGTAACAAATTTCTTTTATTTAATTAAAAAAGCTGACAGTATGAAATTTAATGGGCTCAACCCCAGTCTTCGTGTCCCGCATATAATTGAATTATTGCGTGTGGCAACCAAGGGCATGGTCGAGCCCGCTGCTCTTTCAATAGTTGCAGAATATGGCAAAGATCCTTTCTTAGTTCTGGTTAGCTGCATTCTGAGCTTACGCACCAAAGATACCGTCTCTCTTCCCGCATCATTAAGGTTATTTTCCGAGCAAAACCCCTCAACAAATCTTAAATCTTCCTCTTTCTACTTTAGAAAAACTTATTTACCCCGTTGGCTTCTCACCAAAAGGCCAAACAGTTAAAAGAGCTGAGTCGAACAATTATTAGTCAATTTAACGGTAATGTACCCAACACAGAATTAGAACTACTCACCCTCAAGGGCGTCGGTCGCAAAACGGCTAATTTGGTATTATCTGAAGCTTTTGATATTCCTGCATTATGTGTGGATACGCATGTACACAGAATATCTAATGGATTGGGCTTGGTGGTCACCAAAACCCCTGAAGAAACAGAAACTGAGTTAAAGAAAGTTGTACCACAAGAATATTGGCGGGAATATACGCGATTACTGGTAACCTGGGGGCAAAATATTTGTGTTCCCATTTCTCCCCACTGTTCAACCTGCATGATTTTTGATCTGTGCCAACGAAGGGGCGTAACCAAAAGTCGTTAGAAATGGCAAAGCACCCGCTTGGTATTAACCAAACAAGTGCTTGTACCATCGGTTGTGGAGGATATATCTTATTTATATTGAATACTAAATCCAAGTCCCTGTATGTCTTGATCAGTCATTGCTTGGCCTCTTGTCTTGATCAGGTTAAATAGATTTTGGATCTTTGTATTGCCATTATGATTCACAAAACATTTATAAGTCATATTATTTGCTGAGAATGAGTATTCAATGGTGCTTCCGGTAAAACCAACAGGGCGCTGTGTGCCTCGCAACTGGCCACAAGAAAAAGTAGCGGCAGGCATTTTAGTTGCATTGTTAATAAACTTAAAGCAACAATATTTTCCACTGCCTTTATAAGAAGCATTGAAGTTGTAACCTGGCAAGTATGTCTTAGCAAAAAGAGCGCAGGATCCATTGTTCCTACATCACCAAGTCGAGTTGTTGAACACAGAATTTGAATATGATTGCCTGAGCCTGACATCGGCATTGATTGCGTTACTACCGCAGTGACTGTACCTAAATATGATAAACCAAGCCAAATAATGCTCATTAAGAACATTTTATTTAATTTCACCATAACTTCTCCATTTTCACCATAACTTTTCCACTTTTTTTATGGTGTTATACATATACCTTCCACCGCTAATATTACAGATAGAAACAACATGAAATCAAGAAAAAGATAAAAGTTTCTAGGTCTTCAGGTTTGGAGCCCATGGGAATTAATCAAAAACCCCTGCGGGTATTTACGCAGGGGTTTTTGTTTACAAAACTTTACGGGCATTAATTCAATTCACGTGCTTTTTCTAGCAACACATCCATTGTTAGCCCAAATTCCTGTTTGCCATCGCGGTGACGCAGGGTGATCGTATTATGTTCCACTTCTTTTTGACCAATCACAAGCATCCATGGAATTTTTTCGAGCTGTGCGTTTTTATTTGTCCCGAAATTTGATCTGAACTTGTACCCATCACAGCACGGATATCAGCCGCTTATAGCTTACTGAGAACTTCTTGGGCATACTCCTTTTGTTCATCAGTAATGGTAAGAATTTGTACTTGAATGGGAGCGATCCAAAACGGAAGTTTGCCTTTATAATGTTCGAGAATAATTCCCAAGAACCGCTCAAAGGAGCCGTAATATACGCGATGAAGGATGACTGGCCGTTCTTTGGCACCGGTTGCGGATACAAACGATAGATCAAAGTTTTCTGGTTGGACAAAATCTACCTGGATCGTACCGCATTGCCACTCTCGTCCCATAGAATCTTGGATATGAAATTCAATTTTTGGTCCATAAAAGGCGCCTTCGCCTTCTTGGATTTCATAACATGAGTCCTATGAATCAAGGCATTATTTAACGCGGTGGTTGCTTTTTCCCATCCTTCGTCGGTTCCCATCGCATTTTTCGGCCGTGTAGATAGGCAGGTAATTTTATCGAATCCAAACTTTTTCATAGATAGATTGGTGGTGGAAAGTTCTGTAAAAGTTCATGTTCAATTTGGTCCATCGTAATAAAAGACGTGCTCATCATCCATGTGTGAAGCTGAACGAACTCTCAAAAGTCCATGGAGTACGCCAGAAAATTCAAAACGGTGGACAAGCCCAAATTCGGCTAGCCTTAGGGGGAGTTCTCGGTATGATCGAGGGCGAGTTCCGTAGACCAGAATAGCGCCAGGGCAGTTCATTGGTTTGATTGCATATCTTTTATCTCGATCGGTGAAAAATACATATTGTGTTTGTAATGGGCGTAATGGCCCGAACGTCTCCATAGTTCGTCGCTGAACATAACGGGCGTCACAATTTCTTGGTAGCCATTTATAATTATTAAATTTCGTAAGTAGTCGGTCATCCCTTTAATGGGTAGGTAAAAGACGGAAGCCAGAAGGGGAATCCCACGCCTTCATCGTGAAATGAAAAAGAGATCGAGTTGTTTGCCGATCTTACGATGATCGTATTTTTGAGACTTCTTCCATGTGTTGTTGGTAATCGGCTAAATCTTGGGCATCAAATAAGCTGTGCCGGTTATACGTTGCAACGGTTGGTTGTTTCTTTCAGCCCGCCAATATGCGCCAGAAAGATGGATCAGTTTGAAATGCGCAAGCTCGCTAGTATTTTCTACGTGACCGCCGCGACATAAGTCATAAAAATTACCCTGCTCGGCAAGACCAACGGTATCGCCCGGGACGTCGTTGATCAGTTCTAGTTTAAAGCGATTATTTTTAAATATTTCTCGGGCTTCACTCTTGGGTATTTGGCGATGGGTGAGTGGCAATTTGCGTGCAACGATTTCTTGCATACGCTCGGTTATGAGGGGAATATCTTCTTCCTTGAAGTTTTTTTCAGGTAAAAAATCATAGAAAAAACCTTCTTTAGTGGCAGGTCCAATAGTGAGTTGGGTGGTTGGAAAGAGTTCTTGTACCGCATGGGCAAGAAGGTGGGCCGCCGAATGTCTGAGGTATGCTTAAGTCAGCTTTCTTACTGATAGATTGTTCCTTTATGATTTTTTTGTTTAGTAGGGTAAATCACTTTGATGAATAGTGTACAGAAAATTGGTTCAGTTGGCAAAAAGCAGGTTTCATTGGATCCTGCCACCATCTTTGTGATACGCTCCATGGTGATAATAATGGTTACACATAATCGAGGAGCTCAGATGGTAGCGATAGGCGAAGAAAAAAATATCACACAACGAATTTATCTGCTTGATACTAATGTATTGGTCGGTTCGCCTCCACGCCAGCATCTTGCTCGGAACCGCTGCCCCCGTGTCGTCGCTGACCCGCGGCAAGTTCTTGTTCACTTCGTAGGCATCGGCCCCGACCGGGACGTATTCGTCGGTGCCCTCATAGCCGGTGCCGTCGGTGAGGGCATCGCTCATCTCGCGAATGTCGTCGCCCGTGTCCCACCAGGGCGGCTGGATGCGGTATCCCGCGATGATGAGCGTGGCCAGCAGAACGGCAGGCGCCAGCCCGCGCGAGGCCCAGCGCTTGGCGACCATGGTCAAGAGCATTGCCAAAGCGGCATTCATGCACAGCAGCCAGCGGAAGGGAAGTTGCACGAACCTGAACTTCGGCAAGTGCTGCCACAGCAGATTACTCACCGAAAGCATCAGGAACGCGCTGCCGGCGCCCCAGACGGAAAGCAGCGTCCACCGGACCTCGTCAGCAGCCATCCCTTCGCGTTGCGCCCGCCATCGGCGCGAACTCCAGATCGCCAGAACTAGAACGCCGATTTCGGCAATCGCGATGGTCGAAACCAGAAGATTGAAGCGGTTATGATCGGGATCGGCGATGGTGGTGAAAATAAAATTGTCCCGTGGACGAACTCCCGGAGACAGCACCTGGCTGAGGTTGACCCATCCCTGTTCGTAGATTGCCGGGAGCAGATAAAACGAAGCCAGGCCGGCTCCGAGAAGCGCCGCCAGCGCCGTCTGTACAAGGGGACGCCAGATCTCTGGGCTCCACGATCGTTTACGGAGGGCCTCGCGGGCAACCAGCACCAACGCCAGCCCAGCCGTTGAGTAGTGGATCATCACCGCTGCCGGCGCGTTCGTGAGCCAGGCTGCGGCCAATGTCAGGCTCAACCACAGCGTCGGACGAAAGCTATGTTGATCAGAAGCAGGCTGATTGATCCGCAGCAGACCAAGCAGCACCAGCGGCAGCAAGGGAGCGGCCAGCAGTTCGGCGTATGCGCTTCGCCAGTAAACGATCAGCAGGTGGTAGGGATTCAGCGCGTAGAACACGGCCGCAAACAACGCGTCCCGAGCCGGGAGCCACTCGCGGGCGAGCCGGTACATGGCCGCTCCCGCCAGTGTCAGCACAATCCAGCAATACGCGCCCGGCACCATCCTCCAGGGCAGAGTCGCCCCGAGCGCGGCGCCCAGCGTCCACGAAGCCGGGGGATAGAACAGGAATCGAGCCTCGCCATATCCCCAGTACGCCAGCGCCGCCCAGCGCGGATATACGATGCCGTGCTTCCATTGGCCCTGGACTTCCATCCACGAAAACATGTGGAACTCAAAATCATGGCCGGAGGGACTGCCCCACCAGAAAAATGGAGTGATGGCCAGCAAACAAGCGCCAGCCAGCACCAACCCACGCGAGATCGGATTTCTGAGCAAAGTGGAGTTTAGCTTACCTTGATCGGAGAATTCTCGGAAAATTAACCGTACCGAAATCATTCCGGAGGGGGTGTCGAGGTAGCCTACGAGCAATGAGGTGGAACAGACCGCCGGGGACCGGGCCGACACCAAAGACGGGGTGTCGATCGGGTTCCCGGTTTTAGTTAGTGTCGTTTTCGCTGAGGATCACGCCGCTGATCAGGCCACGATAGGGCGAACGCAGTCTTGCCGACGTTGTTTAGTTGACTCCCGCCGGAGTCCGCTGGCGGTGCAGTTCGGCGAGGAACGCTTCTTCCTCCAACCCATTGCCGGTCCGCAGCAATTCCAGGAGCGGATCCTCGGCGTCGGTCGCGTCGCTGCTGGTGTGGCTCAACTCGACCGTACTGGCGACGAGCGAGCGCGGAGAAGTTTCCAGTTGCGGAGTCGCGCCGGGCTGAGCGGTAAGGAACTCGATGAACTCGCCCACGCTCTTGCGCTGCTCTTCGGTACGGGCAGGGAACTCAATGCCCATGCCATGTCCGGGATGCATGACCCGGACCAGACCTTCGGCGTGAATCTCCATCCCGGCAGCGCGCAGGCACAGGTCGACGGCCGAGGACTGAGGAAAGGGAGATGCGGTTTCCACGTAGCAGCCGCCCAGACTGAGGTCCGTCAGTTTGCATTGGCTGACCGCGTCGGGTTCCTCGGGCAGAGCATCGTGCGAACGGGCAGCCAGCCACTCACCCATTTCGTCACGCATCTTTTCGCCCATGTCGAGAAAGCGCAGGCCGGTTTGGCCGTTGGCGGTACTCCAGGCAACCTCCGCCTCGCCTTCAATACCAGCGGCCCCGTCGGGAAGCTCGAAAGAAACGCGAACCAGGGCTGCCGCCGGAAGCGGCTTGGCCGCCAGCACATCCATGCCGCCGGTACTCAGGTCGAGCAGGATGCCTTCAATGGTATTGCTCTCGTCCACACGAATCGATACCGCCGCCTGAACCGCGACCCGCATCGATTGCCGCCGTTCGCGCTTCAACAGCGCGGTGGCAGCGCGTAAGGTATTTTGCGCCTGCTCGTGGGTGATGGGCTTGGTGAGGATGAAATGAGCCCCCGCGCCCAGGATGGAGCGGATCTGTGAAGCATCGTGCAGCAAGGCAACGGTCACGGGCGGATTGCGGTCCGGTCCGACAAGATGGCGGCAACCTTCGAGCAGCTGAGATGCCGCTTCGGGGTCGTCGAAGTCCACGATGACCTGATCGAAACGTTCCTCCGCTAGCCGCGCCACAGCCACATCGGCCGCGCTCGACCGATCCACCGCGACGCCAAACTGCGCCAGAACCTGAATCAGCGTCTCCGCCGTCAGGTCGTCTTTTGACACCAGCAATGCCTGCAATATCATGCGACCGAGCCTCCCGCCTCGCGCTTTGCCTCTATGATCGGGCTTTCTACGGCCAGCGCGGAGTTGTGCTGCGCGTTGCCTTGGGCGCGGCTGGCGCGGCTTGAGCGCCGGCCTTGGCGGCCATCGCATTGCCGTTTTCGTCGTCCACTTCCGCCAGCACTGCGCTATCGTCCTCGACGTCGGTTTCGGCAAGCAAGGGTGCGACCTCGCGTAATTTCTCGGCGGCCTGCTGCAGCATTTCGATCTGCTTGCCGAGCTGTGTGTACTGCGCCTGCTTGCGGCGCAAAACCTCATGGATATCCTTCATACATCCCCCTGCGCCTGACTTTAGGTTTGTACGAAGGTAAGGTCAACGGCAAAGCCATCGCCGCCCGTTACCGCAGTAACCGGTGGATTTGAGGCGGCCCGTCGAAGGGGCTCGAATCGTGAGCGGTTAAGAAAACGAAGTTGTTGAGACGGTGCGGTTCGACGGGAGAAAAGAGGATCGAATTTTCCCCAGCAAACACCATCAAGTCGATCAAGTAGCTCAAAATCAGAAGCCCCGCCTTGCGGCGGGGCCTTGAGTCGAGTGTTCTGGGCGAACCTATAAACCTAAGTTATCCGCCAATCAGCTTGCGGCGGAATACTCCGGCGATCCCCACCAGTCCGGTTCCGAGCAGACCCAAAGTTCCCGGCTCCGGGACCGTGAGCGTTGTGCTGCCGAGACGAATGTGCGAAATACCCTGGACGAGCTGCCCGTTCGTAGTGAAGAAGTTCTGCGTCGTCGTTCCAGTCGCCCAACGACCGGTATACAGCTGGCCCTTGATCTCGCCGGTGAGGCTGTAGGTCAGATTCTTCTTGCCAGGCGCGCTGGTCAAAGTCCAGGTAATCGGACCAACGAAGCTGCCGCTAAAAATCGTTCCCTTCGGTTCTCCCCAATTGCCAATGCCCTTCAGCACAAACGTTGAGCCCGTGGCCGAGAACGTTCCGCCCCACCGGAGCGAGCCGCTGGTCAGAGCGCCGGTCGCAAAGTAGACCGCACCGAGATCGTGTCCCGGAGTGGCCGTGAGGCCGTCGAAGGACGTCAGTTCTGATCGCGTCGAAGTGATGCCTAACGTCGTGATCGAAATTGAGCCATATTCATTCGTGAAAGTAATGTTGTCCGCCCATGCGGCAATCGGCAACGCCAATGCAAATAACGCCAAAACTACCACTCGCCTCATTTGAATTCCCTCCCAGACCTTGTCTTTTGTCCCAATTTCACCTTGAATCTTGTGTTCAAGGCGCAGGTCGCCTGACATCTAATGTGCACTTGTGGTTCCAAAACCATTAACCGTTGGTTAATCTATGTTATCAATAACTTACCGTGGTCCACTGCCCCGCGTCCGCACGTCTTGAGTGCAATCTGCTGCACATTATCAACAACTTGCCTTCCAGACCACCTCCAAAGGAATCGTTCCCCGCAGCCCGGTCAAACCGGCTGCGAAATGTAACGATCGCAGGCTCGCCAACAACAGCGTAACCCTAGCCGCATAGGCGAAAGCCCTCAATCTCTGGCAGACCCCATTCCGGAAACGATACGACTGGTAGTAACCAATCGCGAGGTGACTCATGTTACCAGAGACCGGGCGTTTGGCAAGTGGCTCTTTGGTGCCATCGTATCCCTCAACCGGGGGATCTTGTTCTCGGGCTAGGTGTCATAATCTTCGGGGTGAGCAGTTCTGGGGGAGGGCTGTTCGGGCGTCCCACGATCCTTTGGATCCGGGGCGCTTCTTATTTGTAGCAAAGTCTCCCAGGGAGTCCTGATCTCCCACAGGGTTGCGCTTGTCACTGTGCTTCCTTACCCAAGATTACTGCCAGCGTCGTCTCAGGAGACCGATACCTCTTCACTCTTTCCCGAGGATAGGCTGCGATAGGCAGCGTCCAGAATAAGTTGGTTCTGCCAGCCCTGCTGGCCTGGGACTGGGAACACCTCCCGTCCTTCGACGGCGGCAGCGAAGCTGTCCACCTGTCTCGCATAGGCAAGTTCGTTGGAAACGGTCTCTTCGGCGGCGCGCTGTCCGTCGCGCCACAGTTCCAACCTGACCGGCCGTTCAACGTTCAGCGCATCGTCGGCGCGGAGGAATCCCGCTTCGCCGACAATCTCCAGTGGCGTGCGATATTGGGCGCGCGTCGAAACCAGCACCGTCGCCAGCGTGCCCCGCTGAAACTCCAGCGTCAGGGCGGCTGCCGCTTCGAGGGCGCCCGACTGTTGATCCGGGTGGCCGAGTGTGCTCACGCGCCAGGGTTCATCCTGCAGGATGTAACGCAAGGCATCGATGCAGTGCACGCCCACGTCCGAGATGGGGCCGCCTCCCGACAGCGCGCGATTGTAGAGCCAGGTTCGGGGATGGTCTGCACCCGGATACGAGAACTCCACCCGCGCAAAGATCGGGCGGCCGATGTCGCCCGCGGCAACGCGTTCGCGAAATCTCGCCGTGCTTTCTTCAAAGCGAAAGACCTGGGCGACACCGAGGAGAACGCCAGCCTTCCTCGCCGCTTCGACCATCTGACGGCATTCGTCCGCGTCCATGCCCATCGGCTTTTCGCAGAGTACCGGCTTGCCGGCCGCAACTGCGGTGAGGACGTCCTGAAGATGACAGGCATTAGGAGTCGTGACCAGCACGGCGTCAACTTCCGGACAGCGGCTGAGTTCTTCCGTAGACGCAAAGACATGCGGGATCTCATACTGCACGGCCGCATCGTGTGCTTTTTGAGAGTCGCGGCGCGATAGAGCGGTTACTTTGCAGTTCTGAGCCGACGCGAAGCCCGGCATCAGCCGCCGCACCGCGTGCAATCCGAAGCCTGCGATACCAAAGCGAACCATGCGAATCTCTCCGGCTTCTGTAGCGCCTTTTCTAATCCGCTACGTGTACGGATAAAAAACGAAAAACAATAGCGACAAAGCAGTTAATGCCCAGAGCGCTGGACGAACCTCCCGCAGGCGTCCCGAAACCAGCTTGCAAAAAGGATACAAGATAAATCCCGCCGTCATGCCAATTCCCACGTTGTAAGTGAAGGCCATCAACACGATGACGCCGAATGCCGGAACCAGTTCGGTGAGGTCGTCGAAGGGAATTCGCGTGATCGGAGTCAGCATCAACAATCCAACGAAGATGAGCGCCGGTCCATAGGCCTGGGGCGGAATGGCGGAGATAAAAGGCGCGAAGAATAAAGTCCCGCCAAAGCACAGCGCCGTAATGACCGCCGTCAGTCCGGTGCGGCCGCCCGCCTCGACTCCTGTGGCCGACTCGATATAAGCACCGGATGTGGTGGTCCCAATCACGGCCGCAAAGGTCGTGGCCAGCGCGTCCGCCATCATCGGACGCTCGATCTGCGGCAGGTTGCCGTCTTTGTCGAGGAACCCGGCCCGCGCCGACACGCCGATGAGCGTGCCCATGGTGTCCACAAATGCCATGACAAAAATCGTCAGCACGACCGGGAAAAATCCCCAGGTGAATAGACTGTGCAGATCGAACTGGAAAAACACCGGCTGCAAGCTAGGCGGACGGCTGATCCAACCGGCCGGCGCCGGTGCGACCCGGGTCACAAAACTGAGCAGAGCGGTGGCCAGAACTCCGCTGAGAATCGCCGCCGGGAAACGGCGAATCGTGAGCACCGTCATCAGCAGAAAACCGAAAACGGAAAGCAGAACGGAAAGCGAGGTCAGATGCCCCGGCCGAACCGGCGCCCCAGGCGATCCCATGGTAACGATGCCCGTCTGGTTCAGTCCGATGAAGGTGAGGAACAATCCGATGCCGACGGCGTAGCTGTAACGGAGCGTGGCCGGAATAGCGTCGACCATCCACTGCCGGAGGCGAAACAAAGTCATCAGAATAAATAAGATTCCCGCCAGAAACACCGCCCCCAGCGCGCTTTGCCACGTGTAGCCGAGCACATGTACCACGGTGAACGCGATAAAAGCATTCTCGCCCATGTACGGACCAATGGCGAAAGGCCGGTTGGCATAGAAGCCCATCAGCAGCGTTCCGAAAATGGCCGTGAGAATGGTAGCCGTGAGCGAAGCCCCAGCCGGCATGCCCGCAGTTTTCAGGATGGCGGGATTGACCGCCACGATGTAGGCCATCGTGAAAAAAGTAGTGAGCCCAGCGACGATTTCGCGGCGGACGGTTGTCTGATGGTGAGAGAGTTTAAAGAACGCATCGAGCCAGCGCTTCAAGTTGCCCTCTGGTGGAAACTGAGGATTGTACATTCGCCGGCCTCGAAGTACGAATCGAACCGAAAGCACTCCCCCGTGTGACTCTGTGTCCCCTGTGGTTTTAGCTTTTGACGCGGAGGACAGCGAGAAGCGGCCCCTCAGGTCCGTGCAAATCTCAACTCGGCGAGCAACCTGGGATCGATGTTGCCTCCGCTGATCACAGCCACGTTGATCTTTGTGTCGGGCAACTCGCTGGCGTGGAACAGAAACGCCGCCACGGCCACCGCGCCGCTAGGCTCAGCCAGCGTTTTCGCGTTCGCACTGAGAACGCGCACGGCCTCGCGAATCTCGTCCTCCGTCACGCTGACAATGTCATCCACATAGGCGCGGATGTGTTCGAAATTAATCGCGCCGATGCTCTGGGTGCGAAGCCCGTCCGCCAGCGTCTGCGATACCTGTTCTGCCGGAAAGGAGACGATGCGGCCAGCGCGCAAGCTGGCCTGTGCATCGGCGGCAAGTTCGGGCTCGACGCCAATCACCTTCACCTGGGGCTTACTGAGGGGATCACTGAGAAGACTGCTGAGCTTGATGGCGGCAGCGACGCCGCTGATCAGTCCCCCTCCGCCGACGGGAACCAGCACGGTTTCAACGTCGGGCAAGTCCTCGAGAATTTCGAGCCCCACGGTTCCCTGGCCGGCGATAATTTTTTCATCATTGTAAGGAGGCACAATTGCGTAGCCGTGCTCGGCGGCCAGTTGTTCAGCGCGCAGCCGACGCTCCTCGCTGCCGGGACCAACGGTAACGATCTCCGCTCCAAGCGCGGCGGTAGCTTCGAGCTTGTTCCGTGGAGCATTGCGCGGCATGACGATGATGGCCTTCACGCCCAGCGCCCGCGCCGCATAGGCCACACCTTGCGCGTGATTGCCGCTCGAATAGGAAATAACTCCGCGGCGCCGTTCTTCGTCGCTAAGCGACGCGACCTTGTTGTAAGCGCCGCGCAGCTTGAAAGCGCCGATGGGCTGTAGGTTTTCGAGCTTGAGGAAGAGCTTGCGTTGGTCCCCGGTGCCCGTCCATTCGTATAGGGGAGTGCGGACGGCGATACCGTGGAGAAGAGCTTGGGCGGCGCGAATGTCGTGGAGGGAGACCATCATCCCTATTCTAAAGGTCTTTGCGTGCGCATTCCGGGCAAGGGGTGCCCCATCCTTGCGCGTTCTTTGCGCAAGGGTGGGAGTCCACAATCGCCGCGCGCTGGGGTTTCTTGCTGCACAACTCACCTGCGCTCGCTGTAATCTATAGGTTACAATCAGATTACCAGGGAGAGAACACAATGAAACGCAAAGCGAGCATATCGCATGACGAAGCCACGGCCCGTGAACTGTGCGAGAATCCGGAGTTTGCCGCCGAGTACCTGCGCGCGGCGTTGGAGGATGACGACGAGCCGAGCGTGCTTCTGATCGCCCTGCGCCGCATCGCCGAGGCGCGGGGCGGTATTGCGAAGGTGGCGAAAGCCGCCGGCATCGAGCGCGAGAGCCTCTACCGCGCCCTGTCGTCCCGCGGAAACCCCCGGCTTTCCACGCTGGTTGCCGTGACCAAGGCCGTGGGGTTGAAGCTTACGGTAGAAACCGCGGGATAGGAGGTTGCTGTGAAGGCATATAAAGTGTCAACGAAATTACAGGGATCTCCCATAGACCAAGGGAAACCCGAATACGACATTGAAGTCAACGTAGATGAGGAGTTCGTGCTAATCTCAAGAAACCCCGAAGCAGTTAAGCGACACTTTACTTTCCCTGTGCTTAACGTTCCGCGTGGTTCCTATTTTGCCAAGATTGAAATAGAGGGGGGAAATCTACATGTGGGATATTCGGGTTGGGTTTGATCCGTCAGCTCCTACGCGACTTGAGACGCATGAAATACGGTATCCTCCGGCGACCGGTCTTGATTAGGGGATTGCCAGAGGATGCAATTTTCGCGAATGCCAGGAGGCCGTGGTGTGACATTGAACGTCGGGGATCGAGTGAAGGTAATAAACTACCGGGACTATCCTACAGCGTGTGACAAACCATGCGTCATAACGAGCATCGGAAGCCCTGGGCCTCTCCAATACTTGGTCAAGTTTGACGACACTAAATTGGGGTCGGGAAGTTTCGCAGAGAATGACCTTGAACTTGTGGCACGATAGTCGCGGGAGGAAGCCCACAATCGCCCGATGCAATACCCTTCGTTTTTTTTGAAAATGGGATTCTAGGGCAGTGTCCGTCTTGGGACTCTCGCTGACCCCAAAAAAAGAACCCTGGTGCACACTGACGATCTCGTCACCCACTTTCTAGTACTCGTTTCTCTTCTCCTCTGCGCTCTCGGCGTCCCGGCGGTGAGAAGTTCTCAAACTTCCAGTATCACCGGCATAATCAGCGGCCGGCGCTGCGTTTGCCGCGAGATGTATCTCTTCAGGTCGGTGCGGATTTTCTCTTTGATCACACCGTAATCGGCTTTCTCTTCCGCGCTGGAGGTGTCGAGGGTTTCGACGACGATCTGCTTGATGCGATCGATCACGCCATTGTCACCGGGGTTGAATCCGCGCGTCACAATTTCGGGCGAAGTTTCGACCCGTCCGGTGTGCTTGTCGATGGCGATAATCGGCATCACGAAACCGTCTTCGCTGAGATGGCGCCGGTCTTTAATGACCAGGTCCTCGACCACGTCGGTGCGCGAGCCGGAATCGATGCAGACGCGGCCTACGTTGATACGCCCGGCCTTGCGGGCGCCGTGCTCATCGATTTCGAGGATGTCTCCACTTTCGATCAGCATTACGCTGCCCACCGATCCGTGCATGGACGCGGCCAGATCGGCATGTAACCGGAGCTGCCGGAATTCGCCGTGGATGGGAACGAAATACTTCGGCCGCACCAGGTTGATGATGAGCTTCAATTCTTCCTGGCTGGCGTGCCCGCTGACGTGGATCGGCGGATAAGAGCCGTCGTCGTAGATGACGAACGCTTCGCGGCGGAAAAGATGGTCCACCATGCGGAAGATGGCCTTTTCGTTGCCGGGAATGATGCGCGACGACAGGACGACGGTATCGCCCTTTTCGATTTTCGCGTGCTTGTGGTTATCCACCGCGGCCCGCGACAGCGCCGACATCGGTTCGCCTTGCGTGCCGCTGATGAGCACGCAGACTCTCTCCGGCGCGAAATTTTTCATTTCCCCGGGATGAATCAGCATGCCGTCGGGAATCTCGACGTAACCCAGGTCTTCCGCAATTTCGGAGGAGTTCTCCATCGAGCGGCCGATGAAACAAATCTTGCGCCCGTGCTCCCGCGCCATATCCACCGTCAGCTTGATGCGGTGAATCGAAGACGAAAAGCAGGAGATAAACAGGCGTCGCTTGGTGCGGGCAAACACTTCCTCGAACTTGCGGCGGACCGCGCGCTCGCTCGGCGTGTAGCCCTTGCGCTCGACGTTGGTGGAATCCTGCAGCAGCGCCAGCACTCCCTCTTTGCCATATTCGGCGAAACCGTGCAGGTCGAAGAGGCGGTTGTCGGTAGGCGTCGGATCGACCTTGAAGTCTCCGGTATGCAGCACGACGCCGAGCGGCGTGTGGATAGCGAGCGCCACGCAATCGACCAGGCTGTGCGTCACTTGCAGCGGATGAACCGTGAAAGGACCAACCTTGAAGCGTTCTCCGGGACGAATTTCACGCAGGTCAGCGTCGTCGAGGAGCTGGTGTTCATCGAGCTTATCTTCGACATAGGCCAGCGTAAATTCGGTGGCCCACACCGGAACGTTCAGTTCGCTGAGAATCCAGGGCAGGGCGCCGATGTGGTCTTCGTGGCCGTGCGTAAGCACGATGCCGCGCACATGCTTGCGATTTTCGAGGAGGTAAGAAATGTCGGGGACGACTATGTCGACGCCCAACAACTCGGCTTCGGGGAACATCAGCCCGGCGTCGACAACGATGATGTCATCGCCCCAGCGGATGGCCATGCAGTTCATCCCGAACTCGCCCAGCCCGCCTAGCGGAACAATATGCAGTTTTCCTGTTGGCATTATCAAAGTCGATGCTAGCACAGGGCGGGTTGTAGTTGGAGTTACGCGGACGGGCCTGTGGTCAAAGTGGGATGCGGCGCCGGACCCAAGCGACAGCTTTTATGAATTGTCATCCTGTTATGAGTTGTCATCCTGAGCGCAGCGAAGGACCCATGTATTTGGACGCCGCAATGCACAGATCCTTCCCCTTCGACTTCGCTCAGGGTCAAAATGACAGTTTCTTGCGAATCGAGGTTCGAGGTTGGCTGCTAAACTCATACTTAAAGATGGACGGCGAAGAGAAATCGTGGCTGCGGCGGCGCGTCGAAGGCGCGATCCGCAGCGGCCTGACTCGCGCCTACGACACGGTCAAGGTCGATCCCGGACGCTTCCTGATGCAGTTGCGGGTGGCGCACGGATTGCCGCTGGCCACATTTCACGGCGTTTACACGTTGCCGGTGGAGCGCCTCGACGATGTGGCCGAGTCGGTGATCCGCGGCGGCATGAAGCTGGCGGCAGCGGAGGGAGCCGGATTCGGCCTGGGCGGAATCCTCACCATCGTGCCCGACCTCGGCATTCTTTCCGCCATCACCATGCGCACCATCCAGAAGCTCAGCCTGATTTATGGATTCGAGTTGAACACCGACGCCGAAATTGCCGAGCTCTGGATTGCAGCGGCCAGCGCCGCCGGAGTCGACATCAGCCGTGAGTTACTGGAAAAAGAAGTGGTCAACCGCTTCGTGCCGCGTGTAATTCAGCGCATCGCGGTGCAGGCCGGCGCCGATGTCGTGGAGAAGTGGGCGGGACGCCTGATTCCCGTCGTCAGCTCAGCCATCGGATGCGCCCTGAACTATTACTTTGTGCGGGCGTGGGGCGGGCGGGCTCTGACGCATTTCCGCGCTAAGCATCTCGAAGCGCGCCGCAGGATTGCTGAGGAGCAAATGCAACTTCCGGGAGCAGCGTCGCCGACGTTGCTGCCGTCGTGATCTGGTTTTAAAGCAGCTGCCGATTTGTTGTAAAGGCAGGAACGGGTAGGGCACGGCTTCACAGTTTGCGGAAAAACTCGTGTAGAGACGGGGCTTGCCCCGTCTTAGCCCGCTGAACCGCTCTCGTTTTCGGAGGCTTTGGGAAGGGCACGGCTTCAGCCGTGCCGCCATGGAGTGCAACGGTGTCCGGCTTTAGCCGCTGAGGGCGCGCCCCCTGCACCACCACGACAACTTCTTTAATCCCAACTCTGGCGTTCTTCTTGAAGATAGGTCTTGGGATAAGCGCGACGAGCTAGACCTCGAGTCGCGGCATGATATGATTTTGGTTTTTTCAAGACGAGGAGTCTCCCGCTTCTAACAACGACAAGAACTTTGTCGCCCGGTTTCAGACCCAACGCTTCGCGAGCCTCACGTGGAATCGCGATCTGGTTCTTCGCGGAAAGAGTTGATTCTGTCATCGCCCCACACTGAAGCATAAAAGGAAAGCGTCGGCGGTAGAACACGAGTGCGAACCAGCATAGCCCGTTTTTTACCTTAGCCAATCTTCCAGTTCAATCCCGCGCTCGGTTTTCTCATCGCGATACTTGACGATCACGGGCGTGTAGAGCGAGAGATTCCACTCCGCTCCCTTGCCCTTTTTCACCGCGCGCGAGCCGGGGACGACGACGGCGTTCTCCGGAACTTCGAGCGCTTGCTCCGCTGTCGCCCGATAGATTTCGCCGCGCACCAAATCGTAGAGCGGCGTGGACCGGGTCAGAATCGTTCCCGCTCCCAGCACCGCGCGTGCGCGGACCAGCGTGCCTTCATACACGCCGCAATTGCCGCCGATCAACACGTCGTCTTCAATGACGACCGGTGCGGCGTTGACCGGTTCCAGCACGCCTCCGACCTGCGCGGCCGCGCTGAGGTGCACGCGTTTGCCGATTTGCGCGCAGGAGCCGACCAGCGCGTGCGAGTCGATCATTGAGCCCTCATCCACGTAGGCGCCGACGTTGATGTACATGGGAGGCATGCAGACGACCGACGGCGCAACGTAGGCTCCTTCCCGGATGGAAGATCCGCCCGGCACCAGCCGAACCCGGTCGGCGAGGGTTAGCCGGCGAACTGGGAAAGTGTCCTTGTCAATAAAGGAGAGTACGTCTCCGTCCGACATCTGTTGTAACTCGCCAAGACGGAAGCCGAGCAGGATGCCTTGCTTCACCCAGGGATTGACGACCCAGTGTCCGCCGACTTTCTCAGCGGCGCGAATCGCGCCCCGAGTCAGAGCGGAGCGGAAGTCAAAAAAAACGGGACGAGCTTCGTCCGGATTGGCGATCTTCTCGCTTGTCGAGAGCCGTTCAATGGCCGACTTCAAAAGAGACAGCGGTTCTGATGTAGACAAGAAGCAGGTCCTTCGCTCCACTCAGGATGACAATCTTAATTTTGACGAATGCGCCTGCAGCTAACGGCTAAGAGCTAAATGCTGCTTTTACCCCACGCACTTGCATTCGCTGCGGATCAGCACACCCGGCATCTGATGCGTTGCCTCGCGCGCCTCGGCTAGATTGCTGTAGGGTCCGTGCCAGCGCGAATGATTGGGGTCGTGCCCGGCGGGGCGTCCTTTACCGGAACTGCACTGTCCACAGGACGCGCGGTGCAGCATCGCTTTGTGCGGACCCGCCGCCCAATTCTCGTAAACATAAAACTCGGCGGATGGGACCGGCGGAGCCGCGGGCCGTGTAATCAATCCGGCGTCGGTCGCGATCTTCTGCAGTTTCGAGCGCGTGTCGCGCCGCATGGGAAGCAGCGGCAGGCGATAAACCTCTTCAATCTTGCCCATCATCGTGAGGACGGCTTTCACCGGCAGCGGGCTCGATTCGATGAAGTTGGCCAGCATCAGCGGAAGATATTTGCGGTGGAGGGTGCGCGCCGTATGCCAGTCGTTGTTCAGAGCGGCGCGCGTCATCTCCGCCATTTCGCGCGGAATTTCGTTCGACGCAACCGAGATCACGCCCACGCCCCCGAGCGCGATCACCGGCAAAGTCATGACATCGTCGCCGGACAGCACCAGAAAACTCTCTGGCATCGAGTTCAGCATCTCCGCGACCTGCGATATGTTTCCGCTGGCTTCTTTCACGCCCGCGATATTGGGAACCTCGCCCAGGCGGGCCAGGGTTGCGGGTTCGAGATTGGCAGAGGTGCGGCTCGGCACGTTGTAAAGGATCACGGGCTTGTCGACCGCCTCGGCAATCGCGCGGAAGTGCCGGTATTGCCCTTCCTGCGTCGGCTTGTTGTAGTAGGGCGAAGCCGTGAGGATGGCGTTGACGCCCGGCCGCGCCGCGACTTCTTTCGCTTTGGCGACAGCCTCCTGCGTCGAGTTGGAGGTGGCGCCCGCGACGATGGGCACGCGTCCGGCAACGACCTCGATGGTAACGTCGATGACGCGCAGCCACTCCTCGTGGGTGAGCGTCGGTGTTTCTCCCGTGGTGCCGCAGGGAATCAGGAAATCGATGCCCGATTCGACCTGCCAGGCGACCAGATTGCGCAATGCATTTTCGTCGACAGCACCGTCCTGAGAGAACGGTGTGACCAGAGCGGTACCACAGCCTCGCAGTTGCATGGCATAAGGATAACTCTTCTCGCGAGCGCTTGCATGAGAGAGGCCTTCCTCGTGCGGGGACAGGCGCCTCGCCCGTCCAAGCCGAGTGCAACTCGGCAGCCGCCGGCAGCTGGAACGATTCTGCGGCGCGCTCTAAAGCTCGCGCCAGACGTTGCGAAACTCGAAGAAGCCTGCCTTCCCCGCCAGCCACTCGGCGGCGCGCACCGCGCCCTCGGCGAACCCCCGCCGCGACTTGGCGTCGTGGCACAAATAGATTCGATCGCCGGCAGAATTGAAAACCAATTCGTGCATCCCGACCGCGTCCCCCTCGCGGAAGGAGACGATCTCAAGTTCCTGGCCTCCGGACTGGCGCACAATCTTCTGAAGCGTGACCGCCGTCCCCGAAGGAGCGTCTTTTTTCGTTACATGATGGCGTTCGAAAATCTGGCCCGAGTAATCGTATTTCAGCGCGGCCCCAGCGGTCGCGGCAATCTCGAAAAACAAGTTCACGCCGATGGAAAAATTCGATCCGTAAAGAAAGCCCGTATTGGCCGATAGAACCATTTCGCGCAAGCGCGGCAATTGCTCATACCAGCCGGTAGTTCCGACCACGATGTTCTTCCGGGCGCGGATGCAGGCTTCGGCATTAGCGACGACAGCGGAGGGCGCAGTGAAGTCAATGGCGACGTCGAAGGGGGCAAGAAACGCGGAAGTAAGAGCGCAGGCATCAGCGTTTTCGTCGACATCCAAGGTGCGGACATGATGCCGCCGCTCGCGCGCCAGTTCCGCAACCAGCGATCCGGTCTTGCCGCAGCCGAGAATTAGAAGTTTCATGCTAAGACCTTAACTCGCAAGGTGCGCCGAGAAATCGAACAGGCTCCTGCGGATCATATTTTCGCAGATTCATCACCCATAGGCTGCTTCGAGTGGCAAGATCAAAAGTTGTGAGTGTAAATCTGAGCCGAGATGTCCATCGCCCAGTGTGCCAGGATCAGCGGTGAAAGCCGGCGGATCCACAGGTACGCGAGCAGCCACGCAAGCACGCCAGGCAGGAAAAAGAGAAAGCGCCACAACACATATTTCCAATCCCAAATAAAAGGAATAAAACTGTGCTGCAGAGCCCACCAGAATCCCACCATCAGCACGGCGATCCATTTGCGCCCCGTCAACGCCTGAATCCGCGGCAGCGCGTAGCCGTTATACGTCATCTCCTCGGTCGGCGACCAGATCAGCCACCAGACGGTGAAGCTGTAGATCACGGCCCAAACCGGCAACCGCCGCGCGGTTAGTAGTCCCGGATATAGCAGTGACGGATTCGGATGCGCGGTGCCAAACACCAGCTTCGTCGCCAGCGTCCCGGCGGCGCCGAAGAACACCATCGCCAGCAAAAGGCAGCCAATCCCGAGAAAAATATCTTGTCCCCGGCGAAGACGTATCTGGCCGATCAGGTCGCGCAAGCCAATGCCTTCGGCGCGGGTGAATTTCACCATCAGCGTCAGGCAACCGACGTCGACCAGCGTCCCGTAAACCGACCACCAGGGTGCCGCCGCATTCCATGCCGACGGGTGGCCGCGCACGGCGTAGAGCGCTGCCACGATCGCCTGGGACGCAATCATGAAGAAACTGCGGCCAACCATCACTATCGCCGGTCCAGCCCATGTAATTTGGCCGGATTCAACGCGGCCTTCTAGTTCCGCCTGTGAGCTCATGGTTGGGACTCCCTAAGCGGGAGGAGTTTACGCGAACACTTCCGGATCCGCCTCCGCAAAAAACGCGTGGTGCAGCCGCCGGACCACCTCGGCCGCGTCGTCTTCTTCAATCACGAAGGTCAGATTAATTTCGGACGCGCCTTGCGAGATCATGCGGATCTTCACATCCTCAAGAATGCCGAAAACTTTAGCAGCGATTCCGGCCGTGTCGCGCAAATTCTCGCCCACCAGGCAGACAATCGCCTTTCGCCCCTCGTACTTCACGTCCGCGATCTTCGCCAAATCGGCGGCCAGCGCCGGGATGGTTTCGTTGGTCTCGGCCGTTACCGAAACGCTCACTTCGGAGGTGGAAACCACGTCCACCGCGATGTCGTGCTGATCGAAAGCCTCAAAGATGGACTTCAGATAGCCGTGCACGAGCAGGCGGCGAGGCGACGCGACCTCGACCAGCGTGATCTTTTTCTTGAGCGCGATGGCCTTGAAAATATTCGTGCAGCGCGGGGCGCGCGCCGTGATCTTCGTCCCTTCGCAGGTCGGGTTCAGCGAGTTCAAAACATAGACCGGAATATTTTGCTGCACCGCGGGCAGCACGGTTGCCGGATGCAGAACTTTCGCCCCGAAGTAAGCAAGTTCAGCGGCTTCGTCAAAGCTGATGAGCTTGATGCGGCGGGCGTCGGGACAAAGGCGCGGGTCGGTGGTCATCATGCCGTCGACGTCGGTCCAGATTTCGATGCGTTCGGCATTGAGGCCAGCGCCAAAAATCGCCGCGGAAAAATCCGAGCCTCCCCGCCCGATGGTGGTCGTGATGCCGGCGCGATTCGAACCAATGAACCCACCCATCACCGGAACCTTGCCGGCCTCGAGCAACGGCTGGACTTTCTTGCGCAGACGTTCGTTGGTTTCGTCGAACTGCGGAACCGCGCGCATGTAGCTGGTATCGGTGAGCAGAACCTGTCGCGAATCGACGTGAACGCCGGGCAATCCGCGGGCGGCGAACGCGGCAGCCACGATCTTGCTGGAAAGCACTTCGCCGAAAGAAGCAACGTAATCGTACGTGCGGGGAGTAATTTCGCCGACCGCGCCAATGCCGCGCAGCAGTTCATCCAGATCTTCGAAGTCGGCACCCAGGTCGCCATGAAACTCTGTGAACAGCGCGGTGCCGAGCAGTTCACCCGCGGTGTCATAGTGGCGTTCGCGTAAAGCGCGCGCCATCTTAAGAGCAGTCTTGCGATCGCCGCCGCCGGCAGCCTTGCCCATGGCGAGCAGGGAATCGGTGACCTTGGCCATGGCGCTGACTACCACAACGGGACGGTCCGCCAATCGCCCCTGGACGATGTGGGCGACGCGGTCGATCGCCTTCGCGTCTTGAACGGAAGTCCCGCCAAACTTCATCACAATCATGGGCGGGGGTTCTCCCTAGAGCAGTGGCCAATTGCCAGTTGCCGGTTGCCAGACAAACCTGCGTCGGCGCGGCTCTTACTGGAAACTGGCAACTGGCAACTGGCAACTGTTCTCACCCGAGATACCCCTTCGCCTTAAGCAGTTCAGCATTGAGCAGCGCCGCGCCGGCAGCGCCGCGAATTGTGTTGTGCGACAGGACGGTGAATTTCCAGTCAAGCACATTGCATTTGCGCAAACGGCCGACCGCCGTGGTCATGCCTGCGCCAAGGTCAACGTCGAAGCGCGGTTGCGGACGATCTGGAGCCGTCATGTACACCACCGGCTGCTCGGGCGCGCTCGGCAGGCGCAGATGCTGCGGCTCGGCACGAAAATCATTCCAAGCGGCGATGATCTCCTCCGGCGCGGCCTTTTTCTTCAATCGGACAGCGACCGACTCGGTATGACCGTCTTCGACCGCGACGCGATTGCATTGCGCGCTCATCGCAAAAGGAGCAGCGTCGACGCGCGACCCATTCAGCGTCCCCAGCAGTTTTTGCGTCTCCTCTTCCATCTTCTCTTCTTCGTTGGCGATGTAGGGGATGACGTTGCCGAGAATATCGAGCGACGGCACGCCGGGGTATCCCGCGCCGCTGACCGCCTGCATCGTAACCGCCATCACCGTCTCGAGGGCGAACGCGCGATGCAATGGAGCCAGCGCCAGCACCAGCCCAATGGCCGAGCAGTTCGGGTTGGTAACGGCAAAGCCGCCGGACTTGCGCCGCCAGGGCTGGGTTTCGATCAGTTGAATATGATCTCCGTTGACTTCAGGAATCACCAGCGGAACGTCAGCTTGCATGCGCAACGCGCTCGAATTGGAGACGACCGCACAACCGGCCTCCGCGAACTGCGGCTCCAGTTCGCGGGCGATCGCGGCATCGAGCGCGGCGAAAATGATCTTCGGCGCGCCTTCGGGCTTGGCGGGCGTAACCGTCATCTTGGCGACATCAGCCGGGATGGCAGTCTTTAAACGCCAGCGTGCCGCTTCCGCGTAAGGCCTTCCTTCCGAACGGTCGGACGCGGCCAGCCATGCGACTTCGAACCACGGATGATGCTCCAGCATTTGAATGAAGCGCTGACCAACGATGCCCGTGGCGCCGAGAATTCCTACAGGAAGTCTGTTCGACATGATTAGTTGTGATTTTATACCAGCGAAATTTCTTAGGGGAATGCCGCCGCTGATCCGCAGGCGAATTCGATGCATGCGGCCGCCCATGCTCCGCGAGACACACGCGTACGACCCTCGGTGACTGTTCGACTATCGATCTTGGATGTACCCTTTGTCCAGGAGCGACTAATGTCCGAACTACGCCAGAATTTTGCTACCAAGGAGTGGGTTGTAATCGCCACCGAACGCGCCCGCCGTCCGGAAGAAATGGCGCGCCACAGCGAACGGAAGCCAGCAGCGCCGTTTGTTGCGAACTGTCCTTTTTGCCCCGGAAACGAGAAGCTGACTCCGCCGGAAATTATGCGGATCCCCACTTCGCTCGAGGTTCCGTGGCACGCGCGAGTCATACCGAATAAGTTTGCGGCTCTTTCTCGTGACGTGCAGCCCACGCGCACGGTACACCGGTCGCGCCGGTCGGTGAACGGCTTCGGGATCCACGACGTGATCGTGGAGACGCCCGATCACTCGCAGGTGATGGCCCTGATGTCCGATTCCTACGTGACGGAAATCCTCCGCATTTATAAATCTCGCTACGATGCACTCAGCCTCGACCCGCGCATCGCCCTCATTACCATCTTCAAGAATCACGGCATCGACGCCGGCACCAGCCTGGAACACCCGCACTCGCAGATCATCGCCACGCCGGTGATTTCGCTGCAGGTGCGCGAGCGCTTTCAACAAGCCTTGCGCCACTTCGACGACTATGGCGAGTGCATGTTCTGCCAGATGCTGGAAGAGGAATTACAAGAACAAACCCGCATCGTCTCGGTTTCCGAGCACTTCGTCGCGCTCGAACTCTATGCCTCATCGGCTCCGTTCTCCACCCATATCTATCCGCGGCGGCACATGGCGAGTTTCGGAGACGTGAGCAGCGCGGAGCTCAACGACCTGGCGCGTATGTTGCGCTCGATTCTGGCCAAGCTCTACCACGGGCTGGCGGACCCGGATTTCAACTTTACGATTCGCAGCGCGCCCGCCGAGAGCGTAGGAGTGAAGTACTTTCACTGGTATCTGAGTGTTATCCCGCGGCTGACGCGAGTCGCCGGATTTGAGCTGGGCTCGGGAATGTTCATCAACACCGTGCTGCCCGAAGCAGCCGCCGAATTTCTTCGCAAAGTCGACGTGGAAGCCCTCAAGAACGGGGCCCTAGTGACCACGCCGTAAAGGCTCGGGATCCCGGCACGCATCCGGACCTCAGAAAAGGGCACTGATTTCCCCGTAGAGACGCGGCTCGCCGCGTCTCTTGCCGCGGAATGAGACGGCGCAAGCTGCGCCTCTGCATTCGTTTTCTAACTTCTCCCTTTTCCCAACTCCGGCGGGAAGGAGTACTCGTTGAGCGGTCCGAACTTGCGTTTTTCCACGTAAATGCGCCAGCGGCGCCACACGATGCGCAAACTCGCCATCACCGGAATGGAGAGGTAGACGCCGAGCACGCCAGCGATCTCGCCGCCCGCTAGAATGCCGAACAAAGCCGCCAGCGGGTGCAATTCCACGCTGACCCCCATGACGCGGGGAGAGATCACGTAATCCAGTATCATGCGCCAGGCAAACAAAAACAGCAGCAGCCAAGCCCAATGCTGATATCCCGCCAGAACGGCGACGACCATCATCGCCGTGCCTGCCAGCAGAGGTCCGGCCACGGGGACGAACTCCAGCGCGCCGCCGGCGGTGCCGAGCATCAGGGCGTACGGAACTCTCATGGCGCCCAAAAATGATGTGTAGGCCACTAGCGATAGCCCCGCCAGCGTCAACTGGGCGCGAATGAATTGGGCGAGCATCTGGTTCAGGTCTTGCAGCACGTCCTGTAAAAATTCACGCTGCGTGCGCGACTGCACCAGCGCCAGCAGCACTTCGTGGAAGCTGCCCCCATCGCGCAGGAAAAAAATCGCGAGGATCGGCACCAGAAACAGCACCCACACTTGCTGTGCGGCCTCGGCCGCGCGGACCCCGATGCGTTGCGCCAAGCGAGACAAGTCTTCCCGGCGGCTCAGCAGGAAGCGCTTGATGCGTTTCTGCGTGTCCGCGCTCCAACCGTGCTGGGTTCCGATCCGAGTCGCAATCTGGCCGATCTGCCCGGAAAACTGGCCGGCGCTGGCGTTATCCATGAGCGCGGGCAGAGACTCTCCCAACCGGGCGCTTTGCCGGGCAATCCTGGGGCCGACGAGAAGGCCGAACAGCACCAGGGCAAAGACAAGCAGAAGGTAAATGATTGTGATCGCCCAAACGCGGCTGCGGACCAGTCTCTCCAGTCGTCCCACGCCGGGATTAATGAGATAGGCAAAGAAAATGGCGAAAAGGAAGAGAATCAGCGTCCGCCGCGCCGCATAGAGAAAACCCAATCCCACGGCGAACAGGAAAGCCGTGAACAGCACCCGCGAAGTGCGTGAATCGAGAATCGTCAAGGTTTATCCCAACCGGTCTAGTAAAGCAGGTCTCAGGTATTAGAAATCTCCCGTGGCGCCCGCTGAGACCTGAAACCTAAGACCTGAGACCTCCAGTTTAATCGCGCACTATTTCCGTATGTTCTCCGACCACGGACATCTTCATAACCTTGAATTGATCGTCCAGCCAGAGTTGCCACGTCCCGGCGTCGTTCTTCAGTTCCAGTTCATTCAGTTCCTGCGGCCCATTTTTCAGGGTCACTTTTTCCCGGCCGAGGAACTGCACGCTGAGCTGCGCCGAAGAACGCTGGTGCGGATTCAAGGTTCCGAACTGCGCGCGCTGCTTCACTGGGCATTGCACCTGCCCTTTTTCCTGCTTGCAGGCGGCGGCGAGAAACCTCCAGGCCAGCACTTCGCGATGGATGAAGAAGTAGTCGTCCAGGATGCTGGTCGACGTCGGCAGCAGGTAGGGCTGTTCGTGTTCCTTCTCCTGCGGTCCCGCCTTCCACTTCTGATTCAGAAAGTCATCATTGGGAGCCACCACCGACTCCGCTTGGTCCGGGCTCAACTCATTCCACTGGTAACGCCGAATCTCCCCGTTCGCGGAAAGCTGCAACTCGGAACTTTGCACGTCCTGCGTGGGAGCGTTCTCCGTCTTGAACTCGGACCGTATGACGCTGCCGCTGCTGGTTTGATAGATCGAAAACGTCTCGGTTCCCACTCGATGGTCATTCTGGAACACGCCGAACGAGCCAGCGTCGACTTTCTGCCCCTCGGGTTCCTTTTGCTTCTCCTTTGGCAGAGGACCAGCCGACGCCGCAACCCCCCACACGAGTGCCATCATGAAAATGAGCAGCCGATGAGACAGCTTCACTGTGATTCTCCTGTTCTAAAACTTGTCAGATTCATCCCGGATAAGCCCGGCCCCGCGCCTTCCGGAGTTTCTCTAAGTTGCAATGCGCTTTCGATCTCGAGGCAAATGGAAGCCACCGTCTTGCCCGCCGTATCGACCACCAGGCTCGCTTCGCGATAGAAGGGAAGCCTTTCCTCATACAAGCGGGCGAACTGCGCCGGATCTCCCCGCAGCGGCCGTTCGATGCCGTCGGTCAGGCTCCGTTGCCAGAGATCGGATGCGGGCGCTTCCAGAAAAACCGAAGGCCAAGGGCGAAGCAATTCGCGGTTCCTTTCCTGCACGAAAGCCCCCCCGCCGAGCGCGACCACGCGGTTCGGTTGCCCCGATTCGTTCAGCAGATCGCGAAGCGCGCTGCTTTCGGCGAGCCGGAATCCGGTCTCCCCTCGCTCCCGGAAAATCTCGGGAACGGTTTGCCGTTCGCGGGACTCGATTCGTGTATCCAGATCCACAAAATCCCAGTCCAGCTGCCGGGCCAGTTCCCGCCCCACGCTGCTCTTGCCGGAACCCATGAATCCCACAAGAAATACCGCACACACTCCCATGACACTCCATGGAACGCAGCCATCAGCCGTCAGCGATCAGGGATCTCTTTCTGAAAGCTGATGGCTGAAGGCTGATGGCTGGTTCAGCGCTGCTTGAGGCGGATTCTACCACTGAAAGAGCGCAGCACGACTTCCGATGCTGCCTTGCCGGTAGTGCCGACGAAGGAACGTCCCACTTCCACGGAAAACCGGGAGTGCTTTGGTTGAAGAGGAAAGTCATGCTGTACCCGGCCCAGCACCGAGTGCGCTCTGAAATCGGCGGAGACGTCCGCCGGCACCCAGGCCTCGATATCACCCTTATGGGTGGTGAATCTATACTCGCCGCCCGAGCCGAAATCGCCGTCGTAGAAAATTTTCCCGCTGGTGGAGTCGGCCTGCACCAGCGGCCCCGTAACCGACTTCAAATGGATGTCGCCGCTGATGGAAGCGACTTCAACGTGGCCGTTGCGAACATCGGTCAGCGTGATCGGACCCCTCATCGTCCGCACGTGCACGTGACCGTTCTCGACGTTGCGCACATTCACCACCGCGTCCGCGCCTTCCAAGGTTAAGTCGCCGTGCAACCGCTCCACCGACAGCGGACCGGTCGAAGAATGGAGATTGAGCGTAGCGTCGGGCGGAATCAGCAGTTCGTAGTCAACCTGGCCCGCTTGCTGGTCCGCGCCCCGCAGCAGGTGCGACGCGATTTCAATCCGGTTGCCATTCTGCTGCTGGTCGACCTCCACGTCGTCCGACTTGAGCGTGGCCCACACCACCAACTGATCGCTGCTGCCCGGCTTTACCGAAATTGCCCCGTACTGCGTGTCCACCGAAATCCTCGCGTTAGGACCGACCGTGAAGTGGAATTCCTTCTTAGTCTCGGCGAAGGCCGCCGCCGACAGGCAGGTTGCCGCCAGAGTTGCGACTGTAGCGTAGTGAATAATTGCCTTCTGATGACTCGCCATAAAACGCTGCCCCTGCGGCCGGGAACCCGGTCCGCCCTTCTATTGAATACGATCCAACGCAATCTGATAAAGAAGCGCCTTTTGTTGATAAGCATCCATCAGGTGCTGCCGGGCGTCTGCATCTCCCGGATTCCTATTTACGTAGGCCTGCGTTTCCAGTATGTCGGCATTCACCGCTTGCAATTCACTTTCGTAGCTGGCCCGCATGGAAGGGGCAAGCGTCGAAACTACACTCAGAAACTGTTGATCCTCCGCACTCGGCTCGGGTTCTACCGCAGGTCGCGCGGCCGGACCCAGCCGGTCCGCCGGCTTAGCCGACTTCCGCGCCAGTCGCTGAGGAGCTGGAGTAGTGACTCGATCCGAACTAACCGCGGCGGTTTCTGGAACTGAGGACCGAACGGTCACTGGAGCTGCCGCAGTTTGTTTCGCCACCTGCGGCGCCGGCTTATGACTTACCACGTAAGCGCCCGCCGCCAGCAGCGCAGCCGCAACCGGCGCCAGCCACCATGCGCTCCATCGCCGGCGAGGAGAAGTTGAGATAAGAATGGGCCGGGTGGGCGCGGCCTTGGGTTCCCGGGTCGCCGGATCGCAAATCAGCCCTTCGGCGCGCAATTCAGCCGCAATGCGCACCCACACCCGCGGCGAAGGTTCTTCGCTGGCCGCCAGTTGCCGGGATTCACTCGCGATCAGCCTCAGATCCGAGACCAGGCCCGAGCAAGCCGGACAGGACTTCACATGAGTCTCAAACTCAGCCGGAAACACACGCTCCGCAGCGCCGTCGAGGAGCTCCGGCAGAATTCTCTCTACCTCTGAACACGTCATAGCCCACACTCTCCCAGCACCGCAACTTCCACTACCCCGTCTTGGCCTTTTCGGCTCTCATGAACTTCAGATAATCCCGCAGCTTCAATCGTGCCTTGTGGAGCTGCGACTTGCTGTTGCCGATCGAGCAGCCCACCATCTCGGCAATTTCGTTGTGCTCAAACCCTTCCACGTCGTGCAACACAAAAACCGTCCGATAGCCCGGCGGTAGCTTGTCGATGGCCCGCTGCAGTTGCAGCCGATCGATCGAGCCCGTCAGCTTCACGTCCTTGGTGCCGAACTCTTTCCTCGGAGCTTCGTCGTCCGACTCCAGAGTCTCTTCGAGCGACACCACCGGCAGCCCCTTCTTGCGCAGCTGCATCAGGACCACGTTGACCGTCATGCGGTGCAGCCAGGTGGAGAAAGCCGATTCGCCGCGAAACGTGCCGATCTTGCGAAATAGCTGAAGGAACGCTTCCTGGGCCAGATCTTCGGCCTGCACGGGATTGGAGACCATGCGCAAACATAGCGAGTACACGCGCCGTTTGTGCAGGTGATACAAGACTTCGAACGCAGCTTCGTGGCCCTGCTTCGCCTGCTCAATCGCCTCTGCTTCGGTGATGCCTTGCTTCGGGTCGGTCAAGTCGTCTTTTCCGGCCGCTACTGCTTCAGATGCGGCTTCAAACTCTTTTCGTTGTACAAATTTGCCGAGGGAATCGCCGAAGCACTCTCGACCGTTTCTAGGTTTTCAGAATACCAAAAACTGTAGCTAGCCGAATCATCTATCCGACCAAAGTACTCGGCTAAGTTGGCCCTTAGATACTTTCGTAACCTCGCCCCAGCCGCGCCCGAACCCACTCTTTTGTAGAGACGGGGCTTGCCCCGTCTTGCCAGCACCACCTGACTCGCGGCAGCAGGCACGCAACAAGCAAGCCGCGTCTATCTATGGAAAATCAGATGCCGCTCTAGGGGTCGGCCATTTACAACCCTCTACCCCTTCGCCGTAATCGTCTCCAGCCCATGCCCGTGCGGACCCGTCTCGCGAATCCGTAACAGAATGGCGAACGCCAGCCCGACAAACCCGAGAATCGAGAAAATCCACATACCGAGCCCATATCCTCCCGGGTTATCCAGCCCCGCGTGAGAAAAGTCGTTGGCCTTGCCAATCAGCAGGTTAAGGATGAAGAAGCCGATCTGCTGAATCAGCGTCATCAGAGCGTAAGCGGTTCCCAGCCGGTTCTGGTCCACGATATATGCGACCGAAGGCCACATCACCGCCGGAATCAGTGAAAACGCCACCCCCATCATGCAGACCGGCACGAACAGCGAGACATTGGTGTAGCCCATCATCAGATAAACCGGCATCAGCAGTATCGAGCCGAACATCATCAAAAACGCGCGCTTCCCGATCTTGTCGGAGAGCAGCCCGAAAAGAGGGGTCGCGACCATGGCCGACAGGGGCAGCAGGCTGTTAAACATTCCCGCCCGCTCGTGCGCCAGCACGCGCATCGCTTCCGAAGCGCTTATGCCGCCGTGGGTCGCCAGAATTTTATTGGTGAAGAAGTCGATGGCAAATGTGCGGAAGGGAAAGATCGCCGAGTAAAACGTGAAGCAGAGCCCCACCACGAACCAATATGACGGATTGAACCGAAGAGTCTGCCCGAACTCCAGCTTGTCGATCGAACCGGCCTGGCCAAGTTCGTACCGTCCCTCCGCCCGGCTTTCGAGCACCCAATAAATCACCGAGCAGACAACCGCCATCAGTCCAGCGCCCACGGCGATCAGCAACGGCCCCTGCCAGCTAGGCTCGCCCGCCGGGCCCTGAGGATAAAACACTCTGTTCGCCCAAGTCGGCGAGTTGTCGGCCGCCACCGAAGCCAGACGAGCAATCGTGAGATTGATCCCGAAAGCAAAGCTGAGTTCCTTGCCCTTAAACCACTTGGCGAGCACGGTCGTCACTGCAACGATCATCGACTCGGCGCCCAGCCCCAGCACGGTGCGGCCGGCAATCATCACCCCGGGGCGCCCGCGAGCGGCGGTGAGCGCGGCTCCCAGCAGGCAAAGTCCCGCAAAAAACGTAATCGCTTTCTTGGTGCCAATCCGGTCGATGACGATGCCGCCGATGAGCAGCGTCAGAACCGCAGCCACGCTATAGGACGAGTTCAACCATCCGAACGCCGTGGCGGAAAAGCCCAGCTTGTCGATAAAAATACGTTCCAGCGGATTGATGCTGTCGTAAATATAGTAGTTGCCGCCCATGGCCACGCTGACGAACAGCAGCACGGTCCAGCGGTAAAGCGGAGACGGTTCCGGTCGAGCCTGCTCAGGCATGAAGACACTCATCCTCGGCGCGCGCGGGCGCCTGCATAGTATGTGTGGAGACAATCAACCGACGAAGATAGCAGATTGGGGAAGGGAATGGCGCGTCAAAACGTAGCCCGTTCGTGTGGGGACGGGCGCCCTCGCCCGTCCAAGCCGAGCGCAGCTCGGCACGCTTCCTGCGGTGGCCGCGACTCCGGATTCCTGTAAGAAAAACGGCCCTCTTCCTCTTCCTTCCAGAAATGAAAGGCCCTCGGCCTCCACCAGACGTGGCAACCGAGAGCCAAGAACTGAAAGCTGACAGCTGAGAGCTGACAGCCGCCTCTCAGAGCTTTTCCGTCTTGCCGTCGTACTTCACATCGCCGTTCTTCTCATTCTGGCGTGTGACGTCATCGTTGGTATAAACGTGGTCTGCTTTCCTTGATCCCTTTGTCGCACTCGCCGCTCGGGCTACGCTCGCCGTGTGCTCGTGTCCCGTGAAATACGTCCAGCCGGCGCGCGCTTCTTCGCGTGCGCCGCGCTCTTCCCGCGTACGTTCTTCGTGCATAATGCGGCCTTCGCGTCCCACCGGCTCGGGCCAGAGGTGGACCTGCGGCGTCGTCAACGGAGCCCCGCCCTGGTACCACACCGGTACGGTGTACACCGAACTGGTCGATCCCTGAATCTGCGAAAGCGTCGAGTTGGTCGCGCCCGCGATCAATCCCGTGGTAGCGTTGCTCGCGCCCACCGGATTCGGCGAAACCGTTTGCAATGATATCTCCGGCGTGGTCACCAGCGGGACATACGGGCCGCATCCGTAAAAGCAAGAGCCGGGAAGAGGATAGGGCTGTTGCCCAAAAGCCGCCACTGCCACAAAAACCACCGCCATCAGAACCAAATAGGGTCGCATACTGCCTCCACAGGGGACTAGCACAACCCCGGTTTAAGTGCAGTTTGCGGGCCAGTTCAGGACGGCCCGCAGACAGCCAGAATGCTAGGAGATTTGCGGCGCTCTCGGCCAAATAACTGAGATTCACGCGTTGCCGGTCACCAAGGATGGTGAAAATTGCTGCGCACAACCTGCAATCGATTGGCGCTCCATCGACCCTAACTGCCGACGTATCGCGCATACAGACTGCGCGCAATGGCCGCATCAGTCGTCCCCTTGATGATCGCTCGCCCATCGGGAAACAGCGTCATCTCATACGGCTCGCGCCAGAATTTCAGCACAAACTCGTTGTGGCGAACGCTTCCGAGAGGCTGAAGGCGCGTGCTCAGTTCCGCAAAATCGACCGGCCGCCGTCGTTCGTGAATCTGCACGGAATTCCTCCCGCACAAAGTAATGTGAGGCCGCCCTTCCCCTGCCAGATGAACAAAGTCCCCGAGGCAGGCGCGGCATCCCGCCCGCGGACGACTCGCCGCCAACTCCCCCCGTTCGTTCGTCCATACATCCCAGGAGAGAAGTGTCCGCCGCATTTTCGAACGCGCCCCCACCAGAGATTTCAACGCCTCCGTGGCCGCAATCGATGCCACCAGGTTCACCGCGGAATTCAAAATGCCGGCGGTCTCGCAAGTCTCCACCGTCCCGCGCGGAGATTCGGGAAAAATGCAGGCCAGACACGCCGTTTCGCCCGGAAGGATGTTCATGGTCACGGCATAACTCGCGACCGCTGCCGCGTAAATCCAGGCCACGGAATTTTTCACCGCATAATCGTTGATCAAGTAGCGCGTCTCGAAATTGTCGGTGCCATCCAGGATCAGGTCGCAGCCGCCAAGCAGGGAATCGACATTCGCCGGCGTCAGGTCCGCAACCTGGGGTTCGACCGCGATCTGCGAGTTGAAGCGGGCAATTTGCCGAGCCGCCGCAATCGCCTTCGGCACCGACTCGCGGGCGTCGTTCTCGTCAAACAAAGCCTGCCGCTGCAAGTTGCTGGACTCCACGTAGTCGCGGTCGAGAATCCGCAACCTCCCGACGCCCGAACGCCCCAGCAACGAAGCCAGGGCAGAACCGGTAGCGCCGCAGCCGACGATGACCACGCGGGCCTGCGCCAGCTTCTTCTGGCCCTCGGCTCCGATCTCCTGAAACAGCACCTGCCGCGAGTATCGGTCGTCCATTTCCAAAGCAATAACCTTTGCGATTACCTTTCCCGACCTTCCCAACAAAGTATTATAGGTTCCGGTCGTCAAACTTAGTTCGCGCGAGCAACGTGTGCCCCTGATCGCTTCATCGAACCCGAAAGCATCGATATTTGGCGCGCCTAAATTTCGGGAGGAAGTTTTGCCGGTGTGGGAACGGACGTCCTCGCGCCTCGGAGGTTGCGTAGGGACGGCCGCCTCGGCCGTCCAAGCCGAGCAAAGCTCGGCAGCTGGCTGCAGTCAAAGTAACTCTGGATTCGCGCTGAGCCACGTGGCGCTGCTCGTGCTCGTAGTTTTGCTGCTCCTCGCGCCCGGGCCAAGTTGGGCGCAGAGTTCGCCCCCTGCCGCGCAGCAGCCCGCCGAATCGCCCGCGCAGTCCGAAACGCAGTCCGAAACAACGTCCGGAGCAACCTTCGGAGCCATCGCCCCCTATCTCGGCTTGCCGATCGATCAGATCGAGTTGCCGGGAGTTCCGCCGGAAGAGGCGGCTTCGCTGCTGGCAACCACGCCGCTCAAAATCGGCGAACCCCTCACCCGCGAAGCGCTGCACGACGCCATGCAGAGTCTTTTTGCCACCGGACGGTTTTCCGACATTCAGGCCGAAGCGGACCGCACCGAGACCACTGGCGTCCGGCTGCGTTTTCTGACGGTCGCCAATTTTTTCGTGGGCATGGTGACGATCGAGGGCGTTTCGAACAATCCGTCCCCGAACCAACTGGCCAGCGCTACCCGCTTACAACTCGGCGAACTCTACGCTCAGGAGAAACTGGATCGCGCTCTCCCAGGCATCCAGCGAGTCATGGAAGAAAATGGATTCCACAAGTCAAAGGTGACGATCTCCGAACAGCGCGACGAGCAACAGTACCAGGTCAACCTCACCTTCCATGTCGCTCCCGGGCCGCGCGCCGTAGTCGGAGAGATCACTCTCCAAGGCGACGCCGGCTATTCCATCGCAGAGCTCAAGGAGATCGCCGGGCTCCATTCCGGCGACCTGGTCGCCTCAAATCGCATTACACGCGCCCTGCAACGCATTCGCAGCCGCTATCAGAAGCAGGATCGGCTGCTCGCCCAAGTCGAGGTGGCGGGCCGCACCTACAATCCCGACCGCAACACCGTGGACTACGTTTTCAAAGTCGACCGCGGTCCGGTGGTGCAGATTGCCGCCGAGGGCTTCAAACTCAGCCAGCACGTGCTGAAAAAGCTGGTGCCAATCTATGAGGAAGGCGCGGTTGACGACGATCTCCTCAACGAAGGCCGGCGCAACATCCAGAACCACCTTCAGACCCTTGGTTACTTCGAAGCCACGGTTGGCGTCAGCCAGCACACCACGCCGGACGGCAAGAATTTGCAGGTCGTTTACGCCGTCAATCCCGGCGACCGCCACAGACTCGCCGTCATTCGCATCTCCGGCAATCGATATTTTTCCGACGAGCTGATTCGCGCGCGCATGCAGGACCAACCCGCCGGACGCATCTTCAGTCACGGGCGCTACAGCGAAGCGCTGCTCGAAGAGGATGTCCTGCGCATCCAGGATCTCTATCGAACGAGTGGTTTCCGCCAAGCCGAGGTCACCAGCAAGTTGGTGGACAAGTATCAGGGCGAGCCGTCGCAGCTTGCCATTGAGATCGCCATCAAGGAGGGCCCGCAAACGCGCGTGGCCTGGGTCCGCATCGATGGCAGCTTCACGCTTCCGCAGGAACAGCTTCCCGAGATTTCCACCTCCGAAGGCCAGGGCTTTGATGAATCGAGCCTGGCCGATGACCGCGACACCATTCTGGAAAAGTATTTCGACAACGGTTTTCCCAATGCCACTGTCGACGTTGGCTACGTTCCGGTTTCGTTACCGGACAACTTGCCGCGCGTTGGTGTGACCTTCTCGATTCATGAAGGCGAGCAGTTTTTTGTGGATCGAGTTTTTCTCGATGGCCTGCACTACACCCGCGCCGGTGTTGCCCGCCGGGAAATGCGGGTGCAGCCGGGCGCGCCCCTGAGCCAGCAGGACATGCTGGAGAGCCAGCGCCGCCTCTACGACGTCGGCCTCTTCAAACAGGTGGACACTGCTATCCAGAATCCGGAGGGCACCGAATCGCGCAAGAACGTGCTGGTCACCGCGCGCGAGGCCGATCGCTACACCTTCGATTACGGAGTCGGCTTCGAGTTCCAGACCGGACAACCCGCGGTTGGAACCAACCAGCCACTGGGACAGACCGGCGTCAGCCCCATGGTGTCGTTCGGCGTCAACCGCATCAACGTCGGCGGTCGTCATCAGACCTTAAGCCTGAAGGGCGCTCTCGGCCGCCTGCAACAAAAAGGGCTCATCAGTTACGCCGTCCCCAAGCTGCTGAACCGTGACAATCTTCGTTTCACCGCCACGGCTCTTTACGACAATACCGTGGACGTCTCCACCTTCACCTCGAAGCGTTTGGAGGGCAGTCTGCAAGTTTCGCAAGTGCTGTACAAATTACAGGACCGCGAACTTACGACGCTTACCTACGGTTTCAGTTACCGCCGCGTGGAGGCCAGCAGCATCGAAGTCACCACCAATCTCATTCCGCTTCTCTCGGAGCCAACCCGGGTAGGAAGTCCCAATTTTTTCTACGTGCGCAACCGCCGCGATAACGATTTGGAAAGCACGCGCGGCAGCTACACCACCGTCGAAGGCGGCGTCGCCTCCAGCTATTTTGGCTCCGAGGCCGATTTCAGCCGCTTGCTGATCAAGAACTCCACCTATCACACATTCTTCCGCGATCGCAGCACAGGCCAAGGTTTCGTCTTTGCCCGTTCCACCACCGTAGGAGTTGAGAACCGTTTCGGAAGCACGGTTCTGCTGGATCCCTCGCAAACGCCGCAATCCGGCCAGACCCTTATCCCGCTGCCGGAGCGTTTCTACAGTGGCGGGGGCAACTCTAATCGCGGATTCGGGTTAAATCAGGCAGGACCGCGCGACCCGTTCACCGGATATCCAGTCGGTGGCAGCGCCCTTTTCCTCAACAATCTGGAGATGCGTTTTCCAAACGTTAGAGCGCCTTACCTGAACGACTTCGTCGGCTTTACCATTTTTCACGACATGGGGAATGTCTTTGCGCGGCCGCAGGAAATGCTCCCCAGCTTAGTGCGGTTTCACCAGCCCGACCGGGATCTCTGTTTTCAATATCTCACGCACCTGGGATGCAACTACAACTATGTTTCGCACGCTGTCGGCGTGGGCGTGCGCTATCAGACGCCCATCGGACCTTTGCGCTTCGATTTCGGATACAATTTAAATCCGCCCTACTTTCCCAGCTTCACGAACATCACGACCAACAACGCGACTGGGCAATCGATCGGGCAGTTTGGCTACCAACGCGCCGGCCATTTTAATTTCGCGTTCAGCGTCGGCCAGTCTTTCTGATGAAATTCCGCCGCATCAATCTCGGAGTCTGGTGGGGCGACGGGCGCCTTCGCCCGTCAACCATCAAACTCCCAAGCCAGTGCGCGCTTGCGGCGGCACTGAGCATGACCCTGGCGGCCTGGGCGCTGGGCGGTCAGATCGTCGATCGTGTTGTCAGCAACGTGAACGGCCACGTCGTCTTGCAGAGCGATTGGGAGCAGGAAGTGGCCTTCGAGGCCTTTTCCAATGCCCGCGATCCCGACTCATTCACCTCCGCCGAGCGCCACGCTGCCCTCGATCGCCTGATTGATCAAGAGTTGCTGCGCGAACAAGTCCGGCCGTCTCAGCCCGCTCCCGCCGAGCAGGTCGCGGCTCGCGTTGCCGAGATCCGCAAGCTCCATCCCGACTGCGCCACCGACGACGGATGGCGCGCTAAACTGCAACGTTATGGCCTGACACTGAGCGGTCTTGAGAAACGTCTCGGCGACCAGATCCAGCTCATGAAGCTCGTCGAAGACCGTCTGCGCCCCTCCATCCAGATTGATCAGCAGGCGGTGGAGACCTACTACCACGATCAGTTGCTGCCGGATATGAAACGGGCCGGCAGTCGCGCTACTCCGCTGCCCGAAGTCTTTGGCCAAATCAAGGATTTGCTGGCCGAGCGCAAGATGAACGAACTGCTCACGGGATGGCTGGCGAGTTTGCGCTCGGGCAGCCATATCATGACTCCTGAACCCAATGCCGGAGAGCGGAACCCTTGAGTGAACCGCCAACCGAACCGCCGACTGAGCCGTTGACCGAACCCCCGACCGAACCGGCCGCCGAGCCCGTTCCTCCCGAGCGCCGGCGCATTCTCCTGAAGCTCTTTCTGGCCTTCTGCGTTTTCAGCCTGATTGCATTCAGCCTGCTCGCCTGGTACGTCACTACCGATTCCTTTCAGCAGATGGTCCGCCGCCGAGTGGTCGCCTCGTTTGAGAAACTCACCGGCGGCCGCGTCGAACTCGGAGAACTTCACACCATCCCCTTCCGTCTGCGCGTGGATGCACGCAATCTGACCATCCACGGCCGCGAAGCTCCGGATCAGATCCCGCTTCTGCGCGTCGACCGCCTGCAGGCGGAGTTGAAAGTCATTTCCATCCTCAGTACCACCATCGGATTGCATTCGCTGGTACTCGAGCATCCTGTCGTGCACGTCATTGTTTACCCCGATGGCGCCACCAACGTCCCCGTGCCGCAAGCAAGACTCTCCTCCGGCCAAGGCCCGGTGGAAGAACTCATTTCACTCGCGGTTTCCCACATCGAGGTGCAGCGCGGCGAACTGCTATGGGAAGACAAGAAAGTGCCTATCGATTTTGCCGGCCGCGACCTGGCACTGGTTCTGAACTACTCCTTGCTGCGGAGGCAATACGAAGCCCACCTCCTCGCCGGAAGCATCACCACGCGCTTCCAGCAATATCCCTTGTTCACGTGGCGAGCGGACGCGTCGCTGGTTCTGGCTCGCGGCCACGCCGACATCAGCAATTTGACGGTGGCTTCCGGCAGATCTGAGATTCATTTTGCGGGCCGCCTGCAGGACTTTCACAATCCCCAGTTGTCCGGCGATTATCATGGCCTCGCGGATCTTGGCGAATTCGCGTCCATGACCCGCCAGCCGCAGCTTCACAGGGGCACGGTCCAGTTCGAGGGCAAAGGTTCGTGGAACCTCCAGACTTTTTCTACACAGGGAACCGTGCAGGCCAAAGACCTCGACTGGTCGAACGGCAAGGTGTCGATGCGAAATGGCCGCATCAGCGCGGGCTTTTCCCTCACCCCGGACCGCTTCCGCGTTTCCGCGATCAAGGCGAACCTGCTCGGCGGCGATCTGCTGGGCGATGCCGATGTGACGAACTGGCAGAGTTCACTCCAGAGTTCGCCCCCAAATTCGATCAAGAGTTCGATCCAAAGCCCGCTCCAACCGTCGCCGCCCGCCACGCGCCGCCATGTTGTCGGACGAGTCCCGCCCGAAAGCCTACAGCGCGGCTCGCTGCACCTGCAATTGGCGGGCTTCCCGCTGCTCCCGGCCCTGGAAATACTGAGCACAAACAACCTTCCCCTCGATCGCCTCGCCCTTGCTGGAAATGCGAGCGGCACGGTTGAGATGCTCTGGGTGGGATCGATCCGTGACGCGGAGACTCGCCTGAACCTCGCCATCGCGCCGCCGCTAAAGCTGGCGCCGCCCGAGATTCCCGTACGCGGCCAGATTGATGCCGTCTATCGCGGATCGCGCGACGAATTGGAAGTGAGCCAGCTTCACCTGACCACACCGGGCTCTGAAATCACCGCCGCTGGCGACATGGCCGCAACCTCGTCGCTCCGCTTCTCGTTTGTCAGCCACAACCTGAGAGAGTGGACACCGCTGCTCGAAGCCGCCTTCGGATCGCGCGATTTGCCCTTTGCTGTTCACGGCTGGGCGAGCTTCACTGGCAACGCCAGCGGCGAAGTCTCCGCGCTTTCCGTCGCTGGGAATCTCGAAGTCTATGACTTTGACGCGACCTTGCCCGCGGCTGAACGAGTCGCCTCCAGGGTTGTTCACTGGGACGCTCTTTCTACCGCCCTCCAGTTCTCCAGCAACCATTTCGCCGCGCGCAATGGCTCGCTCATTCACGGCCACACCACGGCCCACTTCGACGCCACCGCCGTGCTTACGGCAGCTACATTTCATGAAAACGATCCTTTTACTCTGCATTTCGACTTGCATAACGCCGACGTAGCCGAGCTGACTCAACTGGCCGGAGTTACTCAGCCCTTCGCTGGCACCGTGAATGTGTCTGCCACTCTTTCGGGCACGCAAGCCAATCCTCACGGCGATGGACACTTCGATCTTCACAATGGCATGGCCTACGGCGTGGCCGTTCCCAGGTTGAACAGCGATCTCCGTCTCGCCGGTGACGAACTCCAGTTCAACAACATCGATGCCAGCGCCTACAATGCTCCACTTTCCGGGAGCGCCGCCATCGGCATACCGAACCTCGGGTCGCCGAAGCTCGGGTTGGCGAAGCTCGAGTCGGCAAAGAACGAGTGGTCGAAGAGCGAGTTTCGCCTGAATCTTTCCGGACGCAACCTCGCTCTTTCCCGTTTCCCGCGCCTCCAGACCAGTCGCTTCACCGCCGATGGCGTCGCCGACTTCACGCTGCGGCTCAGTGGCACTTTCGATCAGCCTTCCATGGAGGCGCACGTTCATCTCAAGGACCTCGCCCTGGACAAGGAGCGCGCCGGAGATTTCTACCTCGACGCCGTCACTCATGGACGGCAACTCGATCTCACCTCGCACTCAGACTTCGAGAAGGCCGACTTGACCATTCTCGGCAGCGTCGCATTGGAGCATGACTTTCCCGCTGATCTGAACCTGGCCTTCCATCATCTGGACGCCGATTCGCTTCTGCGCACTTACCTGCCAGGAAAGATCACGGGACACGCTCTTCTGGATGGCACGCTTCACGTTCGCGGTCCCCTGCGCACCCCGCGCAATCTAAAAGCCGCCGCCGAGATCCAGTCTTTCAGCGCCGACGTCGAGAATGTGTCCACACGAAGTGTCGATCCCATCCGCATCGAAGTCGCGGATCAATTCGTAATTGTCGAAAATTTCCACCTGGCGGGAAGCGGAACCGATTTCACCGCCCACGGCCGTGTGCATTTGACCGGTGCTCGAGAGCTCGACCTCCGCCTCGACGGCTCGGTCAATATGACGCTCCTGCAATCCCTCAATCCCAAAATTCTCGCGCGCGGCACGGTCGGCGTAAGCCTCAACGCCGCCGGCACACTCTCGCAGCCCGTGTTGCAAGGGCGTCTCGAAGTGAAGAACACCTTCGTCAGTCACAACGACTTTCCCAGCGGCCTCAGTGATCTGAACGGAGTCCTGCTCTTCGATCGCAACCGCATTCAGATCGAGAGCCTCAGCGGCACTACCGGTGGCGGCGCTGTCGCCTTGACCGGCTCCGCGACCTACCAGAGCGGCGCGCTCCTTCTTGATTTCGGCGCCACCGCGCATGACGTCCGCCTGCGTTATCCCCCGGGGGTAAGTTCCACCGCCAACGCCGACCTCCGCCTGACCGGCAGCACGAATGCCGCTCTGCTGAGTGGGGATGTGCTGGTCACCAAACTCGCCATCACTCCGGGATTTGACTTCGGCGCTTATATCGAGAGGAGCAAGCAGGCCACCGTCCTGACCGAGAGCGACAGTTTACAGAGCCGTCTCAAGCTCGATGTTCACGTGGTGACAACTCCTGAACTGCGTATGCAAACCGCCATCGCCAGACTCTCCGGTAACGCCGACCTCAGAGTGCGGGGCACCGCCGACCGTCCGGCAATTTTGGGAAGGGTGGAAGTTCTGGAAGGAGAAATCTCTTTCAACGGGAACAAATACAAGCTAGAACGCGGCGATGTTACCTTCGCCAATCCGGCCAAGACGCAGCCCATCATCGATCTGGAGGCGACCACGCGCGTGCGCGATTACGACATCACCGTGCAATTCCGCGGCGACGCCAGCGTGGCCAACGGTTTGAAAGTTACCTGGCAGTCTGAGCCTCAGCTTCCCGAAGCCGACGTCATCGCCCTGTTGGCTCTAGGCCGCACCCGCGAAGAGTCCGCCTCCGCCGGATCCGCCGGATCTTTTGGACTCGGCGGAGACGCCTCCAACCTGCTGATCAATCAGGCCCTCAACAGCACCGTCAACAGCCGCCTGCAGCGTTTGTTCGGAGCCAGCCGAGTCAAGATCGATCCCCAGGGACTGGCCAGTGAAACCGCCGTGGTTCGAGGGCCGCAGGTCACCGTCGAGCAGCAAGTGGCGAGCAATGTAACCCTCACCTACAGTACCAACGTCTCCGTTTCCAACCAGCAGATCATTCAGTTGGAGTACAACGTAACCCGGACGATCTCGATCGTGGCCCTGCGCGACCAGAACGGAGTAGTCAGCTTCGACTTCAAAATCCGCCGCCATAAGAAGTGATTGCAGCACTACGGTTTTGTAATTCGGTAATCGGGTAATTTGGTAATTTAAGAGCCATAGGGTCCTAACTTCAAATTGCCAAATTACCCGATTACAAGATTACAAAATGCCTCCATTTTGGTTAATTTAGAACGCTGCCCAATATCGCCCTTGACATAATTCTCCAAACCAGCAACCCTATTTGTTTTTCACTACACGCCCAAAGAAGCGGGTGAGGGATAACTAATTTGCGAATGCGGGTCTTTTATCACGACAAGTGTTTTGACGGGGCTTGCTCGGCCGCTCTGTTTGCGCGTTTCTACCGGGAACGAATCCGCAGTGATGTGGACTTCGTCTTCTCCGGCCTGCTGCATCGCGCCGGCTCTCTTTTCGACGAGAAGCAGTTCGACGGCGACGAGAATGCCATCGTCGATTTCAAGTATTCCAGTTCGCCCAAAATCACCTGGTGGTTCGATCATCACGAAAGCGCTTTTCTTTCTCCCGCCGATGCCTCCCACTTCGAGCAGGATCAGAGCGACCGCAAGTTCTACGATCCCGCTTTCAAGTCCTGCACCAGTTTCATTGCGATGATCGCCGAAGAACACTTCGGCTTCGATCCCAGCCCCGTGGCGGAGCTGATCCACTGGACCGACATTGTCGACGGCGCCATGTATGAAGATGCCAAGTCGGCCGTGGAAATGAAAGCTCCCGCCATGAAACTGACCATGGCCATTGAAGCCGCCAGCGCGCCGGACTTCGTCAAGAAGCTGATTCCTCTGCTCGCCTACCATCCCCTCGCCACGATCCTTGAGGAGCACTTCGTCGCCGCCGTCTTGCCCCCACTGCTTGAACGGCACCAGCGTTCCATCGAGATTTTTCGCCAGCGCACGGAAGAAAAAGACGGCACGATTTTCTTCGACATCACTGACCTCGACCAGGAAGGCTACAACAAGTTCATTCCCTACTATCTGCATCCCGATTCGGTCTACAGCGTCGGCGTCAGCAAGAGTTCATTCCGCGTAAAAGTTTCGGTCGGATCGAACCCCTGGTCGAAACGCGAGCCCACCGTCAATCTAGCCCGGGTCTGCGAGCGCTACGGCGGCGGAGGTCACGCCCGCGTCGGAGCCATCTCGTTCGACGTCACGCAAAGCGAAGCCGCCCACAAAGCCGCGTTGGAGATCGTGCAGGAGTTGCGCGCCAGCGTCCGCCAGCAGAGTTGAGGATCGGGAGTTTCGTGTCAAAAATTTCGTATCATAAGTGTCGCGCCGGGAGCTTCGTATCAGGGTATCGCTTTAGCGATACCGCAAGTTCTCCGAAATAAGATGCCCCTTTAGGAACCGCGCCTTACAATGAATCCGCGATCTGGCGCTGGGTACCGGAGATTTCGCCAAATGCACCCCAGAATCCCGCATCCCCGAATCGACGATCCCGGACACATTAAAGGCGTGCGCACCGTCGCCACCGTTGAATTTACCAAAGGCATCATCGTCGTCCTCGCCGGCCTCGGTGTCTTCTCCATGCGCCACAAAGACATCTGGGGAGTGACCGAGAGCCTCCTGGAGTTTCTTCACCTTGATCCTCACCACCACCACTTCCTCGGCGTCTTTATCACCCTGATGCACCGCGTCAGCGATATACGCCTGTGGAAGGTCGCCACGATCGCGGCTATCTATGTGACCCTTCGCTTCATCGAGGCCTACGGATTGTGGAACATCCGCCCCTGGGCGGAGTGGCTGGCCTTTGCCTCCGGCGCCATCTACATCCCGTTTGAAGCGTTCGATCTGCTCCGGCGTCCAACCTGGTTTCGATTATTGGTGATTGTCCTCAACCTTCTGATCGTTCTCTACATGCTGATGTTGCGCCTGGAAGCGGCAAAAAAACACGGCGCAGCCAGGCACTCGGCACAATCGGGATAAATCGCGTGGGTGGAGACGGAACTCGCGGGTGCCCCATCCTTGCGCGTTCTGTGCGCAAGGGTGGGATTCCACGGCAGCGTCCCGCTCGGGATTCGGGTTTGGGTTGTACTTGATTTTGGGTGGCGCAGCAGTTCACCGCTGCGATAAGTGGCTCGTGTCCAGCAAGTCGGCTTTCCAGGCTGCGGAAAAACTCTGATTCACGCAGGTTCTTGGGAAGGCAGGTTCTTGGGAAGGGCACGAGTTCACTCGTGCCGTAAGCCGTTGAGTATGCGTTTGCGCTTTAGCGCCTGAGGTGAATCTCTTGCGGCTTGGACGAGTTTTTCCGCAACCTCTTGAACCGCCACGGCGAGACCGCGTCGCGGAAAGCTGGAGGTCACAAACCTATCTCATAATGCAGCGGGGGATAGCTAGTGCTGTCGCCCTAATTACACCCATGCGATTTCTCAAAGGGGAGAACAATAAACCTCGCTCTTGGCTTTTGCGTAGAAACTTTGCGGGAGCAAGACTTGGCCGTCCACCAGCTGAACGATTGGGGCATTAATTCGTTTATCGGGCGATCGGATCCACGTCTCCCCAGTCCATCGTGTGTTAAAGGCTAGTTCGCTTTGAGGAAGTGGGGTTTGGCCTACGCATGGGAGGAACACATCCTCAAACGTACCGCTTCCGTTTTCATCCGTAAGTTTGCATCGATCAACTTTCGCGCGCTGGTCGAACCAACAGTCCAACCAATATCCTGTCTTGTGCAATGTGAACTGAACGTTGTTTGGCAAGACGTAAAGGGCATTGGACGAGACGGTACGCGGTCGTAGAGGTTTATGTCCTAACCACCAGAGCACCCCAACAGCGAGGATGATCACGGCTCCGAGGACCACGCGACTGAACTTCTTAGGAGTGAAGCGAAGCAGCAGTGCGACAACCACGCCGAGAGCAATCGCCCCGAGCACGAACCCTGTTGCGACGGGCATACTAACGAAGCCCATCACGAGAAAGCCAACAGCGACAAGTAGTCCGGCAAACTCCGAGTCCACATTCATAACTCGAAATGGACCGGGGTGGCGAGGGCCATCATGTGGCGTCATTGCCTTAATTGTCCCACTGCCTCATCGCAAAAGCGAGGTCATCCGTCCTGACGTCGTAATCTCCCGATACACTCACTGAAGGATCCTGAGAACGAGTCGGCCCTCGACCTCTTTTCATCACATCCAACCGGTGAGCGCCATCACAGACTCCAAATCCAACCGGCGCGATAATATCTCTGACCTGTGACAGGTCCGAGGTGTCCCCGAAGGCGGAAGACGGCCCTCGAAACTGCCCCAGCCCCATAGTGGGTTAGTTACTCTTTGACAACATAATGTGAAGCGATGAGCGGCCGCCAAAAAGCCGCAAAATCTCCACTTTTTAGTAGGTTTAGGCGCAAAATCGAGCTAAGTCCTTATTCTGGAAGATTTTGAAAATAAGTTCTTTCCGCTCTAGATTTTGGCCGCTCGACACCCCGTAACCCCCTCATTCTACTAGGCAGGGGGGAGGGGGGGTAGTGGTAAACACGGGTTAATATCTCAGGAGTAAACATGGCGGGCGACAGATTCTGGAGCCCAGCATTACGGAGCCCAGCTCCGGCCAGTTCTTACTGAGAACCGGGAACCGGGAACGGGAACTGAGAACTGCCTTATTCGTTCAGCGAGCAGCCGCAATCCGCTGGCGGAACGTGCGCCTTTAGAAAATCAGCCACGCGCTTGTACGCGTCAATCTGATTTTCAACTTTTGCGAAGCCGTGGCCTTCGTTCGCATAGACTTTGTACTCGACCACGCCGCCGCGTTTCTTGACTGCATCGACCACCTGCTGCGCTTCGGTCTTAGGGCAGCGAGGATCGTTGCCTCCCGCCAGCAGATACAACGGCGCCTTGATCTGGTCCACGAAGTTGATGGGCGAACGGTCCTCGTAGAGCGCCTTGTTCTTCACGGGATCACCCATGGTCGCAAGGTCCGACTGCTGCAGCACGGGGTCTTCGTTCTGTATCTCGGTGAACCAGTTCACAAACGGCACAATCGGAACCCCCGCCGCCCACAGCTCCGGAGCTTTAGTGACGCCCATCATCGTCAGGTAGCCGCCATAGCTGCTGCCCATCAGAATGAGCTTCTTCGGATCGACGTAACCCGTCTGTTTGATCCAGTCGGCGGCCGCAAGCACGTCCTGCAAATCGCCGCCGCCCATGTCGAAAAGATTTGCCTGCTGAAATTCTTGTCCGTATCCAGTCGATCCGCGGTAGTTAGGAGCGATCACTATGTAGCCCTGGTTGGCTACATACTGGACGAAGGGATTGAAGCTGTTCATGGTTTGCGCCGCAGGACCGCCGCGCACGTAGACAATCGCAGGGTGCTCGCCATTGCGCGGCAAGTTATAAGGCACATAGACGAACGCGGAGATCGTCCACTTACCATCTTTGCTGGGATAGTGGACGAGGTGAGGTTCAACCATATCTTCGGATCGCACGCCGCCCACCAGCGAGTATGTAAGTTGATGCGACTTGCCGTCGGCAAGGTTATAGACCCAGAGATCGCCGGGAGCGGTCGCGCCCTCGTGGAAATAAAGCAGCCGCGAACCGTCGCGCGTGAAGGGCGAAGTCCTGCCCGCCACGAAGTTCACTCCCACGGGCAAGGGCAGCGCGCGCGCCTTTCCGGATGCGACGTCATGCAGGTAGATGTTGGTGTTGCCATCCACGTTGGCGGTGTAAGTCAGAAGCTTGCCGTCCGGAGAAAAGCCCTCGCCAGAAATTTCCCACTTATCTTGCGTGAGCCAGTGGATTTTCTTACTCGCGATGTCGAGTAAGCCGACGTTATCGTAACCGTTGCCGGCATTGGAGGTGATCAGAAGATGTTTACCATCTGGCGAGATATCATTTGCCGCGTAAGTGCGTTCGCCATCGTGCGGTGTCAGCAGCGTGCTTTGCGCACTGGCAACCTCGACGGCAAACAGATTCGAGTCCGTCCCTTTCGACTGTTCCTGTGTGTAGACGATGAACTTGCCATCCGCCGACCAGATCGGCGCCACGTTCATGCGGTCGTTGGCGGTACCGGTGGTCAGGTGCTTTACCTCGCGCATGACTGTGTCGTAAACGTCGATCTCAAACACTGACGACGTTTTCGGCTTGACCATGTAGGCGAGATAGCGCCCGTCAGGAGACCACGCGGGACTTTCTTCCGCGATCTCGCGCGTGTTCGTCAGGTTCACGACCTGTCCCGTCTTCGGCGACACCAGAAAAATGTCCCATTGCTCGTCGCCGTCGTAATCGGACATATAGGCAATCCACTTACCGTCAGGCGACCACGTTGGACTAGTCTGGCGCTCGTCGCTCACCGTGAGTTGCATCGGCCATCCACCTTCGGAGGCCACCAGCCAGAGATTATTGCGGCCGCTCAGGTTGCTGACGAAGGCGACCGTCTTGCCATCCGGCGACCAGGTCGCGCCGCCCACCTGGCGAGTCATGTAGAGCTTCTCGATGGAAAGGTCCTTCTCCACCCGCGCATCGGGCTTGGATGCAATCTGCTTGGGGTCGGTGATGGCTTGGGGTGCAATCAGAGTCTGCGATGTGGCGAGAATGTTCGTCAATATACTCATGAGTACGACCATAACAAACAGGCGGAGAGTGCGCATGGTGCCTCGAATTGGATTTGTGAGCATGGGAAGATTAACAGCGCCGCTCGGGAGCCAGTTCTCGGTTCTTCAGCCGAACAAATACCGGATTTTAGATCCCAAGGGAATTACCTGTCTCCCGGAAACGATCACCGTTGACCGGCGCCCAAACCCGCGCTGACCGCCTCCCAGAATGTTTGATCCTCAAAGCCGAGCGCGAAAACGGAAACGCCCGCGAGGTTGTAGGTGACCGCCAGCGTGCTCTTCAGCGGAATGCTCTGGGCGTCCTCATACCACACCACGTGGCTCGTGCCGTTGTCCGCGGCGTAGGAAAAATAAGGTGAGGAGGAAGCGGCATCCCATTGCGGCACGGCGCCCGCTTTCGCGATGAGCGCGGGAATATTCTTCCAGTAAATCTGCACCCCGGTTCCGCGCGTCAGGTTCCAGTCGTACCCGTAAGCGGGAATCCCGAGGCTGACCTTGTTCGCGGGTACGACGGACACGGCGAATTGCGCGCAGGGCTCAACCCAGTTCAGTCCCGCCACCGGCCCAGGCGGTCCCCATGGCCCGTTTTCGTCGTACGTCATGAGTTGCACAACGTCGGCATCGCGGCCCAGCGCTTTGAAGTCGAAGGCGCCCGTCCATGCGTCGTTGGGGTCGTCCTGCAATTCGGCAGGGACGGAGACCATGGTGAGATATCCGGCGGCGCGCATGGCATGGGCCACATCATGGATGAAGCGCGTGAACGCGACGCGATCCTTGTGGGGAACGGATTCAAAATCGACGTTGATGCCGGTGTAGCCATAGGCCTTTACGACGGCGAGCATGTTCCGGATGGCGTTCGCCCGGACTGCAGGGTGATTGACGATGTTATGCGCAATAAACGGCACGAAGTCGGTCTTGCCAAAGTTGGAGACAGCGGCAAAGGTCTGCATGCCCTTCGAGCGCGCGAAGGCAAGGGCCCCAACCGGCGCAGTTCCGGAGACCTTCCCCTTGCTGTTAATGGCAAATGTGTCCGTCGGAATCTGGTTAAGGTAGGACGCGAATGCCCGCAGAGAGTGATCGGACGCGGGGTTCTCCCAGTAGGCCATCACGATCTTCGGCTGATTCTGGGACAAAGAAAGCGCGGAGCTACCCGAGACGATCACGAGTACGAGGACCAGACGAACCATCCAGCTCAGCCCGCGATCCGACATAGAGTCTCCTGTCGTGCTGAACAAGGTTGAATTTTACCGCAGCCGCACGGCAAACAGAGTCTGCGAGGACGAACCGTACCACCAGCGCTCTTCCTTCTTCCTTGCTACTCGACCGTCACCTAATAGTCTCGGCCCTCCCAGCGCCCGCCGTTCTTCCAATAAATCGTGAAAATCGGGACACAATGGAGATCATTGCTTAGGGCGGGCCGTCCTCACCGCCAAGCAGTTTGCCAGAATTTGCCAGAAAAGAAGATGAGAATTTGTGCCCGCCGTCCAGTCGAAATGGGGACGAAGAGCATCTAATGCACAGCCCATCTCAGGAGGCCGCCTCATGAGTGCTCTACGCCGCGCAAAATCAGTTCTGGCCACGGCCGCTTTCGCGCTCCTGATAAATGTTCCCCACGCGGTTGCCGACCTGCCTTCGGCGGGGCTCAATCACGGATTCCTCCGGCTCTACGATCTGGATTTTAGCGGCGGCCAAAGAGAATTCGAGTCGTGGGAAAAACTGAATCCCGACGATCCCATGGGCCCGGCGAGCGAGGCCGCAGGCATCTTGTTTTCCGAGTTCAACCGGCTGGGGGTGCTGGAGGCGCAGTTCTACGAAGACGACTCGATCTTCGCAGCGCGGCAGAAGTATGTGGCCGACCCCGCACAACGCGCGCGTTTCGAGCAGCGACTTAGCCGCGCTGAGGACTTGGCAAAAGCCCGGCTGAGCCGAGACCCTCGCGATCGCGACGCGCTTCTGGCGATGACGCTCACCAACGGCTTGCGCTCCGACTTTGCCGCGCTCATCGAAAAGCGCAATTTGGCGTCGCTGCATTACACCAAGGAGGCCACGGCGTGGGCCCAGCAACTGCTCACCGTCGATCCCACTTGCTACGACGCGCACCTGGCCAGCGGAGTGAGCCGCTACATCATTGGCTCGATGGCTGCTCCAGTGCGCTGGATCCTGCGCTTCGGCGGCGTCTCGGGCGATAAGGCGGGCGGCATTGCCGAACTCCGGACGACTGCGGCGCAGGGCCACCTCCTTGCCCCATTCGCGCGCATTCTGCTGGCCATTGCCTATGTTCGCGAGAAAGATTTGCCGCACGCTCACGAACTCCTGCTAGCCCTGCAACACGACTTTCCCGACAACACTCTCTTTGGCCGGGAATTGGCGCGGCTCGACAAGAACGGCAGCCGCTAACTACTTGGAAAGCCAAGCACGTTCATCAGAAATTCACTGCGTTGTAACCTTCCTTTAATACTCCGCCGATAGAACTGTTGCTTCGCTCATAAAAAATAATTGCACACATAAGATTAAGCACGAGGAGGACTCATCGAGTGATCCATCGCATCGCGGTGCTGTTGGCAGGTCTCGCGCTGGCGCTGCCCGTCATGGGCCAGACCACGCTGAATGGAGCGGGCGCCACCTTCCCATATCCCATGTATTCCAAGTGGTTCAGCGAATACAACAAACTGCACCCGGACGTGCAGATCAACTATCAATCGATTGGCAGCGGCGGCGGCATTCGCCAGGTCTTGAACGGCACCGTGGATTTCGGAGCCAGCGATGGCCCCATGTCCGACGAACAACTGGCGCAGTCTAAGACCAAGATTTTGCACATCCCCACCGTGCTGGGTGCGGTTGTGCCCGCCTACAACGTTCCGGGAATCAGTGGAGAAGTGAAGTTCACTCCCGAAGCTCTGGCCGGCATATTTCTTGGGAGGATCCAGAACTGGAACGATGCCGCCATTGCCAAGGCCAATCCTGGCGTCAATTTTCCCAACCAGCCAATCATCGTGATTTACCGCTCCGACGGCAGCGGAACCACGTTCATCTTCACCGACTATCTCTCCAAGATCAGCAAAGACTGGGCCAATACCGTCGGCAAGGGAACGTCGGTGAAGTGGCAGATCGGCATGGGCGGCAAGGGTAACGAAGGAGTTGCGGGGCAGATCCGCCAATTGCAAGGATCGATCGGCTACGTCGAGCTGATTTACGCCGTGGAGAACAAGATCACCTACGGATCGGTCAGGAATGCCGCCGGCACTTTCGTGAAAGCTTCGCTGGATGGCGTGACCGAAGCGGCTGCATCGGTGAAAACCATGCCCGCCGACTTTCGCGTTTCTATTACGAATGCGCCCGGCAAGACGGCTTACCCGATCTCTAGCTTTACCTGGCTGCTGATTCCGGTGCAGGCTAAGGATCCCAAAAAAGGGAAGATCATCTCCGATTTTCTGGATTGGATGGTCACCGACGGTCAGAAGTTGACCAGCCAGCTTAGCTACGCCCCTTTGCCCGGGAGCGTGGTGGAGAAAGTCAAGGCGGCCATTAAACAGATCCACTAGACGGCCAATTGGCTGAAGGATCGGTTGGCTTTTCGCAGGGGAAATGCGCAGAAGTGGAAGGAAAAGTCTTGCGCATCAAGGGCCTCGGCGGCAAGTGGTCCGCGGGGCACAGGGCGGGAAGTGATTGGTTTCGGGGTTGTTCCGGCTGGAGAGGAAACTGGCACCGGAATTGCTGTCAAACACAAGTTAGTCTAGTATCGTTATAGAGATTTGGGCGCGCCGCGGGTCCAATCCGATCGCGAGGGCTGTTTCCCGCGATCCAATAGAGGCCAGTGGGAAGCGCTCGCCGAAAAACAGTTTTGAAGCAGCTGCAAGTCGAAAAAGACAGTTCAAACATTTGAGACGCAAGCTGCGCGCACTCGGGCCCTCAGCCGGAGTCGCAGATTCGGGCAAAAGGAGAAAAAATGAAAGCGGTTATCAGACTAAGTGTCGTCCTGCTGTTGGTGTCTGTGCTGTTCGCGCAGTCGGCCACACCCAAGAAGAAGGTGAGCAAGCCCGTGGACGCGGACGTGCAAACCCTGAAAGACGCGGTGGCGGCGCAACAGGAACAAATCAAGGCCCTGTCGGATCAATTACAGCAGACTAACCAGCAACTGCAGCAGACTAACCAGCAGTTCCAGCAGACGCAACAGCAACTGCAGCAGGCACAGCAGGCTGCGGCGGACGCCCAGCAGAGGGCGAACGCGGTTGCGGCTTCGGCGGTCTCCAAGGATTCCGTCGACAAACTCAACTCGGAGTTCGCCGACGTGCAGACCACGCTGACCAACAACGCGCTCTCCGAGCAGGAGCAGCAGAAGCGCTTCGCTGGGCTCGAAGACACCTTGGGGCGTTTTCGCTGGACCGGCGACGTCCGGGTACGCGGTGAGGATTACTTCCAGAAGTACAGCGGATGCACGGCCTGCAACGACCGCAACCGCGCCCGTGTTCGTATTCGTTTCGGATTCGAGGGCAAGCTGAACGAAGACTTCATCGCGGGCGTGGCGCTGGCCACCGGAAGCCTTGCCGATCCGACGACCACGAACGAGACGCTAAGCAATTTCTTCGAGCGCAAGACGATCGGCCTCGATCGCGGCTACATCACTTACAACCCGGTCGCTCATAAGTGGCTATCGTTGACGGGCGGAAAGTTTGCTTACACCTGGGCTCGCACCTCGATAACGTTTGACCCGGATATCAACCCCGAAGGTTTCGTGGCAAAAGTCTCGAAAGATTTCGATAGCGTACCCCTGGTTAAGAACGTCAATTTTCAGATCATCAACCTGCTCTACAACGAAGTCAGCGGCAATGGCGGCCTGTTCAACGGACATGATTCGTTCGCCATTGGCGGCCAGGTCGGCGGACGTCTGCAGCCTCTGAAGTTCTGGACGCTGACACCGTCGTTCACGCTGCTCAACTGGCGTTATAACGATGCCATACTCAATGCCAGCGCCTACCAGACGGGTGCGACCACCGGCGGCGGCATCTACAACATCACCGTTACTCCCCCCGGCGTGACCCCGGTGGTGACGGTACCGAACACGATCACGTTCCAGTTGCCTGCGGAAGGCCCGGGCTGTTCCACTCCCAAGAGCGCCCAGAACATCACCGCTGCCGGTGTGACCACTACGCCCTTGACGAGCGTCGCGCCCTGCGTCTTCGCCCCCAACGGCATGACGAACGCGACCTTTACCGACGCCAAGGGTAATCTTCACTTCCTGTCGAACTTCCTTTACGCCGACCTGATCCTGAACAACCAGTTCAAGACTGGGCTGCCACGCCTGCCCCTCAACCTGCTGCTCGAATATGAGGACAACTTGAACGCTTCGGATCATCCGTTCGACTACACCTACACCAATAACGCCTCGCTCACGTATGCCGTGACGGATACGTATGCCACTCGAACCGCTGCGCAGGCAGCGGCGAATACTCACCTCGGCAAGCAGTCGAAGGCCTACATGGCAGATATCAGCCTCGGCCAGCAGAAGAAAAAGAATGACATCCAGTTCGGATATGCGTTCGAGCGGGAAGAGCAGGACGCGGTGATTGCGTCCTTCGGAGAAAGCGATCAGCGCGCTCCCACCAACACGCTGCAGCATCGTTTTTACGGTCTGTGGCGGGTTGCTCCCAACACTACTGCGTCGTTCACCTGGTGGCATGGACGCACTTTGGATCCGTATCTCCAAAACGCGACGCTCGCTGCTGGGATGAAGGTGTCGCCGACAGCGGGGACCGGCGTGTTGGTGCCGGGCTCGGGTGCACAGGAACCTTGGCTCAACCGCTTGCAGTTTGACTTGATCTACACCTTCTGATCGCACGCTCCGTGCGATTCGAAGTCTTAACCATAAGGGCGCCGGCGGCAAAGCGGCGCCCTTTTCCCTATGAGCTTCGAGCGGCCAGCCACGATCTGCAAGCAGTCCCAGACATTGGTTTGCTCGCAGCTCGAAGCCCGCAGCTTACCGCCAGCTTGGTATACTATCCTGGGTCGCATGCCTTGCAGGGTCTTGGTTACGCTGTTGTTGTTCCTGGGCCTGGGAGCGCGCTCTTTTGCGGTCGAGAGTGGTCCCCTAGCGCTGACCATCATCCGAGCCGAGATTAAGACGCGTGACCGGGTCGTATACTGGGTGGTCAACACCCCCATCTACCGCGAAGATCCGTACTTCGAAGTTGCGGTCCGCGCCGCGGGAACCGTGGTGATCGCAGAACGCGAGCCGCGGAACTCGCATGAAATGTTGCCGGAAGATTGGAAGCCCGGTGCCGTAGTTCAGGGCCGCGTCGACAAGCGGCATTTGTTTTTGCGGCGGCCCAATGGGACCGAAGTGCGGTTCATCATTACTCGGCGGAATAAGAAAGCCCCAGAATAGCAGCGAGTTGCGAAGGGCCGGACGACCTCGCCATCGGGTGATTGAAACCCCACCTCCCGGCGGGTTTTCGATGGCCCGATGACCCGGTCATCCGATGACCCGATTAAGGTAGACGTTCCAGCTTGACGAGTGGTTTCCACAAACATTGGTTCGGCAAGTATGGTTTGGCAAGTATGGCTCCAAGAACTCTGAGCAATCGCGCGCCCCTCCTGAACCGCGAAGCCTCGTGGCTGAAATTTAATTGGCGCGTGCTCGAAGAAGCCGGGGATCTCCGCAATCCGCTCCTCGAACGCGTGAAATTTCTCGCTATCTCCGCCAGCAACCTGGACGAATTTTTCGAGGTCCGGGTCGGCGGCCTGTTGCAACAACTGGAAGACGGCCATAATTCCACCACTCCCGACGGGCTTACCATGGTGGAGGAGCGGGTACTGATCAGCGACGCGACGCACAAGTTTGTCGATGAGCAGTATTCCTGCTGGAACGAGCGCCTGCGGCCGGAACTGGCGGAGCAGGGAATTCGCGTCCTCGGCATCGACGATCTCGATGAGGCGGGATTGGCTTTTGTGGACGACTACTGCGAACGGGAACTCGATCCGCTGCTTACCCCGGTCACCGTGGACCCGGCGCATCCATTTCCTCGCGTGATCAACAAAGCCCTGTGTGTGGCCCTGTTGCTGCGCCGCCGCCGCCGCTCCTCGCTCACCTATACCGGAGTCGTCACCGTTCCGCGCGCTCTGCCGCGGCTGGTGCGGCTGCCGTCGCAGGGAACCATCGATTTTATTTTTCTTGCCGACCTTGTCGTCCACCATGCCGTGCGTATGTACAAGGGCTACGACATCGTCTCTTCCGCTGCGTTCCGGGTTACGCGCAACAGCAACCTCTATCTCCAGGAAGAAGAGTCACGCAATCTGCTGGAATCGGTGCGCGAGGAGTTGCACAACCGCCGCAAGGGTGACGCCGTGCGCATGGAAATCGAGTCCGAGGCCGACCCCGAGATCATCGAGCGCCTGGGCACGGTGTTCGAACTTGACCGCTGGCAGATTTTCCCGGTCAACGGCCCGGTGAATCTCTCGCGTCTGTTCAATATCTACGACGAGGCGGCGCGGCCCGATTTGAAATTTCACAGCTACCTGCCGCGAGAGTTGCGCTTGACTGCGAAGTCCCGCGATCTGTTTGAGGAGTTGCGCCGCCACGACGTTCTGTTGCACCATCCTTACGATTCGTACGATGCCGTCATTTCCTTCATTCAATCGGCTGCCGAAGACGAGCGCGTGCTCTCCATCAAGCAAACTCTTTACCGCACCAGCGAGCATTCGTTGATTGTCCCGTCTCTGATGGCGGCCGCGGCACACAAGGAAGTCACTGCCGTCGTGGAACTGAAAGCGCGCTTCGATGAAGCGTCGAACATCCGCTGGGCGCGCGATCTGGAAGATGCCGGCGTGCAGGTCTTTCACGGACTTGTAGGCCTGAAGACGCACTGCAAGCTCTGTTTACTGGTGCGGCGCGACCCCGATGGTGTGGCCCGTCAATACGCGCACCTGGGCACCGGCAACTACAACGCGACCACCGCCCGCATCTACACCGATCTCAGCTTGCTCACCGCCGACCCGGAGATTACCCGCGCGGTACACGATGTTTTCAGTTTTCTAACGGCCTACGCGGAAAACCCCAACTACGGACCGCTGCTGGTGGCGCCGCTCGATCTGACCGAAAAGTGCATGAGCCTGATTGAGCGCGAGGCGGAGAATGCGCGGCTCGGACGTCCGGCGCGCATGATCGTCAAGGTCAACTCGCTGGTCGACAAAGATATTGTTCGGGCTCTGTACAGCGCTTCGCAAGCCGGAGTGGAGATCGACCTCCTCGTGCGCGGCATTTGCTCGCTGCGGCCGGGGATTCGCGGCATCAGCGACCGCATCCGTGTGCGCAGCATCGTGGGGCGGTTCCTCGAGCACAGCCGCATCTTTTACTTCGAGAACGGCGGCGAGCCGGAAGTCTACCTCGGCAGCGCCGATTGGATGCCGCGCAATCTGCACGAGCGCGTTGAAGTTCTGTTCCCGCTCAAGAACCCGCTGCTGCGCGATCGTGTGGTGCATGAGATTTTGGCTGCATTGCTCGCCGACAATGTGAAGACAAGATTTCTGCAAAAGGACGGCCGCTACCTGCGCCCCTGGCAATCGCCGCGCGGACGCAGCAAGCGGCCGCCTCGAGGCGCGGCCGCCTTCAGCGCCCAGGATTTTCTTATCGGTCTGGCGGAAGGCACAAAGACTCCCGAGGAGATTCCCGCTGCTGTCCCGCGGCGCTCCTCGCGAAATTCAATAGGACGAGCGTCGATTGGACGATCTGTGATCGGAAAGGATTAGTCACCCCGAATGTTTGTTTATTTCTTACGCCACGCCAGCGCTGGGGAGCAGTTGAGCACCGCGAAGAAGGACGCTAAGCGCGGCCTCGACAAAGACGGCATCGAACAATGCGGATACATCGGCCGTGCCCTGGCCGCGCTCGGGGTGCAGGTGGAAATCATTGTCTCCAGTCCGTTGAAACGAGCCACGCAAACCGCTGCATTGGTCGGCAACGAAATGGGGCACGAAGGCAAACTGGTGATTGAGAACGCGCTTCGTCCGGAGGCCAGCTTCTCCGATTTTCAGAAGATGCTGGAAAAGTACGCGCGCCAGGATTCCGTGCTGCTGGTCGGTCACAACCCAAACCTGCGCGAATTTCTCGGACGTGTGATCAGCGACAGTGGATGCGAAGCCGTGGTTGAGCTTAAGAAGGGCGCCGTCGCCAAGGTCGAGATGCGGCGCAATTCCGGGTCGCTGAGTTGGTGCATCACTCCCCGCATCCTGCGCGCGCTTTACGCCGCGGCCACCGAGAGTTCGCGCCCGAAGACTTCGCGGAAGTAGGGTCGGTCCTTCTCAATCGACCATACTTCGAGGTCGACGCTCGCCTTTCCGCGCGGCGTCAGTTTCATGAAGACTCTGCCACTGCGCGCGGAAACGGCAACCTTGCCCACGGCTTGGCTTCTCCCCATATTTAAAGCTCGGGCGATGCGCAGCAACATCGACGCTTTGGTCACATTCTCCTGCTCTTCGGGATTCAGAGAATTCATCGGGCCGTCGCCCGGCGTGGGCCGCGACTTGCCCAGGTAGCGCGCGATCGAGCCGATGATCCGCCGCTGTTGTGGCGTGTATCCCAGAATTTCCGAGTTGGCGATGATGTAGTAAGTGTGGCGATGGTGTCCGTTGCGGTTCACGTAGTCGCCAACTTCAAACAGCATGGCCGCGGCCGACAGCCACTCGCGATATTCCAGCGGCAAGTGGTGCACCGAGGTCAACGAGGAAAAAAGAAGCAATGCCGAGTCGCGCACATGCAAGGCATGATGCAGATCGACGCGGTAATGTTCCACCGCGCGCTTGATTGACTCCCATCGTTCCGATTCAATCGCCCGGCCCGATCGAGTGCTGCGATCGTATTCCGCCGCCATCTGGGCCAGGATGCCGTCGCGCAGCCCCAGCGCCGAGTAGCGGAAACCCTCGAGATGGCAGCGCTCCAGCAATTCCGCAAAGACCACCGCGCCGGCGGAAATAATTTCCGCGCGGCGCGGACCGATGCCGGGAACTTTCCGCCGCTGCTCCAGGGGTAGGCTCGTGATCTGTTTCGCGATGCGGCGGATCGTCTCGCGGGTCGCGTAAGCCGCCGGCCGGCGCTTCTGCAGGCGCGCCATGCGGCTGGCGACGCTCGCCAGCGCGGCGGCTGTGCCGGAGGTGGCGATCACGGCTCCCGCCCGCGCGGAACGGATTCGATCTTGAATGCGCGCGATCTCGCGCGCCACAAATTCCTGGAGCCGCTTCAGTTCATTCTTGCGCGGCGGATCGTGGTGCAGAAATTCGCCAGTGAGCCGCACGGCGCCCAGCGGCAAGCTGACCGTATCCCGGAGTTGTCCGTCGCGCGAGAGTGTAAGTTCGCAACTGCCCCCGCCCAGGTCCACCAGCAAAACGCTGTGGGCGGCCAGCCGTCCCGTGGAGACCACGCCCAGGTGAATGAGGCGGGCTTCTTCCAGCCCGGAAATAATTTCGATTGTCCAGCCCGTCGTCGAGCGCACCCACTCCAGAAAGGTGCGTGAATTGCGGGCATCGCGCAGCGCCGCCGTGGCCACCACCCTCACCGAGTCCGTGCCGCACTCCTGCGTGGCGCGATGGAAGCGCCGCAACACGCGCACCGTTTGCGACATGGCCTCGGGAGAAAGCAGTCCGCCACTGAAGACGCCTTCACCCAAGCGCGTGACTTCGCGGTCTTCGTGGATTTCTTTCAGCCGCCCGGCTTGCAGGCGCGAAATTTTCAGACGAACGGAATTTGAGCCGATATCGATGGCGGCAAAGGTGGGCATAGGCTAACGATCAGTGATCTCACAACTGGGCCGCGTCGCGCAACCCCGGACTGCAAGCGGTGGAGCGCCGGGCGTCCCCGCCCGGCTCTCCGCAAAATCAAGAAACGGCGCACGTCCCGCGGTAGTGTCTTAAATACAGTATTTAAGACACTACCCGTCCCGCTTTTTAATCGATTTGTAACAAGCCTCTGCTAGCCTCAGCACGGAATGTCCAACCAAGCCCTGCCCCGGCCGCGCTTCAACGCTCCCGAACCGGAGCCGGGATCGAAGGCCGCCCTGAAAGTCGAAGCCCGAACAACGCCGCTGTTACAGGGGAAGGTCAGCGAAATCCCCGACGCTGTTTTCGGCTGGACGATGCGCCTTTGCGGTTTGGCGGTGGTCGCCCTGCTCGGCTTGATCGTTTATCAACTGGTGGTAGGCTCGCAGCTCTCGTGGCACGCTTTTGGCTGGAAGTTCTTCTGGCAATCGGACTGGAATCCGGTGTCGGATCAATATGGCGCGCTGCCATTCATTTACGGCACGGTCGTATCCTCGCTGCTGGCCCTGGTTATCGCGGTGCCGCTCTCTCTCGGCGTGGCCGTCTTCATTACCGAAATGTGCCCGGTCGGCCTGCGCGCGATTCTTTCCTTCACCACCGAACTCCTGGCCGCCATCCCCAGCGTGGTTTACGGACTTTGGGCCATCTTCGTGCTGGTGCCGATACTTCGCGAATATGTCCAGCCGTTTCTCGCCAAAACGCTCGGCTGGACGACCCTGTTCAGCGGACCGCCTTACGGCATCGGCATGTTGGCTGCGGGCGTGATTCTGGCCATCATGATCATTCCCATCATCTCGTCCATTACGCGCGAAGTGCTCACCGTGGTCCCGCAGCACCAGCGTGAAGCGGCGCTGGCGCTCGGCGCGACGCGCTGGGAAATGATCCGCATGGGTGTGCTGCGCAATGCGCGCGCCGGAATCGTGGGCGCCATCATTTTGGGCCTGGGCCGCGCGCTCGGCGAAACCATGGCGGTCACCATGGTGATTGGCAACCGTCCGGAGATTGCCAAGTCGTTGTTTGCTCCCGGATACACGATGGCCAGCGTGCTGGCCAACGAATTCAACGAAGCGACCGGCAATCTCTATTATTCAGCGTTGTTCGAGATTGGCCTGGCGCTGTTCTTTGTCACGATTGTGGTGAACGCGCTGGCACGGCTCATGGTGTGGAGCGTGACTCGAGGCCAGCCGTCGAGAAGCATTGCCTGAACTAAGAACGCTTGAGACGAAATTGCTGATACTGACTTGCTGATATTAACTTGAACGATACGAACTCAAATTCGGCAGCGGCCTTGATGCCGCAAGTTAGCATTCCGCTGATCAGCCTGCGGCGGCGCGTGATGGACCACGTGATGACCGGCGTCGCGGTGCTCACCGTCGCGCTGGTGCTTTTGCCGCTTTTCGCCATCTTCGCCTATCTGGTTTATAAGGGTGTCGGATCGATCAATCTTGCTTTTCTAACAAAGATCCCGAAGGGGCCGGGCGAGACCGGCGGCGGCATGGCAAATGCCATTGGCGGCTCTATTTTTATTCTGGGCATCGCCAGCTTGCTCGGTGTGCCGCTTGGGATCGGAGCCGGCATCTTTCTTTCCGAGTACGGACGAAACCGTTATGGCGATATGGTGCGCTTTGTCTCCGATGTGCTGAACGGCGTCCCCTCAATCGTGATTGGTGTTGTGGCTTACGGGCTGGTCGTGATGCGCCAGAAAAACTTTTCGGCGCTGGCTGGTGGCGTCGCGCTCGCTATCATGATGATTCCGACCATCGCGCGTACCACCGAGCAGATGCTGCTCCTGGTGCCGCAGGCCATCCGCGAAGCCGCTTACGGTCTGGGTGTTTCCCGCTGGCGCACCACCATCTCGATAACGCTGCGCACGGCCACATCCGGAGTCATCACCGGCGTCATGCTCGCCTTCGCGCGCGTGGCCGGAGAAACCGCGCCGCTGCTCTTCACCGCACTTGGAAACGATTATTGGAATTGGAAGATCAACCAGCCGACCGCAGCCTTGTCGCTGCAAATTTTTGCTTATGCCATTTCGCCATACGATGATTGGCACCGGCAGGCATGGGCGGGAGCGCTGGTCCTGATTGTCCTCATTGTCAGCGCGGTCGCCGCGGTCCGCATAGCGGTACGGCACGGTACTTTGGCAGGAGCTTAACGGGGCAGGAGCTGAACCAGTCATGGGCGTCGGAATTACAGTCGAGCACTTGAATGCGTTTTACGCCAAGACACAGGCGTTGTTCGACATTAACATTACCGTGCAAGCCAACCACGCGACCGCGCTCATCGGTCCGTCAGGCTGCGGGAAGTCCACGTTCATTCGCTGCTTGAATCGCATGCACGAAACGATTCCTGAAGCGCGGGTGGAAGGAAAAGTGCTCATCGGCGATCTCAGCGTTTATAACGGGACCTCGGCTACCCAGCTGCGCCGCCGCGTAGGCATGGTGTTTCAGAAGGCGAATCCGTTCCCAACTATGTCGATCTACGACAACGTGGCCGCCGGGCTCAAGCTGAACGGCTTTCGCAATCGCAAACAACTGGACGAGGTCGTGCATAAGTCTCTGCAAGCCTCCGCGTTGTGGGACGAAGTCAAAGACTCTCTGCACAAGAAGTCGGGCGCCAGCCTCTCCGGCGGCCAGCAGCAGCGGCTGTGCATAGCGCGCGCGCTTGCTGTCCAGCCGGAGGTTCTGCTCATGGATGAACCCTGCTCGGCGCTTGACCCGATCTCCACCGGCAAGATCGAAGAACTGATTTTTCAATTAAAAGAGCAATACACGATCGTGATTGTGACGCATAATATGCAGCAGGCTGCCCGCGTGGCGGAGTTCACTGGATTCTTCCTTCTGGGCAAAATGATCGAGTTCGATAAAACGGAAAAGATATTCACCAATCCTTCCGACAAACGGACGGAAGACTACGTCACCGGCAGATTCGGATAGGAATGAGGTCAGAGGTTAGAGGTCAGATTGCAGAGGTGAATCAGGTCAGAGGTCAGAGGTTGGATTGAAGAGGTGAAGGACGGCGTACTTAGGTCTTAACCTCTGCAATCTGACCTCTAACCTCTGACCTGACCAAGGAGATTCACGAGGGTCGTAGAATAATGATGATGCGCACGCGTTTTCAGCAGCAGATGGAGGACCTGCGGGAGAAACTGCTCCGCATGGGCGGTCTCGCGGAACTGGCGGTGGATCGCGCTTGCCAGGCCTACACGGAACGCGATCTCACGCGCTGCCAGTTGGTGCTCGAAAACGAGAGCCTGATCAACGCGGCCGAGCGCGAGATCGATGAAATGGCGTTTGACATCCTCGCCACCCAGCAACCGGCGGCGGTGGATCTGCGCTTCATTCTCGCCGTAACCAAGATCAACGCCGACCTCGAGCGCGTGGGCGATCAGGCCGTCAACATCGCCGAGCGTGTCATGGACATGATTGAATTGCCGGCCGCCGAGTTGCCGGTCGATATCCCGCGCATGGCCACGGCCGTGAGCGCCATGGTGCGGCGCGCCCTGGAGTCGTTCGTGGAAGGCAAAGCCGAACTCGCGCAGGCGGTTCTGGAAATGGATCATGTGGTCGATCGGATGCGCGACGAGTCGTTCATTGTGCTCGTGCGAAAGATGAATGAAGAGCCGCAAGTGACTCAACAGGCGCTAGATGCGCTCTTGGTTGCACGCAATCTTGAACGTGTCGCCGACCACGCTACCAACATCTCCGAGGATGTCATTTTCTGGGTTCTGGGAGCCGATGTCCGTCATCATGCCCAGGCCGCGTCGGCATCTCCTCGTCCAGAGAGAAGCGAAGCGTAGAGGCATCGGGTGATCTAAAGGTCAAAGGCTTTTGGCTTTGGATCACCCGATGACCCGATCACCCGATGGCCCGACGCTGCGATACACTGTTCGAACCCCATGAGCCATAGAATCCGCGTTTTTGCCACCTGCGACATTGGAGATGCTCTCAACCTTCTTCGCCACAAGGGATACGACCTCGAAGTCTATCCCCAGCCCGAAGCTCCGCCGAAAAGCTTGATCGTCGAAAAGGTGAAGTCGGGTGTGGATGGCCTGATCACTACGCTGCGCGACGATATCGACGCCGAGGTTTTTGCCGCCGGAGAAGGCACGCTCAAAGTGGTCGCGCAGTACGCCGTCGGATTCGACAACATCAACCGCGCGGATGCCAACCGGTACAAAGTGCCGTTCACCAATACCGCCGACGTCCTGACCGAAGCGACGGCGGAGTTTGCTTTTTTCCTGATGGGCGCACTGGCTAGAAAACTCTGGTCCGCCGAATATGTGCTGCGCGAAAATCGCTGGACCTATTGGCATCCTTATCTCCCATTTCTGGGCGACGAAGTTACGGGAAAGACGGTGGCCGTCATCGGCACCGGACGCATCGGCCTCGCCTTCATCAAAAAGTGCGCCGGCTTCGACATGAACATCCTGTGCTTCGATCCGGCCTATGAGAACCACGACTACATCAAGGCCATTCAAGAGGTGAAGGATCTCCGCTTCCAGCGCGGAATCAGCCGCGAGCGCGCCACCATTCGTTACACCACGTTGCAGGAAGCGTTGAGCGCCGCCGATTTCATCAGCCTGCACGTTCCCCTGCTGCGCGAAGGCGAAAGCGCCACGCCGACCTATCACCTGATCAACGAAACCACGCTGCGCATGATGAAGCCCACGGCCATGATCGTGAACACATCGCGCGGCCCGGTGGTGGACGAGACAGCGCTGGCGCGCGCCTTGCGTGAGAACTGGATCGCCGGTGCCGCTCTCGATGTTTACGAGGAAGAGCCGCTGCCCGCCGATTCGCCGCTCCGCGATCCCGCCATCGCCGACCGCTGCCGCCTCCTGCCCCACTTCGCCAGCGCCGCCCGCATTACGCGCTTGTCGTCCGATCCCGACAAAGGCATGGCCGGCCGCTGCGTCCAGGGACTGATCGACGTGCTGGAAGGGAACTACGGCGGCGACGTCACGAAGATGCCGTACGTGGTAAACAAAGAAGCGTTCGGGAAGTAAGAATTAGTTTGTGCGGGGACGGGCGCCCTCGCCCGTCCAAGCGGAGCAAAGCTCCGCAGGCTGTATCCCGTGGATCAAACAAAGGGCAGTAGCGCTCGCCAAGACCTTGTTCCCGCCGATCTCACCTGTTACTCTCGCCATTCACCCACGTCATGAAAATTATTAAATGCATTTTCGCCTGCCTAGCCTGTCTGCCGCTGGTTTCTCACGCTCAGGTCAACGAAGCCGCCCGTCCGCTCAAGATTCTGCCGGCCCCGAAGGAGGTTCGCATGGCCGAAGGCCGGATGGCGATCAAATCTTCGACGACCATCCTCATCAGCAGTGCCGACGACCGGACCGCGGCTGAAACTCTGCAAAAAGAGATTCATGACCGCACCGGCATGAAACTCGCGATCGAACTCGTGACCGCCGCTCCCAAGACTACGGGGCACATTTCGCTCGGACGCCTGACCGACCGCGGTCTGCGATCCTATCTAGAATCGCAAGGAGTAAAAGTCGGAGACGAACTGGGCGACACTGGCCTTGGCAAACAAGGCTACGTCATCCGCGTGACCGACTCTGGCGTGCTGGTCGCCGGCCGCACCGCGCAAGGCGTGTTCTATGGCGTGCAGACCCTGCGCCAGTTGTTGCAACCGGATGGCGGCGCAGGGAAGACGCTCGCGGCGCCGGCGCTGGTAATTCCTAAGTTAGTCATCCGCGACTGGCCCAGCATGGAATGGCGGGGCGTGCAGGACGACATCAGCCGCGGTCCCATCCTTTCGCTCGACTATTTGAAGATGCAGATCCGCACGCTGGCCGAGTACAAGATCAACCTGCTCGGCTTCAACATGGAGCAGGTTTTCGATTTCCAGACCCAGCCGCTGGTCTCGCCGAAGGACGCCGCGCTGAAAGAAGCGGCGGCGCTAACTCCCGCCGAGATCAGAGAGTTGGTCGACTACGCCGGCAAGTACTACGTCACGCTGCTGCCCGAGCAGCAGGCCTTCGGACACATTCATCAGTTTCTGAAGTACGAAATCTATTCCGATCTCGCTGAAACGCCTCACGGCCATGTGCTCACCCCTACCAATCCCAAGAGCTACGATTTCATTCGGCAAGTTTACGGTGAGGTGGCTCCCTTGTTTCCTGGCCCGTTCTTCCACATCGGGGCCGACGAAACTTTCGAACTCGGGCTCGGACAGACGAAGGCTCTGGCGGCTCAGGAGGGTCTTGGCCGCGTCTATCTCGAACACCTGCAGAAAGTCTTCGAGATCATGCAGCCTTATCACAAGCAACTCATGTTCTGGGGAGATATCGCGGTCAAGTATCCGGAACTGCTGACCATTCTTCCCAAAGACATGATCGCCGTTCCCTGGGATTACGAACCCAAGCCGAGCTACGAAGGCATTATTACCCCATACACCAACGCCGGCCTGCGCGTGGTCGTCGCGCCCGGAGCAGGCACCTGGCGCGCCATCTGGCCTGGCCTTGACAGCGCGTTTCTGAACATCCGCGATTTTGTTCGCGACGGCCAGAAGCATCAGGCCCTGGGCGCCCTCAACACAACTTGGAACGACGACGGTGAATCGCTAATCGATATGGCCTGGCCAGCCTTGGTCTTCGGAGCCGCCGCCAGTTGGCAGCCGGGCGAGTCCAGTATCGATGATTTCAAGAACAGTTATGACTGGGCCTTCTACCGGAATGACGACAGGACTTTCGCCGATGTGATCGATAATCTCGATCGCCCCAATACTCTCCTCGCCGGAGTGAAACTGAATGACGCGACCCACGATCTTTTCTGGTCCGATCCCTTCAGCGAAGCGGGCGCCAACCTGGCCGCCAAGGCGCTGCCTGCTACCCACGACCTGCGCCTCAGCGCCGAACATGCCGCTGAGTCGTTGATGCTTAATCGAGCCAAGGCGCATCTCCACGCCGAGACGCTCGACGACATGCTCTTTGCCGCCTGGCATCTGGACACGCTCGGCTTGAAGATTCAGTTTACGTCGGAGATCAGCCGTTACTACTGGGACGCTTATCAGAATCAGGCGGACGGGGCGCGCGTGCAAAACGACATGGACGAAATCGTCGACATTAACGGGCGGCTGCAGAGTCTGCGCGACGCGATCACGATCCTGCGCAAGCCTTATGCGGAGGCCTGGGCGCGTGAGAACCGTCCCTACTGGCTGGACAACGTTCTGGTGCGCTACGACAATCTGGCGCAGGAAGTGCAAGCGAAGATCGTCGTTGTGCAAGCAGCCCAACGTCAGTATTGGAGCGCCAAGACTCTGCCTCCTCCGGAGCAGTTGGGATTTTTTCTGAAGTAGGGATCTCCTTAGTTCGTGTGGGGACGGGCGTCTCGCCCGTCCGGCATAGTCATCGGAACTTATGTTCTCCCAGCGCACAAACTGGCGGCTCAGTCCGAACGCTCTCACGCGCGCGATCGAAGAGGCGCGCGCTTCGGGGCGGAAAATTCTCGATCTCACGATCTCGAACCCGACCGAAGCTGGCGTCCGCCCCGATGCTGATGTCGTCCTTGCCGCGCTGGCGAATCCTGAAGCGATGCATTACGAACCGCAGCCCCGGGGTCTGCCCGAAGCGCGCCAAGCCGTGTGCCGCTACTATCGCGAGTCGCACGAGGTTTTCGATCTTGATCCCGAGCGCCTGATTCTCACCACCAGCACCAGCGAAGCTTACTCGTACGTCTTTCGGTTGCTTTGCAATCCCAGCGACGAAATTCTTGTGCCCAAGCCGAGCTACCCGCTGTTCGAGTTTCTTGCCGATCTCGCCGACGTTAAACTCGTTCCGTATCCGCTGCTCTACGATCACGGTTGGCAAATCGATTTCGATTCGCTCTACAAGGCAGCCACTGCACGGTCGCGCGCCGTGATTCTCGTCCATCCCAACAACCCAACCGGCTCTTACGTCTCGGCTGCGGAAACCTCGGCACTAAATGCTTTCTGCCGCGACTCCGGTCTGGCGCTGATCGTGGACGAAGTTTTTCTCGACTACGCGCACGACGGCGCACCGCGCAGCAGTTTTGTCAGCAACGCCGACGCCCTCACCTTCACGCTCAGCGGAGTTTCGAAGATTTCCGCTCTCCCGCAGATGAAGCTTGCCTGGGTAGCCACCAGCGGCCCGAAAGAGATGGTTGCCGAAGCGGGGGCGCGCCTCGAAATCATCGCCGATACCTATCTCTCGATGAACGCGCCCGTCCAGCTAGCCGCGCCAGTGCTGCTCGATCAGCGCAAGCAGATCCAGCCCATTCTTCTCGATCGTTTGCGCGTGAATCTCGCAGAACTCGATGGCCAACTCGCCAGTCGTCCCTCGTGCACAAGATTGCAAGTCGAAGGTGGATGGTACGTCGTGCTGCGGGTTCCTGTGATCGAGAGTGACGAGGATCTTGCAATTCGCCTGTTGCGCCAGGCAAGGGTGAGCGTCCATCCCGGACACTTCTACGATTTTCCAAACGAAGGACATCTCGTGCTGAGCCTGATCACCGAACCCGCCAATTTTCGCGAAGGTGTCGCGCGGCTGCTGCGGGTGGTTGAGCCTGTTATCGACAGTAATCTGGATTCCTCTGTGGTTCCGGCGTAGAGTTCGCATCATGGCAATGCTTACAGCGCTGAAGACGATCTTTCGAGCAATTATTTTCTGTTTGATGTTGTCGCCTCTGTTCTCCGTCCTAAGTGAAGCCACGCCAGCACGTCCGAAGTCCTACGCACTCTCGACCTGGAGCAATACGTCGTGTCGTGCCAAAGGTAGGTTCCAAGACCGCGAATACTGCCAATCTGCGGTAATGGATCAAATAGTTGCTGATGGGAAATCAGCGATTCCTGTTTTGATTTCACAGATTGCGGACTCACGCTGGATCGCAGAGCCGGTATACGACTTCTGGCCCCGCATCCACGCGGGCGAACTAGCGTATCTCATTCTTGAAGATCTCTTCGTGGACGACACCTGGAAGAAAAGCACGATGCCGCCGCTGTTCGCGGAACAGCGTTGCAACGAGCCAGGGTGGGTCTGCTGGGCGAGATTTAAAAGGCCCCACAGTCTGAAAGACCTTCAATCTCATTGGATGGAGTTCTGGAAGGCCAATAAAGAAAGGATCTACTGGGACGACAAGGCCCGATGCTTCCGGCTGACCGATGAGAGGATTAAGAAATAGCAATCGATAGAACCCGAGAGACGCCGTTCAATCGCACATAGGCAGCGATAAAATTGCGATAGCGCTCACAACTCCAGAATCGTTTGTTTCGCTGGCAGGTAGGCAGCGATGCGGAAACTGACCCACTATCTATGCCGGCCCTCCGCGCCAGATCAGCTCCTCCCTCGTGGTATCCTTCTCGCCGTTTCCTGAGTTCCGGAGAATTCATGTCCATAAATCGTCGTGGATTTTCTAGGTTCTGCAATTGCTGCATCTGCTGGCTACGGGTTTGAATGTGCACGGTGTCGACGCCCAAGACAAATCGCAAGGCGACGCGCACGGCTCCCGCCAATCCATTTGGCCCCGCCAAGCGGCCGATCATCATCACGCCAACAACGGGCGTCAATTACCTCGATGACGCGTTCGCTTTCCTGAAAAGCGGCGGTGACACGCTCGACGCCGCCCTTCGCGTCGTAAAAGGACCGGAAGACGATCCTAACGACGATACCGTCGGCCTCGGCGCCTTCCGAACGAAGAAGGAGTGGTGGAACTCGATGCCTGCTGCATGCATGGGCCGACGCGCCGCGCCGGATCGGTGGGCGGCGTCCGCAACATTAAGAATGTTTCGCTCGTTTCTAAAGCTGTGATGGAGCATACCGGCCACGTCATGCTCGTCGGCGAAGGCGCGGAACGATTCGCCGTAGCCGTGGGGCTTTCCGCGCGAAAATCTGCTCACCGAACGCTCGCGCAAGATCTGGCTGCTCTGGAAGGAGTATCACTCGACCGACGACTGGT
>CAVRNL010000020.1:0-19816 GCA_963722485.1 uncultured Acidobacteriaceae bacterium
ACCATCTTGCTGACTGAACGAGCAGCCCAGGCAAAAAATCACTAGCGTTCAGACGATGCAAGGTGGCAAACACCGACTCAGCACGCAAAGCATTCTATGCCTGGGATGGCGCACAATTCTCGTGCGCGAGAACCTCTGCTGAAAATAATATCTGAAAGTTCGGCAAACAGCTGGGTCGCGTGCGAATCTCGCTTACCATGCCCACCACGCTTGGAAGTGTCGCGGATGTCAAACGCTTCCCCCTCGGAAACTGTAGCTGAAGGTAGGCATCACGAGCCGCCTCCCCGTCGCCGCCAATTGCGTCCTCCATGGCTTCGAAACATCAAAACATCCAACACGTTTTGCGCGGGAGGAACTGCGCTGCCACGATGGCATCGGGATGTACCAGAGCAAAACGTCTCCGGTTTGACTATCGCGCGCAGCGCGTCTGTGACTGGCGGACTGTGCGACTGGTGATCCGAGCTCATGCTCGCATCCCGGCTGCAAGAACAGCTGATTCAAATTCACGCAAAATTGTTTATCATAGCCGCCATTGTGTTCTTGATGCTAGCCGGCCATGCCTAAGTATTTTTTCATACCAAGCATATCTGCATTCTATTGATTTATGAAAATTCTGCTGCTGCATCCGACGATTCTCTCCAAGCTTGGAACCTGGGCCGGACACGGTGGGATTTGGCAATTGATCTGGGCTGGCTCGGCCGTCTTGCCCACTCGCAACAAAACTGAACATTCTGGGGTTTGTGTGTCCAGTATTTATGACCTGCTGGGGACCATCGGCAACACCGTCACGAATTTGCGGGATTCTCTTCGGCTGGGGTTGGATCAAAATCCGTGGATTCGGAATCAGTGGAATGGCCGGAAACCTTTTCTGTCTACCCTTATCTGGAATATGTTGTGTCTTGTTGAACAAATCCCCCAGCATGCCGAAATTTTCGCGACCAGCCGGGCGCGTCCGCTTCTGCTAAACCGCGAGATCAAAGTTCTTTCGTCAAAACATGAGAGGCAGGTTTTCGGAGCCAGATCTCGCCGGCTGAAGCTGCCCTTACTTTGCGCCCTTCGCAGCGACCGAAATCGCTTTCGACAAGTGGGATCCTTGCATTACCGACTTCGACGGCATTTCGTCTGCTCACATGCAATTCCCGTCCACCCCGGCTGTCTTGCTACCGTCAGCCTACGTCATCTTTCGGCCCCAGGTTGCGCAACGGCGCGCATGCTCCGCATCCGCCGATTTTCTCGTTGTCACACGCCGACCTGGCCGTTTTCAGAGACTTCCCGGCAACGTGGAACTCCGCTGGCTCTCGTCTCCCTATGCCATGCCGCCCACTGCCCTCCACCCGCGAAGAACACATCCGTCTCCCTGGCTCGCTGGCACGACCTGGCGGAGCGTCCTGTTCGAAACGAATTGTGTTTTCTTCCGGGCTGGAAGAGAACTGCACGTTTTCGACGGGTTCACTAGCTTCCTGAAAAATGGGTTGCGCGTCCGCGACGCGTGGCGTGAGGTTTTTGCTCAGAGAGCCCATCTCACGGCCCGCGGTTCCGCGGTGGACGAATACACTCCTCATACCGCCGACTGCCAGTTCCCGCCGGCCAGATCCAGAACCTGGCGCAGCGCACGCTTTGCGACCACGGAGCGCTGAACCTGAGCCTCGACCGTGTAGGAGTTCCCGATACCTACCTGGTGAAGGGTGATACTGCGCGGGGATCTCACCGCGTCTAATGGTGTCGTGGTCCTCAGCCGACAAGACCGTGGTTGGAGGCCCCGCGCAGATTACCTATCAAATGCGCCGCCCCCAAGTCGCACAAGTTGCATTGTTTTATTCCGAAAGTTACCAACTGATCTCAGTGCGTACTCAAGCCCTTCTCACGCAGAGCTTCTGCCGAGTGCCGCTCGCCCGGCGCACGAATTGCAAAAAGGCATTTAATGCATCCCTTTGAGAGTTTTTCGCATGAGAAGGGCGCACTCGTCGACAAAGTGCTGTCTGTGGAGCAGAGCGTAGAGCTCCGTGGAACTGCGCGAGGGACCGATGACCCCAGAGCTCTTCGAACGAGCACTGGTTCAAGTCTTACGGTGGAGTCCAGTGTCGCTGTCGAGAGGCACCATCAACCCCGGTACCCTGCTTTGTGCAGTTGGTTGATCCTTCCTGCAGGAGGACTACCGCAGGAGAACTGCCAAGTACTCCGCCGGATATCCGCTTGACTCTCCCCAGCGGATTCGCGAGATACAGCTTGCTGGAGTGATTTATATTACGAGGTATCTTTCACAAAGCCTTTACAATCTCAACTACACCGGAACACCTGGTCGTCCTGTTTATGCAATGATCAATCAGCGGATGGTCGCGAGTCGCCCGGTCAGCGCGCCACCAGCGCCCAACTCAGCGGCAATTTCCTGCTCCACATTGAAGGCTGTGCGTTTTCCCAGAATCTTCGTTGAAGTGCCGTGGGTGCAATCCGTCCGCGGACGAATCGAGCGCGCACGTTCTGTTTCGTAAACAGCTCCCCCTTCTTCACGTCTTCGACCACAAACAAGCCAGTGCTGAAACTTGAGGCCGTCGGCCTCTGCGTGTTCTGAGGCAAACTGAAACCGAGCCAGAAGTTCTCTCTTGCGTGCGTACCGCATCCACCACCACCCTCCTTGGGTTCAAGCGAGAACGCGGCGTCCGGCTGCTATCGGCCCGACGCACAGAGAGGTTACGTTTCTCTAGGATGCACTAGCGCTCATACGGCCGCGACTGGTACCGCCATTCCCATCGTATGATCGGAAAGTCCTGATGCAAGCCGAACGCGCGCCAGTTCCGGAATCGTCGCCTAGAGGGCTGCCGGGCGCCGGGTAAGCGCTCGTGCACTTCAAGAGCACCATCTGAATCGCACCCGCCCCGTGCGCCGCCCTCGCACCGCTGCTTCGAAACCTCCTCCTCCGCTCGCCATCACAGCCGTGGACATAATCATTTCTGGTGCCGAGCCATCTTTTGAATCTAAGCCGATATCCACGAGTTCAACGCCATGTCTCACCTCTTGCCGCGGGAACATTCATCTGTTCGAGATAAAGTTGACGGCACATTGTTCAAACGCGCTCGAAAATAGTTGCATCTCAGTCGCCCGCGGTTCTGTTGAGTTTCGGCTGCCAGAAGATGTTTCATGGCGTAAATGCTTCCAGGTAGAGGTCGTGAAGAATGCGCCCATCCGCACAGCCGTCCGCCGTAATCGAAAACACTCTTTGTCACTGCGCAGCGTGGATCGCAGTCGGGCGGTGTACTGTCTGGAGCTTAACCGCGTCCGCCCCAGCTCGGCGCATGAAAGATCCGCACCGCCTGATGAAAACTCTGATTGTGATTGTGGGAGAGTTTGGGCAACGGTTGACCGCTAAAATCTGGCGCACCTGCCCCGATCGCCGACGAGAAGCGTTGTTTCACGACAATTTATCTTTTCGTTCAGCGGTAGCGCAGCTTCTCGCGGGAGCGAATGTGCGCGGTGCCGCTGCGTGTTTATCGAAGAGCAGGTCCAATAACTGACGCGTAATGGGGCAAAAAGGGGAAAAGCTGCGACATATTCCGGGTGTGTATAGTTTTGAAAACAGACTTCGAATGCCTTTGCGGGTAAATAAAGTCCACGTTTGACAGAAATCTGCGGAACCAATCGCGGAGTAGTATCGCGTGGCACAGAGGTGTTCACAGATCCCCAAGTTAAAGAAAGGCGAGCGTTTGCCCTCGACCTTCAGCGTTGAAGTGAGAACGCAGCGGGAGCCGTAAGACCCAGAGACGCCATCAGCCTACTCCATAAGAACGACAAGTTCAGGGGGACAGGCTGGCCTGGAAATACGCTTCCAAAATCCCAGAAAATTGCGGGAAAATAATCCTTGAAGTAATTTGCCGTTTGGTAGCGAGCACGCACCAAATTGAGGTGCCTCTTCCCTAAAATTCTGGCTCGGCGATCTCAACTTCTTCAATGATCTGCATCGAGCGGCCCTTGATCTTCACGGGGACGGCTGGGAGCCGCTCCACCACGGTGGGGGCCTTGATCCCGGTCGCGCTGCTGCCACCAGTGCACCTCAAACTGCACCGTGTCCAGCAACAGCGAACTTGTCCACCTGGTCGATAAGATCGAAATAGCCTAGCCATGGCAGACAGGTTGGCTGCGCAATCTCGTTCCTCACGACGCGCTCCTCAAACAGCACAGAGCCATCCGTGACTTTCTGAAATCCGAGAGACTTCCAAAGCGCAGCGAGCCTGACTCCCGCCCTTCGATCACTTCGAGTTGAATCTTCCCCCGGGCATGCGCCCAAAGTTCACGGATCGCTTCGGTAGGGCACGTGTTGGCAACACCGCGGCGGTTGAACTCCGGCAGAACGTCTGCTTTCGTGGGTGTTCCGGCCCGTTTCCGTGGCAGAAACCTATGCTTCTCCAGCCCGAACAGAATGAATTCCCCCCTTCGCATCCAAAAGTACCCAGCGAAGAAAGTATTGTGGGTTGGCCATGATGGTCTCAAAATATTTTGCTCTTTCCAAAACCGTCCCCCTGCGCCACAAAAGAGGGATTCACTTCGCAAAAATGCTTCACTGCCATGCGCAAAATCGTCTCGTTCCTGAACCTAATGAGGAAACATGCTAACGGTCATTGCACTCCTAAAGGTTTGCATCGCTTCGACAACACGCGCTGCTCCGATGCCGTCGACGAGCGCACAGCCCAAGTCCGTCATGCGCTGGCGCAGCGCGCCAGCGCATGACGGACTTGGGCTGTGCGCTCGTCGACGGCATCGGAGCAGCGCGTGTTTGTCGAAGCGATGCAAACCTTAGGAGTGCAATGACCGTTAGCATGTTTCCCATCGCAGGTTCGGAACGAGACGAGTTTTTGCGCATGGCAGTGAAGCATTTTTGCGAAGTGAATCCCTCTTTTGTGGCGCAGGACGACTGGAAAGAGCAATATTTCGAGACCATCATGGCCGACCCGACAATACTTTCTTCGCTGGATTCTTTGCGATGAGAAACGGGCGGGATTCATTCTGTTCGGGCTGGAGAGGCCACCGGTTACTCTTCTGCGGATGACGGGGAATATTTACGAATTCCACGTTCTGCCGGAGTTCCGCCGCCGCGGTGTTGCCAAAGCGTGCGCTACCGAAGCGATCCGTGAACTTTGGGCACATGCCCCGTCCAAAATGCAACTCGAAGTGATCGAAGGGCGGGTGGCAGCCGCTGCGCTTTGGAAGTCTCTCGGATTTCAGAAAGTCACGGATCGCTATGTGCTGTCGAGGAACACATCGTGAAGATCGCGATTGCGCAGCCGACGTATCTGCCATGGCTAGGCTATTTCGATCTTATCGACCAGGTGGACAAGTTCGTGCCTGCTGGACACGGTGCAGTTTGAGAAGCAGTCGTGGCAGCAGCGCAACCGGATCAAGGCCCCCACCGGGTTAGAGTGGCTCACCGTCCCCGTGAAGATCAAGGGCCGCTCGATGCAGATCATTGAAGAAGTTGAGATCGCCGAGCCAGAATTTTGCAAGAGGCACCTCAATTTGGTGCGTGCTCACTACCGAACGGCAAATTACTTCAAGGATTATTTCCCGCAATTTTCTGGGATTTTGGAAGCATCCTGCCAGGGCGGGCTGGCTGCACTGAACTTTCGTCTTATCGAGTGGCTGATGGCGTCTCTGGGTATTACAGTTCCGCTGGTTCTGTCTTCAACGCTGAAGGTCGAGGGCAAACGCTCGCCTCTTAACTTGGGGATCTGTGAACGCCTCTGTGCCACGCAATACTACTCCGCGATTGGTTCCGCGGTTTACCTGCTGTCAAACGTGGACTTATTTACCCGCAAAGGCGTTGAAGTCTGTTTTCAAAACTATACACACCCGGAATATCAGCAGCTTTTCCCCCCCTTTTTGCCCGTACGCGTCAGTTCTGGACCTGCTCTTCAATGAGGGGCCGCGCTCGCCGGAAATTATCCGCAGCGGGCGCCGCACAGCATTCGCTCCCGCGGAAGTTGCGCTACCGCTGAACGAAAAGGTGGATTCCTGATGAAACAACGCTTCTGCATCGGCGACCGGGCGATCGGGGCAGGTGCGCCAATTTACATCGTTGCCGAACTCTCCGCCAATCACAATCAGAGTTTTGATCAGGCGGTGCGGATTCTTCATGCCGCCAAGGAGGCCGGGGCGGACGCGGTTAAGCTCCAGACATACACCGCCGATACAATCACGCTGCGCAGTGACAAAGAGTGTTTTCGGATTACGGGCGGCACGCTGTGGGATGGGCGCATTCTTCACGACCTCTACCTGGAAGCATTTACGCCATGGGAATGGCAGCCGAAACTCAAACAGATCGCGGGCGAACTGGGGATGCAACTATTTTCGAGCGCGTTTGACGATACTGCCGTCGACTTTCTCGAACAGATGAATGTTCCCGCGCACAAGGTGGCGTCGTTTGAACTCGTGGATATCGGCTTGATTCAAAAGATGGCTCGCACCGGGAAGCCACTGATTATGTCCACGGGTATGGCGAGCGAAGAGGAGGTTTCCGAAGCGGTCGAGGCGGCGCACGGGGCGGGTGCGACTCAGATTGTGCTATTGAAGTGCACGAGCGCTTACCCGGCGCCAGCGGAAGAGGCGAACCTGCTCACGATTCCGGAACTGGCGCGCCGTTTCAGTTGTCCCGTCGGACTTTCCGATCACACGATGGGCATCGCGGTGCCAGTCGCGGCCGTGGCGCTGGGAGCGTGCATCATTGAGAAACATCTTTGTCTGCGTCGGGCGCGATGGCGGGCCGGACAGCCGCGTTCTCGCTTGAACCCGAGGAATTCAAGGCGATGGTGGATGCGGTGCGCACGGCCGAGAAAGCTCTGGGCTCGGTTCAGTTTGCCTCCGGACCGCGCGAGGCCAACAGCCTCAAGTTTCGGCGCTCGCTGTTTGTGGTCGAAGACATGAAAAAGGGGGAGTTGTTTACGAAACAGAACGTGCGCTCGATTCGTCCCGCGGACGGATTGCATCCACGGCACCTCAACGAAGTTCTGGGAAAACGCGCAGCCTGCGATGTGGAGCGGGGAACGCCGCTGAGTTGGGCGCTGGTGGCGCGCTGACCGGGCAACTCACGACCATCCGCTGATTGATCATGTCCGTGACAGGACGGACTCCAGGTGTTCCGGTGTGATTGAGGTCTGAAGGCTTTGTCGGATTGCCTCGGTGATCTGAATCCGCTCCAGCAACTGCGGTATCTCGCGAATCCGCTGGGGAGAGTCAAGCGGATATCCGGCGGAGTACTTGGCATACTGCTTGCCGTAGTCGTACCAGGAAGGATCAAACCAACTGCACAAAAAGCAGGGTACCCGGTTGATCGTGCTCTCGACAGCGACACTGGACTCCACCGTAAGACTGAACCATGCTCGTTCGAAGAGCTCTGGGGTCATCGGTCCCTCGCGCAGTTCCACGAGACTGCGCTGCTCCGCGGACAGCACTTTGTCGACGAGCGCCCTTCTCATGCGAAAACTCTCAAAGGGATGCAGTTTGACGATGACTTTGCGATTCGTGCGCCGGGCGAGCAGGCACAACTCCGGCAGAAGCTCTGCGTAGAAGGTTTGAGTACGGGCTGGAATCAGTTCGTAACTTTCGGAATAAAAAACAATCCAATCCTTTTCTCGTGCGACTTGAGGACGGCAACGGATGGGGTGCTTCCGCGGGGCCTCCAACCACGGTCTTGTCGGCTGACAGGCCGCACCATTCAACGCAGTAATCCCGCGCCATATCACCCTTCACCAGGTAGGTATCGGAAGCTAGCCGGCGGATTCCGAGGCTCAGGTTCAGCGCTCCGTGGTCGCAAAGCGTCGTGCGCAGGTTCCTGGATCTGGCCAGCAGAATTGGCAGTCGGGTGTGGGGATTGTATTCGTCCGCGGAAAGCACGGCCGTAATGGGCTCTCTGGCAAAAACCTCACGCCACGCGTCGCGGACACGCAACCCATTTTTCAGGAAGCTAGTGAACCCGTCGAAAACGTGCAGCTCTCTTGCCAGCCGAAGAACGCAATTCGTTTCGAACAGGACGTTCAGCAGGTCGTGCCAGCGAGCCAGGAGACGGATGTGTTCTTCGCGGGTGGAGGGCAGTGGGCGCTGAGCATAGGAGGCGAGCCAGCGGAGTTCCACGTTGCCGGGAAGTCTCTGAAGACGGCCGTTGCGGCGTGTGACGACGAGTAGAAAACGGCGGTGCGGGAGCATGCGCGCATACGCAACCTGGGCCCGAGAGACATTGACGTAGGCTGACGGTAGCAAGACAGCCGGGGTGGACGGGATCCCATGTGGGCGGACGAAATGCCGTCGAAGTCGGTAATCCGGATCCCACTTGTCGAAAGCGATTTCGGTCAGCTGCGAAGGGCGCAAAGTAAGGGCAGCTTTCAGGTACCGGCGAGATCTCACTCGAAAACCTGTCTCATGTTTTGACGAAAGAACTTTGATCTCGCGGTTTAGCAGAAGCGACAGCGCCCGCAACGCGAAGTGTGGGCTGGTCGCGAAAATTTCGGCATGCTCGGGGATTTGTTCGACGAGCGCCGACAGCAACATAAGCTGTTCAAGTTGCTGATAAGGGTAGACAGAAAAGGTTTCCCACCAGTCCACTGATTCCGAATCCACCAGTTGATCCAACCCCAGGCCGAGAATCCCGCGAATTCGGTCGCGGTGCTGCCGATGGTCCAGCAGGTCATAAATACTGGACACGCGAAACCCCAGATGTTCGGTTTGTTGCGAGTAGGCATAACGGCCGGACCAGCCCAGATCGATTGCCAAATCCCACCGTGTCCCGGCCCAGGTTCCAACTTCGAGAGAATCGTCGGGATGCAGCAGCAGAATTTTCATAAATCGATGGAATTGCGGATATGCTTGGTATGAAAAAATCTTAGCAGTCGCAGGCTAGCATGAGAAGCACGATGGGCTATGATAAACAATTGCGTGAATTTGAATCAGCTCCTCTTGCAGCCGGGAATCGAGGCGTGACTCGGATCACCATCGCACCATCCGCCGTCACAGACGCGCTGCGCGCGATCGGCGTCGAACCGGGAAGCGTTGTTCTGGTACATCCCGATGCCATCGTGGCAGCGCAGTTTCCTCCCGCGCAAAACGTGTTGGATGTTTTGATCGAAGCCATGGAGGACGCAATTGGCGGCGACGGGACGCTCGTGATGCCTACCTTCAGCTACAGTTTTACCAAGGGGGAAGCGTTTGACATCCGCAACACTCCAAGCGTGGTGGGCATGGTAAGCGAGAGATTCCGCACGCGACCCGGTGTTCGCCGAACTTCGGATCCTATTTTCAGTTTTGCCAGCAGAGGGTCTCGCGCACGAGAATTGTGCGCCATCCCAGGCATAGAATGCTTTGGTGCTGAGTCGGTGTTTGCCGCCTTGCATCGTCTGAACGCTCAAATAATTTGCCTGGGCTGCTCGTTGAGTCGAGCGACGTTCGTGCACTACGTTGAGACCGCCCATGGTGTGGACTATCGATATAAGAAAGTATTCTCAGGCACTGTGATTTCGCCCAACGGCCAGACTGCCGACTGTGCGGTGGTTTACAACGTGCGAGATCTGACTCGGAAGTCGGACGCCGACCTTCGACGCTTACAGAAGCGGCTTGCGGATGACGGAAAGTTACGAACTGCGGAGGTTGGGAGATCACGAATCATGGCGGTGACTGCAAGCGATCTTTTCGATACGGCGTGGAAGATGCTGGACGAGGATCCGGTTTCGCTCATTGCGGAAGGAGTTCGCGCCTGAGGCGAGGCTGCTCCAGAGCGACGATGGTGGAGATTTCTTCATGAACGATATCGGCATCGGCGGCCAGATGTATGGATGGGCGCGCGATCTGTTTCCGATTTGCCGGAGCATCACCGGCGACGGTGTCCGGCAAACGCTCGGTTATCTGCGGGAACTGATGCCAGGACTGGAAATCCGCGAGGTGGCGTCGGGCACGAAGGCGCTGGATTGGGTGGTCCCGGATGAGTGGAATATTCGCGACGCTTATATTGCCGACGACTCTGGAACTCGGGTGGTCGATTTCCGCCAGAACAATCTTCATGTGGTGGGTTACTCGGAGCCGGTGTGCGCGGAAATGACTCTTGAAGAGTTGCAGACTCATCTATACTCCCTCGCGGAAATGCCCGATGCAATTCCGTATGTTACTTCCTACTACGAAAGGCGCTGGGGATTTTGTCTGAGCCAGCGGGTGCGGGACGCGCTGCGTCCGGGGAAATACCGCATCGTGATCGACAGCACGCTGGCGCCGGGAGCCTTGAGTTACGGCGAGATCATCTTGCCGGGAAGGGATCAACGCGAGGTTTTGCTGTCCACGTATGTCTGCCATCCCTCGATGGCGAATAACGAACTATCGGGTCCGGTGGTGACAACGGCGCTGGTGCGCTGGCTGCGGTCTCTGCCGCAGAGGCGATATACGTACAGGGTGGTGTTTGTGCCCGAGACTATCGGTTCGATTACTTACTTGAGCCAACATCTGGACGAGATGAAGCGCAAGACCATCGCGGGATATGTCGTCACTTGCGTGGGGGACGATCGGGCCTATTGGTTTCTTGAATCGCGCGCGGGGAATACTCTGGCGGACGCGGTTACAAAGCATGTTATCAAGCATCACTATCCCGGTTGTATCACTTATAGTTTCCTGGAACGCGGAAGCGATGAGCGGCAGTATTGCAGCCCTGGAGTGGACTTGCCGGTTGTTTCGCTGATGCGATCGAGGTACGGGTCCTACCCGGAGTACCATACTTCTCTGGACGATCTGAGTTTGATTTCTCCACAGGGACTGGCTGGGGCCTTTGGCGCTTTGCAGCGGTGCATTTCTTTGATTGAAGCAAACGGTACTTATCGGACGACCTGTCTGGGTGAGCCGCAACTGGGCAGGCGAGGTCTCTATCCTACGCTCAGCCAGTGCTGGAGTGGCCTGGAAGTGCGAGACACGATGAATATCTTAGCGTACGCCGATGGACAGCGGGACTTGGTGTCGCTCGCAGAGCGGATTGGAGTGCCAGCGGAAACCTGCATTCCGATCATTGAGAGGTTGCTGCAGGAGCGTTTGCTGGAACGAATCGACTAAGACTGTTTTATTTCCGAGGAATTGTTTGATGCCTAGAAAAATTCAGTCCAAACCGTCCCGCAGCACGATCCGCTCTGAGAAAGAGCAGAGCTATGCGGCGCGGATGGAACAGTGCATTGCCGACAGTCCGTTTTCAAACGTCGAGCGGCTGCAAAATTTCCCCCTTTACACGCCCAGACAGGATCTGACGAACTTCCTGGTCCGATACGAAATTTTCAAACGAGTGCTTGAGATTCAGGGCTCGATCGTCGAGTGCGGAGTGTTGCGCGGGGGCGGGTTAATGGCCTGGGCACAGTTCAGCGCCATCTTTGAACCGACAAACCATCAGCGGCGGGTGGTGGGCTTCGACACTTTTAGCGGCTTTCCAAAACTGTCGAAGCAGGATCGAGCAAGCGAATCTGAGCAGGCGCGCCCGGGCGGGTTGGCGGTGGATTCTTATGATCATCTGCAGCGCTGTATTGAGCTTTTTGACAGGAACCGTTTCGTGGGGCACGTGCCGAAGGTGGAGTTGGTGCGTGGCGACGCCACTAAGACGATCCCGCAGTACTTGAAGGAAAATCCTCAGCTTATAGTCAGCCTCTTGTACCTGGATTTCGACATTTACGAACCGACGCTCGCGGCGCTGAAACATTTTGTTCCCCGCATGCCAAAGGGGGCTGTGATCGCGTTCGACGAGCTTAACTTGAAAGATTGGCGTGGGGAGTCGATCGCTGTTCTTGAATCTCTGAAGTTGCGTGAGCTGCGCATCGAGCGCTGCTCGTTTGCGTCGGTAATGTCGTTTGCCCAGATCGAATAGCGTGTGTAGTAAGATGAAAATTCCTGGACCGGAAATCGAGTGGACCCTCACGCATTTGTTGCTGAAGTTTATCGCCGCATGAGATTGCGGCATCGCGCTGAGCAGCGTGCCCCGTCCTGGTCAGAAGCAAAGAACGCCCCCCGGGTCTTGCAGGCCGCACATGAATTGCGCGGTTTTCTGCCCAAAGACAAACATGCCGCGATACTCGATGTGGGTTTTGGTGAAGGCTGGTTCCTGGCAGCTTGCCTTCGGCTGGGATACGCAAACCTCTGCGGTGCCGAGTTTGGCATCGAAAGCAAAGCCCACATAAAGCGTGGGCTCCGGAAGCCATACAGCTGTCCGAAATCCGGGTCGATATCGGGAGCTTTCTGGCCGACAAACCGGAGACATACGAGTTCATCCACATGTCTCATGTGATTGAGCATATCCCTAAGTACTCCTTGCTATGGGTGGTTGACGCCTTATACCGAGCGCTAAAAGCGGGAGGCGTGCTGATGTTGCGGACACCAAACATGGAGGGACCTTGTGCAAATTCGTCGTTGTACGTAACCCTGGCGCACGAATACGGGTTCAGTAGTGGGAATCTTAATTCGTTGCTGGACATTTGTGGCTTCGACGACATTTGCTTTCATGCACCTTACACGCCGAATCCAAGTTTCAAACAAAGACTGGGCACGTTGATCCGCTGGCCTTACTTAGAAGAGAGAAAGGTTCGCCACCGTTTGTTCGGAGTTAACGAGCACGGGCACTTTGACTCGGAGTTGATCGTTACCTGCAGGAGAGGTAACTTGCCGCCTCTGTTCGACCCCAAGTACCGTTGAGGTGGTAGGAAGCAAGAGTGGCGAAACGAATACGTGACACTCACACATTCCCATGATTACGGTATTCACTCCATCGTTCGCGGATGAAGCGGACACGAATGCGCAGAACCTGACCGTGAAAGAGGTCGTAAGCCGTCTTCCTCCGGATCGATTCAGGGTCATGCTTCTTGGCGACAGACCGGCTGATCCGCGGATTCTTGCGCGCGAAAATACGGAGATCCTGCCGTGGTCCCGGCATGGAAATACGGCACGATGGCTGACGCGTGTGCTGCTCTCAAGAGTCGACGTCTACTATTTTCCGCACGAGGGGCCTCTGGATAAGCTGTTCCTGTTTTGCAGGCACTCCCTGGGGCTACCGGTCGCTCTTGTGACTTATGTTGTGACAGCGCTCAATGAAATCGATGTTAGGCCAACGACGACGAGATCGATTCGCGAGGCCGATTGTGTGGTCGGGAACTCGCGATATGTAACGCAGACGGTCAAAGACCGCTTCGGGGTTGCGGCAGTGACAATTCACGACGGGATGAAGCGCGAGTTGTTCTATCCACCGGTGGAGGTTCGGCGGCCTGGATCAAAGCTCACGGTGCTTTTTGCCGGCTCGTTCCGGGCTTATAAGAGAGCGAATGTCGTCATTCGCGAGGCGGCCAACTGGCCTTCGGTCGAATTTCGACTGGCGGGAAAGGGAGAAGAGGAGGAGAATTGCCGCGCTCTAGTGAACCAATTGGGATGTCGCAATGTGACCTTCGTTGGCCATCTTTCGCAGCAAGGGTTAGCCGAGGAGATGAGAAGGGCAGATGTATTCCTTTTCCCCAGCGTGATCGAAGGCCATCCGCAAGTTCTTGGGCAGGCGGCGGCCTGCGGGCTGCCGGCGGTGGCTATGGCGAAGTACCGGCCGGACTACGTTGTCCACGGTGAAACAGGGTACTTGGTAGAATCGGACAGCGAACTCTCACAGAAGCTCGGAGTGCTGTTGTCCGATCAGGACTTGCGGTTGAGGATGTCGTCCGCTGCGGCTCGGCATGCGTTGCAATTCGACTGGGACAACGTCGCGCGAGATTGGGAAAGTGTGTTTGTGGAGGCGGTCGGCAGACGTCGCAAAAGAAAGTAACATGCGGAATAGGCTGACTAAGTGGAGCGCATGGCGATGCCAGTGGTGTGGCGCGATACCGGTCGTGTGCGGAGTTGGGTCGTGAAACTTGGGACATAGGATGGGTTATTGAGCGTTTCTAAGTCTCTGTTGCGTTACGGAGGGTTTGTACTCTCTGTGACAACTGCCCGCGTCGTGGGCACACTACTCACCGCCGCCACTTTCCCTTTCCTGGTGCGGCGCCTCGGTGTCGATGTTTATGGGCTGTGGAGCTACGTGGTTGCTGTGTGCGGTTTCACGGGACTGCTGGCGAATCCTGGGCTTACCACTTATGCCGCCCAGCAGGTGGCGGCTCGACGCGAGGCGGCTTTTGAGACCGTTTCCGATGTTCTGGTGCTTCGCGTTCTGGCGGGTGGAGTTGCGGCGGTCGCGGTTCTGGTGGTTGCCGGTTTTGAAGTCCGGCAGGATGTCCGCTTCCTTCTTAAGTGCTACGGAGTGTCCACTGTGTTAACCGGCGCTCTGTCGCTGGACTATCTGTTATCTTCGCTCGAACTGTTCCACGCGCAATCGTTCATCTCGATCGCGCAGCAAGGTCTTTATGCTGCCGGCATTTTCACCATGGTTCGATCTCCCAAGGATGTAATTTGGGTGCCCGTCAGCATCGTAGCTTCTTCGCTGCTGACCAGCCTGATTGGCTGGACGTTTCTGTGGCGCGCGGGGTATCGATTGCGGTTTGCGATTGCGCCGCGGCGCTGGGCCGCGATCCTGGCGCCCAGCCTGCATTATGCGGGATCTTCACTCATGTCCACTCTTTATCATCGCAGCGGAATCATCGCGGTTCGATGGTATCTTGGTGAGCACGCCCTGGGCTTGTATGCTGCCGCGGCGCGGCTGGCCGATGTGCTGCGCAACTTTCTTGCGGTCCCCCAGACCGTGTTGATGCCGCGAATGGCGTTACGCGAGAATTCCGCAGAGAGGCTTCCCCGGCTGACGAGGTTTGCGGCATCCGTTTTGGTTTGGTTCGGCGTTCCCATGATGGCGGGCAGCGTGGTGACGGCCCCGGTGGTTGTCCCCTGGCTGCTCGGCGCTCAGTTCCAGGAGGCGGTGCATGCTTTCCAATGGGCCGCACTTTATGTGATTACGGCGCCGGCGGCATCGCTGTTCGCGGGAACAATTCTTTATGCGAGGGGCCGTCATCGAGCTTATTTTGTTTCCACGTTGGCGGGCGCCGTTACTGCCGTAGTTCTAAATTTGATCCTGCCGCCGTTGTTCGGAGTTGCTGGCGCCTGTGTGGCCTTCGTGCTGGGCGAGTTCGGAGTGGCGCTTTGCGCCTTCCTGCTTTGTCCGCCACAGGTGCGCGCCGCCGCAAAGACTCCGTTGCTTGGCATTGCTATGATCGCGAGTCTGATCATGGGCGCCGTCTTGTGGATCGCGCTTCCAAAGCACTTGCCCCCAATGCTCTTGATCGGTCTGGGGTGCGCAGTCTATGCCATCACCTGGGCCTCCGTCGGCCGCAATCTGCTGAGAACCGAAGTCGAAGGCATCGCATGAGACTCCACCCGGAGTCGAGCAATGGGTGAGAGAATTGCGATGGGTTCGGGAAAGGGAACTCAAACCGGTGTCATTTGAAGTGGAATGTCGAAAATGAACAGGCGGCTGGTGATTCTCACGGAGATCATTGCTCCTTACCGCATTCCGGTTTTCAACGTTCTGGCGCGCCGAGCGGGACTGAATCTGCACGTTATCTTCCTGGCGGAGACGGATGAGGCGCTTCGGCAGTGGCGTGTTTATAAGAACGAAATCTGTTTTTCGTATCAGGTTTTGCCGTCGTGGCGGTGGCGAGCGGGGAAAAGCTGCCTGCTGATCAATCGAGGATTGTGGCCGGCATTGAGGAAGGTGAGTCCGGAGGTCATCATCTGCGGCGGCTACAACTACCCCGCGTCATGGGAAGCGCTCCTGTGGGCGCGGCACCACCGAGCTGAATTTGTGTTGTGGTCGGAGAGCAACGGTCAGGACGCTCGCGCAGGACGGGCATGGGTGGAGTCCCTGAAGGCCTATTTTTTGCGGCGCTGCGACCGATTCGTGGTGCCCGGGAAGTCTGCCTTCGAGTATCTCAGGTCGCTGGGGTCTGCGGAAGCAAGCATCTCGACTGCGCCTAATGCGGTGGATAACAGTTTATTTGCGGCCGAGGCGCAGGAAACCAGGGCCTGTGCGGCTGAATTTCGAGATAAGATGAAACTGCCCTCGCGGTTTATTCTCTTTGTTGGCCGTTTGGTGCCGGAAAAAGGTGTTTTTGATCTCCTCGATGCTTATGCCAAACTGGAGAGCGGCCTGCGATCGGAGGTGGGCTTGGTGTTCGCGGGCGATGGTGTCTCCCGAGAGGGATTGGCGCAACAGTCGAAAGGGATCAGCCCGGGGACGATCTGTTTTCCAGGATTCGCGCAAAGGGAAGATCTGGCTGGCCTGTATGGGCTCGCGGAAGCTCTGGTTCTACCGACGCACAGCGACCCATGGGGTCTGGTGGTGAACGAAGCGATGGCATGTGGACTTCCGATTATCGTGAGCAGTGTCGCGGGATGTTCTGCCGACTTGGTCGAAGATGGGTGGAATGGTTACGTCGTGCCGCCCCGAGATTCGGAGAAACTCAGCGCGGCCATCGATTCTCTGCTGCGGCAATCTGAGCTCAAGGAGCGGATGAGCGAGCGCAGTTCGGAACGAATTCGAAGCTACTCGCCCGAAGCATGCGCCGATGGACTAGCCGCAGCCTCCGCCGCTAGGGGGGTTCGATGAATTCCGTGAAACTGTTGCAATGGGCCGGCATCGTGCTGGGCTTGGGCCTGACGCTGTATCTTGTGTATTCCCACTTGCAATACTTCGGCAATGTTTCCTTTCTGGGCGGGATCTTACTGCTGGAGGTAATCATCGTAAGCCTCTGGAAATATGATCAGCGTTTTCTCGTTCTGCTGATGATCTCGTTTGTTTGGGCTGGCCTGCGCGTTCCCATGCAAAGCTCCTGGACGGTTGGTCGGTGGGTGGTGCTGTTTGCGGGTGCAGCGGTTGGCTTCGTTGTCTGGATGAAGACTCCCCGCAGGTCTTTCGGATCACTACATCTGATCGCTTTCTTTTGCATCTGCGCCGCGTTTGTCTCCGCCACCGTTTCTTCGTTTCTACAGATGGCGTCCTTCAAGGCTTTGAGCCTGCTCCTTCTTTTTCTATATTGTGCTACGGGCGCTCGCGTGGCCGTTCTCGGTCGGGAAGACCGCTTCTTTCGAGGGCTGCTCTGGGGAAGCGAGATCGCGGTCTACGTCTCGGCGATCTGCTATTTAGGTCTGGGTGCAAGTATTTACGGAAATCCCAACTCCCTTGGTGGGGCGATGAGCATCGGATTCTTCCCTGTCCTGTTGTGGGGATGGCTCACCAGCGATGGGCCGGGGGTGAAGTTCCGCAGGCTGGTGGCCCTGCTGCTTTGCACGTACCTTATTTTTTTGAGCATGGCGCGCGCTGGAATGGTTTCGATAGCGGTTGTCACCCTTATCTTCGGTGTTTGTCTGCACCAGTATAAATTGCTGGTGAAGGTAGCGGCGCTGGTTCTGCTCCTGGTTGCAATCATGGGGATGTTAGAGCCTGCAGCTCTAAACAAGAGGGTGGGGGATCTGACGGATGCGGTGCTCTACAAGGGGCACAAGCAGGAAGGGTTGCTGGGGTCGCGGCGGACACCCTGGGAAACGACGGTTGCGTCGATCAAAGAGCATCCGTGGTTCGGAACGGGATATGGCACCAGTCCGACGGGCGAGGATCCCGGATTTGGTTACGGAATTGTTAATTCAAGTATCGAGACGGCTCGCGAGCACGGCAGCAGCTACATGACCATCGCCGAGTGGCTGGGGCTGATGGGTGTGTTGCCCTTCGTTGCGATTTTGGCGGTGACGACGGCGAACGTATGGAAAGTTTGTGCGTGGATGCACCGAACCGCCAATCCACGCCACTACTCGATTCCGTTGGCCATGGTGGTGTTATCCGGCCTGGTCCACGCCAACTTCGAGGATTGGCTTTTTGCCGTGGGTTCCTATCTCTCCGTGTATTTTTGGGTGTTTGCCTTCCTGCTCGCGGATTTTATTCCTACCGCTGTTGTGGCTCCGGTAGCGGGTGTTGTTTCCCGAGTTCCCCATCCGTCGCCAGCCAGCTTTGCAGCCGTCGTGCCCAACCGATGATCAGATTGTTTATCAATGGTCTGGCGGCGAGTGCGGGCGCAGGTCTCACTTATCTGCGCAATGTGATTCCCCACCTGGCGCGGCGACCGGATTCGCAAACGATAGTCCTGCTAAGTTCCGAGCTGCGCCGGGAATTCGCTGAATTTCCGAATATTTCTTTTACCGAGGCCAGCCCGACGGGCGGGGTAGCGGGGCGCTTTGTTTTCGAACAGACCAGACTTCGGGGCTTGCTGCGTCGCACCGGCGCGCAAGTTCTCATTTCTACTGGGAACTTTGCACTCCGGGACTCTCCGGTACCGCAGATCCTTCTGTCGGGAAACTCGCTTTACGTATCGGCCGATTTCTACCGCGATCTCCGAAAACGGAGAGATTACAGCCTTTGGATCGACACATGGATCAAAGGTTGGTTCGCTCGGCGCTCCGTACACTGGGCCGACGTTACGGTCGCTCCGAGCAAGGCGTTCGCGGAAGATCTCAGTCAATGGACGGGGAAACATGTGCTGTCTATTCACCACGGGTTCGATCGTAACTTGTTTACGAGCGACTCGACCGCCTTGCCCGACTCCATGCAGAATCAGTTGAAGGAGTCGGTCGGCGCGCTAAAGTTGCTTTTTGTAAGCCACTACAATTACTACCGAAATTTCGAGACGTTGATTCGGGCGCTGCCAATTTTGCGCGACCGGTTACCCCGAAAGAAAATAAAGCTGATTCTGACCTGCCACTTTTCTTCCTCCAAGAATCCAGGCTCTTATCGAGCCGAGACCGCGGCTTCGTTGGCGAGCATTCTTGGCGTCCGGGACAGCATTGTCGAACTGGGCTCGGTCCCTTATCGCTTGCTCCATCACCTCTACCGCACCTGTCACATGTACGTAAGTCCGGCCTATACGGAAACGTTTGCTCATCCCCTGGTCGAGGCCATGTCGAGTGGCTTGCCAGTGGTGGCGTCGGATTTGCCGGTGCATCGCGAAATCTGCCGCGATGCGGCAGTTTACTTTCCGCGGTTCTCTCCCGATGAGTTGGCGGAACGCGTGGTGCAAATCCAGGAATCGCCGGCGTTGGCGGAGAAACTGTCAAGCAATGGCTTGCGGCGCGCCTGCGATTTCAGTTGGCGCGAGCATGTTGATCGTCTGCTGGTTCTAGCCGAAGAATTGTCGCGAACGGGGAGGGAGCGTAACTGATGTACGAATCCGCGCCAGCCGGAAAAACGCTGCACGTCTTGACCCTCACCCCATTTTTCCCTTCGCATGGCGATGAAGTGAGTGGTTGCTTCATCGCGGAATCAATCCGGCAACTGGAGCAGTTGGGAACGATTTCCAGCATCATTGCCGCAACTCCGATCTACCATGGTCGAAAGCGACCGAACCTATCGGTCTCTGCGCGTTGGGTGAGGTATCCGCAGATTCCTGGGACTCTGGGCCTGTCGAGCGCGGGGCGGTGGCTCTATGCGCGATTGCTGGCGGAAGTGCCGCGCCTCCACCGAGAGAGGCCGATTGATGTCATCCACGCGCATTCCGCTCTGCCTTGCGGCCACACCGCAGCCTTGCTCTCGCGGCGTTTGAACATTCCGTTTGTCGTGACCCTGCACGGCTTGGATGTGTTCAACAGATGTTTTCTCGGCGGAGCGCCTGCCCGGTGGAGGCGCAGGGCGTCGATCGATGTCTATCGCGCCGCGGGCATGGCCATCTGCATCAGCGAGAAAGTACAATGCTTGTTGCGAGAAGGAATGCAGGAGGAGGTCCGCAGCGCGGTCGTTTACAACGGTACCGATACCGATTTGTTTTCGCCAGCGCCCGGCGACGCGCCTGCACAACACGAACAGGAGATCCTCATCGTCGGCAAC
>CAVRNL010000021.1:0-31752 GCA_963722485.1 uncultured Acidobacteriaceae bacterium
CGGAGATCGTTTGCAGGGCGGCCGCTTCATGGTCGATGTCGCGCGCAAGAGAGTTCCGCTCGCCGTTGCCGCGCCCGGCATGCACTGACAGTCGTTTCTTCTTCCGCTTACGGTCTTATCTCCGGATGGTCAATGACTAACCATGCTGGATGCCGCCTGCCGGCGTCCGATCTACGCCCCTAAGTCCCTGTACCACCGGCACTTCGCCGCAATTGTTCCATGACCTACGTAACTTTGCATTGGGGATGCTGGGGTGTAATCTCGCCCTGAAATGTGCACATTCTCAATCGGAGTGGTGCACGGCACGAACCGGAAGGAAGGTCGTCGCAAACGTGTCTGAAACCGCCAAGGGAACTGTTGCTGAAGCCAGCAAGAATCGCAGGGGTTATACGGACGTGCAAGGCGCGCCGCGCTTTCCCATCAAACTGCCGGTGGCATTAAAGTCGACGTCGGCAGGCAATCACGCGGAAGTCGCGGGAAACACAGTCGAGACCGAAAATATTTCCGCCAACGGCGTCCTGTTCCGCATGGATGCCGATGTGCCCGTCGGTTCGGCTGTCGATTTTACGATTTCTCTTCCCGCCGATGTCGTGGGCGCGGAGGCCGACGTGCAGGTCGATTGCCGGGGACGGGTGGTGCGCAGTTTTGCCGATGGTGGCCGGCGTGGAGTCGGCGTAGTGATTGACGAATACCGTTTTGAGCGCAAGTAGTTTGAGCGGTTCTGCCGTGAAAGAACGTCCGCGCTTGGTAGGGCGCAAAAGAGGACAGATGGGTAGCACTTCGGTCAGCGTTGAGCCAGGCGAAGGCATTCAGCCTGAGGACGGCAAAGCCACGATCCGCGTGATTGTGGCCGATACCCAGGCCATTTTCCGCGCGGGGCTGCGCAAAATCTTCGCGCTCGAGGACGACATACGGGTCGTCGGCCAAGCCGAGAGTCTCGATCAGACCGTTGCCGCCATGCAAAAATTCTCCGCCGACATTGTGATCTTCGAAGCTGCCCTGGCGCCGAATCCGGTAGACGCCGTTTCCGATCTTCTTCGCCAAACTATGAGTTGCCGTCTGGTCGTCGTGCTGCAGGAGCCCGACCAGGAGATGACGCTCGATTTGTTCCGGCGCGGCGCACATGGCGTCGTTTCGCGCGAAATTGAGCCTGAAATGCTGGTGGAATGCCTGCGCAAAGTGGCGCAGGGCGAACCTTGGCTCGATAGCCGCGCCATCGGGTGGGTGCTGCAGGCGTATCGTACGCAAGGCCTGCGTCCGGCAGGATCGCGTCCCAAAGTCTCGCTCACGCCCAAAGAGTCCCTTATCGTCAGCTGCGTTACGCAGGGGATGAAGAACAAGGAGATTGCCCTGCGGGTGGGCACGACCGAGCAGGTGGTCAAGAATTATCTCCGCAAAGTCTACGACAAGCTGGGAGTGGCCGACCGTCTGGAACTCGCGCTGTACTGTCTAAATCACCGCGTGCTTGAGGGCGTAGGCCAGGCGAAGCCGGCCCCATCGCAACCCGCCCAACCGCCCAACGGCAACGCTTCGACGACGCCGGAAACGCCCAACGCCGCAGCCGCAGCCGCTTCGGGATCCCACTCCTGATTCTCGTGTTCTAGAGCTGGTTTCGTAACCGGCCTCAGAGGAGACGGGCAGTTCCCTCCAGGACTAAAGCCCAGTGTTTATGCGGCTCGTAGCGGCACAGCTGAATCCGCGCCCTTCCCCAGAACCCATCCAAAACCATTTACGAGACAGGTTCTAGTACAATTCGTTGTTCAGTTCTCAGTTCTCAGTCCTCAGTTCCCAGTTAGAACTGTTGCGCTTTTGCTGAGAACCGGGAACTGGGAACTTTTCCAGGAGAGGCGAACTATGAAGGGCGACGCAAAGATCATTGCCATTCTGAACGAAGCGCTCAAAGCGGAACTCACCGCCATCAACCAGTATTTCCTTCATGCCGAGATGTGCGAGAACTGGGGTTATGAGCGGATGGCCAAGCACATCCGCAAGGAATCCATCGAAGAAATGCACCATGCCGAAATTCTGATGGAACGTATCCTGTATCTCGATGGCGCTCCCAACATGACCGATTATTTCAAGATCAATATTGGACAAACCGTGAAGCAGCAACTGGAGAACGACCTGCAGCTGGAATACACAGCGGTGAAGCGGCTGAACGATGGAATCAAGGCCAGCGTGGCCGCCGGCGACAACGGTTCGCGCGAACTGCTGGAGAAGATACTGCTCGATGAAGAAGAGCACATCGATTGGCTGGAAGGGCAACTCCACGCCATCGAAGAGATGACCTACGAGAATTACCTGGCGCAGCAGTTGCACAAGCCCGAGGAAAGCTAAGGAAGTTTGATTAAGCGTTCGATGGCGAGTTCGGCTCTCAGCGGCTCAAGACGTGTATTTGTCGGGGTCTAGCGGCACGGCTGAAGCCGTGCCCTACCGGCTATCCAGGAACGAACTTAATCAGAGATTGACAGAGAGGCGCGTGATGGACGCAAGCAAGAGTGACAAAATATTCGATGCGCTGGAGAAGTTCCGCATTGAACTGCCGTCCTGGGGCTTCGCCAATACCGGCACACGGTTCGGAAAATTCATACAGGCGGCAGCGGCCACCACAACCGAAGAAAAGTTCAGCGATGCCGGGCAGGTACACTTGCTCACCGGCGTCTGCCCGACCGTCGCTTTGCACGTCCTGTGGGACTGTCCCGACGGAGTGCAGAGCACGGACGACATACGGAAGTTTGCCGGCCGTTATGGCGTTCTGCCGGGTGCGATCAATCCCAACCTTTTTCAGGACCAGGAATACAAGTACGGTTCCTTCGGCAATCCCGACCCAGCCGTTCGCCAGCGCGCGTTGCAGCACACCAAGGACAGCATCGAGATCGCCAGGCGCCTGCACAGCCGAGATGTTTCCATGTGGTTTGCGGACGGTTCGAACTATCCGGGGACGGCGAATATCCGGCAGCGCAAGCAATGGTTCAAGGAGGCACTGCAGGAATCGCATGGATTGCTGTCTCCCGGGCAACGGCTTCTGGTGGAGTACAAGCCCTTTGAGCCCGCTTTCTATCACACCGATATTGCCGATTGGGGTATGGCTTTGCTGCTGGCGCGTGCCGCCGGGCCGCAGGCGCGAGTGCTGGTCGATACGGGACATCATTATTTGGCGCAGAACATCGAGCAGATTGTGGCCTGGCTTCTCTCGGAGGAGATGCTGGGAGGCTTTCACTTTAATGATCGCCGCTATGCCGATGACGACTTGACCCTGGGCTCTATCGATCCCTATCAGGTGTTTCGAATTTTCCACGAGATACGCTTCTTCGAGTGGGAGACGGGAAAACCGGCCGACATTGCGTACATGGTCGACCAGAGTCACAATCTCAAGGGAAAAATCGAGGCTATGATCCAGACCGTGACGGTCGCGCAGGAACTCTACTCCAAGGCAGCTCTGGTCGATGGCGGAGAACTGGCGACGGCGCAGAAGAACTGCGATCTGGTGGTGGCCGAGTCCTTGCTGCAGGATGCGTTCGCGACCGACGTCCGGCCGGCGATCCAGGAATGGCGGGAGTCCAAGGGGCTGCCTAAGAACCCGATGGAAGCGTTCCGCCAGAGCGGATACCTCGAGCGCATCACCCAGGAACGCGCAGCCCGGAACGCACACAACGTCTCGTCCTATGCCTGAGAGCATTCATGCGAAGCCCTATCTGGCTTTCGATTTTGGCGCCGAAAGCGGACGGGCGGTTCTAGCGCATCTTCAATCGGGAATTCTCACGACGGAGGAAGTACATCGCTTCGCCAATGAGCCGGTCGAGTACGGCGGATCTCTGCATTGGGACGTGGCGCGACTCTGGTTCGAAGTGCGCAAGGCGCTGGCGCGGCTGCAATCAGAAGAGGTGGAACTGGCCGGCATCGGCGTTGACACCTGGGGAGTGGACTACGCCCTCCTGGGAGAACGCGGTGAGTTGCTGCAAAACCCTTATCACTACCGCGATCGGCGGACTGAAGGGGTGATGGAAGAAGTCTTCCGGAAAGTCTCCAGGGAAGAAATCTATCAGGCGACGGGCGTTCAGTTCATGCCGATCAACACTCTGTATCAACTGTTCGCCGCACGACGCGATAGCCCGAAACTTCTTGCGGCAGCGAAGCGACTGATTACCATCCCAGATCTCTTTCACTACTGGCTATCGGGGAATGCAGTCTGCGAATTTACCATTGCAACCACCACTCAGATGGTGGACCCGGTTAAGCGCAGTTGGGCCACGAGCTTGATGCAGAGGTTGGACCTGCCGGTCGACTTGCCCGCGCCCCTTGTGGAACCAGGCTCGATCCTGGGAACACTCCTGCCGAACATCGCGGGACATTCCTCACTCGCGGGCGCCAAGATCATCGCGCCGGCTTGTCACGACACGGGTTCGGCGGTGGCCGCGATATCGGCTCGCGAGGGCACGGCCTTTCTCAGTTCTGGAACGTGGTCGCTGTTGGGCACCGAACTGGATGCCCCGGTGATCACCGCCGATGCCTTGCGGCTGAACTTGACCAACGAAGGCGGCGTCAACGGAACTACCAGGCTCCTCAGGAACGTCATGGGGCTCTGGATGCTGCAAGGCTGCCGGCAATCCTGGGCGGCGCAAGGGCGTAGTTACGACTACCGCGAACTGATCGAACTGGCGGGTCGTGAGGCATCGTTTCGTTACCTCGTTGACCCCGATGACGGGTCGTTCTTGCGGCCCGCGAACATGCTCACGGCCATCAACCAGTTCTGCGCACGGACCCACCAACCCGCTCCGCGGGAACCGGGCGCATACGCACGGGCCGTCCTTGAAAGTCTCGCGTTCAAGTATCGTCTGGTGATCCGAAATCTCGAACAGGTGACCGGGACGGGCATCGAGCAGATTCGCATCATCGGTGGCGGCTCGAAGAATCGGCTTCTGAATCAACTGACAGCGGATTCCACTGGGAGGAGAGTGCTGGCGGGTCCGGCCGAGGCCACGGCGCTCGGGAACGTCGCGGTGCAAATGCTGGCGACGGGATCCGCATCCTCCCTTCGGGAAGTCCGGGAAATTGTGGATCGATCGTTCCCGACCGAAGTTTTTGAACCGCTTGAGACCGACAAGTGGGATCGGCACGCGGAAAGATTCGAACAGTATTGCGAGAGTGTTTATGCCTGAGGTCGTTTATGCCTGAGATCAAAGAGACTACTTACCTGAAGGACTTGTGGAACGAGGCGCGCGCTCAGACGATCGCGGGCGATCAGTTGGCCCTGTTGCGGTATCGCTCCAACCTGCTGGGCGCGGATTTGCGCATTACCAATTTTGGCGGTGGAAATACAAGCTCGAAGCTGGAACTTCCCGACCCGTTCACGGGCCGGCCCGTCCGAGTGCTGGCAGTAAAAGGCAGCGGCGGAGATCTTGGGTCCATCACCGAAGCCGGATTTGCACTGCTCTATCGGGATCGTCTGGAACAGCTCAAGGAGTTGTATCGCGGCGAACAGCATGAAGACGAGATGGTGCGCTATTATCCGCTCGCGGCTTTTGGCGAGAACCGCGTGGCGGCTTCGATTGACACTCCCCTGCACGCATTTCTTCCTTTTGCCCACGTCGACCATCTGCATCCGGATTGGGCCATCGCTCTGGCGGCGAGCGCAAATGGGAAACGAAAGCTGGAGGAGTTCAACCGCGAATTCGATCGCAAGATCGTGTGGGTGCCCTGGCAGCGTCCAGGATTCGAACTGGCGCTGCTGATTGAACGGGCCGTGCAAGACAACCCCGGAACGGAAGGCCTGGTTCTAGGCGGCCATGGCTTGTTTACCTGGGGAACGACGCAACGCGACTGCTACTTGAACAGCATTCACACTATCGATCAGATGGGCGAATTCATTCTGCAACATCAATCGAGAAAGAATTCTCTGTTCGGTGGAGTCGAGTATGGCTCCGTTCAAGATCGCAAGAATATCGCCACTCAAATCCTGCCAGCGCTGCGCGGAACGTTGTCCTCGAATCGCCGTGTGGTGGCTCATTATGCCGACGATGAAAATGCTCTGACCTTCGCGGGATCGCAGTGGGCGAAGGAGTTGAGCACGCTGGGCACCAGTTGTCCGGATCATTTCTTGAGAACCAGAGTCTGCCCGCTATTTCTTCCCTGGGATCCCGAGAAGGAGGATGTTGCCGCGCTGAAGGCGCGCATCCAACCCGAGGTCGTCGAGTATCGAGCCGCGTATAAGAAATATTACGAAGCATGGGCATCGAGCGATTCGCCGAAGCTACGGGATTCGAACCCCTCCGTCGTGGTCGTTCCGGGCTTGGGCCTGTTTGGCTTCGGTAAGAACAAGAAGGAAGCGCGAATCACAACCGAGTTTTTCATCAATGCCATTCATGTGATGGCCGGCGCGAACGCACTGGAAGATGGGAACGTCTCTCATCCTCTGCCGCAGGCCCGGCACGCCGAGCAGTCGCAGCAGTTCACGCAATTCCATAACTATGTTGCGCTTCCCAGATCCGAAGCGTTCCGCATCGAGTATTGGGCTCTCGAAGAAGCCAAGCTGCAACGCATGCCCGCGGAAGCGGAATTCAGCCGCAAGATCGCGCTCGTCATTGGAGGCGCCAGCGGAATTGGGCGCGAAGTGGCGCTGCTTTTGGCACGGAAGGGCGCTCACATTGTCATCGCGGATTTTGATCAGGACGGTGCCAAGAGAGTAGCCAATGAAGTTGGCGCCGTTGCATCTGCCGAGGCGGTAGCGCATGTCGCCGTCGACCTGGGATCGTCGGCGTCTCTGTCTGACGCGTGCAAGTTCGCGATAGCGCAATTTGGCGGCATCGATGTAATCGTCAATACGGCTGCTATCTACCCTGTGCCGGGCGCCGATGGCGAACTCTCGGATGCACAGTGGGCGCAGGCATTCCTGGTCAATGTCACAGGCAACTATCTTCTCGCCCGCGAAACTGAGTGGGTGTTCAAGGACCAAGGCCTGTCCGCAGCCATGGTGCTGACCGGTTCCGCCAACGCGGTGGTTCCAAAGAAGGGCAGTGAGGCCTACGACACAAGCAAAGCCGCGCTTAACCACCTCATCCGAGAGCTCTCGATCAAGCTCGGTCCGCGCGTGCGCGTGAACGGAATTGCTCCGGCGACCGTGGTCGCAGGTTCCACCATGTTCCCTCGCGACCGGGTGATGCAGTCTCTGGAAAAGTACAAGATCGGCTTCTCGGATTCAGAGTCGACCGAGGAACTGCGGGGCAAACTCGCCGACTTCTACGCGCAACGTACGCTGACAAGGCAACGCATTCTGCCGCAGGATTGTGCTGCCGCGATCGTATGGCTAGCCAGCGATCAGAGCGCGAAGACGACTGGGCATGTCATCCCCGTGGACGGCGGCCTCTCGGAGGCCTTTCTGCGCTAGGAAGAACCGTAAGTTCGACGGTTATTGCGGGCTCTTGAAGCTGCGTCGGCACCGCCGGATCTTCACGCTTGACTTCGACCGACGCCTGCAGGTTTTGAAAGATGGCTAAAGGAAACCACGTCCTGAACTCTTCGCAGGTCGTCAACATCGAGGACTTACGGCGGCTGGCGCAATGTCGCCTGCCCCGGTCGGTGTTCGACTATCTGGATGGCGGCGCCGAAGCAGAGCTCACGTTAGCCGAGAACTGTCGCGCCTTTCGCGACGTGATCCTTCGTCCTCGCGGCGCGGTTGCCGTGGCCGACTGCAGCCTTAAGACACGCGTGCTCGGTCACGAACTCTCTTTTCCCGCGATGCTCGCTCCTGTTGGATACAGCCGGCTGATGCATCCGGGTGGCGAAGTGGCGGCCGCGCGCGCCGCTGGTCTGGCCGGCACAGGTTATATCCTCTCCACCATTTCCGGGCACAAACTGGAGGATGTAAAAGCCGCGTCCCAGGGACCCGTCTGGTACCAGTTGTACTTACTCGGTGGTCGCGAAGCTGCCGAAGCCGCCCTCGACCGCGCACGCCGCGCTGGTTTTTCGGCGTTAGTGATCACGGTGGATACGGCTGTGGCAGGCATGCGCGAGCGCGACCCGCGCAATGGCATGAAGGAGTTGCTGGGCACTTCGCTCTTCGCGAAGATTCCCTATGTCCCCAACATTCTCGCTCATCCGCGCTGGCTGGCGTCGTTCTTACTCGACGGAGGCGTGCCCAAACTGCAGAATGTTGTTCTTCCAGGCCAAGGCCCGATGGAACTCATCGACGTCGCGGCGGCCTTGGCGCGGGCCGTGGTGACGTGGGAAGACTTGCGCTGGATTCGCCAGCAGTGGCCCGGCCCGATCGTGGTTAAGGGGCTTCTGCGGGGCGATGACGCACGGCGCGCCGCCGATGAAGGTGCGGCAGCGGTAGTCGTTTCGAACCACGGCGGACGGCAACTTGATTCGGTCTCGCCTTCGTTGCGGGCGCTTCCCGAAGTCGTCGCCGCGGTTAACGGTCAGGTCGAAGTATTGATGGATGGCGGCATCCGCCGGGGCAGCGATATCGTCAAAGCAATTTGCCTGGGAGCGCGGGCGGTTCTCATCGGCCGAGCCTATGCCTACGGACTCGCCGCGGCAGGACAAGCGGGTGTGGCCCGGGCAATCGAGATATTGCGATGTGACGTGGAGCGAACTCTTCGACTGCTGGGCTGCGCGTCGGTGGCAGACCTGGATCGCTCGTACCTGGAAACGCCCCGCGCCTCAGTCCTCGGTTGAGCGGCAAGAACCTCGGCGGGACTGCGAATGCGAACGCGAAGACAATGTGACAGACGCGCAGCCCAAGCGTCTGTACAATATTTGAAGGAACTCCGTTGCGTCAGTCAATGAAGGAACGGAGAGATGGCCGAGTGGCTGAAGGCGCACGCTTGGAAAGCGTGTTTACTCGAAAGGGTAACGTGGGTTCGAATCCCACTCTCTCCGCCAGTTCTTCTAAGCCTTAAAGACTGAAGGGCTTATCAGGAGACGGAAAAAAGCTACATCGATAATTACTGATTTTCTCGACTTCCAGAGTGCTGGACAGACGAGGAAATCAGAAATGGCAAGAAAGCTACAGCAAAAGCTACAGAGAGTCTCCGTATACATCCGCATCCGTCTCACCGACGGTTCCCAACCTTACTGTCCTGCGATCTGGGAGTCCAAGAAGCGGCTCCGTCCCCACTGGTGTCTCGTGCATGGCACACCTGAGCATCATCCTGGGGGGCGTCTACCACGTCCGCTACCGGGTCAACGGCAAGCCCGTCTGGGAAAAGGTCTGCGTCGGTGATGACCCCTACGCAGCAGCCGACCTTGCCGCCCTACGCCAGTCGCAATTTGCGGAACCACATGACACTGCATCGCAGCGGATCGTCGATGAACACAAACCCGAACGATTTAGCGTTCCTCGTGCAATTGCCGCGTTTACAGCCCAGTTTGAGGAACACACCGCCCCAAACACTCAACGGAACTATAAATTCGTTCTGAAGCAACTACGGACCTTCTCGGAGGGCCAAGGGCTATGCCGCCATCGACCAGTGGACGCCCCTCGACGTGCGCGAGTTTCGTGCGTCATGGGGCGTGCTGCCCAGCACCGCCACCAAAAACATGAGCGTCGTCAAAGCCTTCTTTGAGTTTTGCCACGCGAACGAATGGACGCCGCGCAATCCAGCCCGCATGGTGAACAACCAGCGCGGCCAGCATAACGACCCGCGCAGCGGACAGAAATTGCCGTTTTCCGATGAAGAACCCCGCCGGATGTACGACGCTTGCGATACAAAATACGGGAAACGCCAGATCCAATTTTCCAAAGCTACCAAAGAACGCAAAGCGCAAGGACCCTATGCCCAATACCGCGCCAGATGGACGGGGCAGGACGTAGCGGACTTCATTTCGGTTTCTGTGTACACGGGCTTGAGGATTTCCGACGTGAGCACGTTCGGCCGCGATTCCTACTCATACCATGTCACAGCGATGATTGCCGGAAGACTGAAGGGCACGCACAGAAGAGCGACAATCCGCCACATCGAACGGCGAGAAAAGCCAAGGGGGCGCGGGTGCTGGAAGCAATCATGGCGGAGCCAGGCCAACCTGGTTCGATCCGCTGCGACAACGGGCCGGAGTTCACCAGTCGGCATTCTCTGGCGTGGCTCATGGAGCAGAAGATCGAAGTGGTACATATTCAACCGGAAAAGCCGACGCAGAACGCCCCGCGTCGAGAGCTTTCACGGACGGTTGCGAGAAGAGTGTTTGAACGTGAGCTGGTTTCAGAATCTATTCGATGTCAAGCGCAAGATCGCGGCGTGGAGGACGGAGTACAACGAAGAGCGTCCGCACAGCAGCTTGGGATATCTGACGCCAACCGAGTTCGCGACGCAGGCGCTGACGAGCTATGGAAAAGATGCTTGCCAAAACACGGCAAGCTTGGAAAACGCTGAAGAACGCGTTTCCCACTTTCCCACAGCTCCGGCCACGGCTGCGGGGAGTAAAGAAGTTCAACTAACCTGTCGTATTATCCCGTGAACGGATTCTGGGGGCAGATCACCGGGAACCCGGAGACGGAAGGCGCCGGTGTGGCGTCGCGTGAGGAGAACAGGAGACTAGCCGGCTGCTTGGCGCTGGTCTATCCGGCAAACGCACTGCGAACCATATCCCCTCTGATGCGAGCGACGGCACGGTTCTTTATAGGCAGTTTCTTGAACTCCCGGTATTCGTTCCACATGTCATTATAAATTCCACACAGTACGTTGCTGTCGATGTTAGGACGGCGGAATGTCACTTCCTGGTAGTGACCGGGAATAAATCCTTTCGGGATGATGTTTTCCACCACTAAGCGGTTATAAATGTCGGTGCCTGGAAGAGGTTGATAAAAACTGATGCCGACAAAATCAAAATCATTTTCGAAGATGAATTTTTTGGTTAGGGCGATATCCTCCAGCGTTTCGTCAGGGTAGCCAATGATGAAGAACGCCGTGACCAGCAAGCCTACCTCGTGGAACATGCGGATGAAATCCGGTATGGCGTCAATGTTCACGGGTTTCTGCATGGCCTGCAGGGTCTTCTTGGAGCCACTTTCAGGGGCGATCATCACTTCACGCCATCCCGCGCGCTTCATCGCCTGCGCCAGCTCGAGGTCCATGCCCGCCAGCGGGATGCCGTTGGGTGTGCCCATGGCCAGATCCGGATAATTCAAATCGGCAATGGCGTTGCAGACTTTCATGGCCCACTTTTTGTTGATGGTGAAGTTGTCGTCGATGATCGCGACGTAGCGCACGCCGAAATCGTTGTACAGGGTTTTGATGGTGCCGATGACCTGCTCAAGGGAATGCCGCCGGATGCCTCGTCCATCGATTTGAGGCGCCATGCAAAAGGTGCAGTGGAACGGGCAGCCACGTGCGGTCATGATGGGCGCAGTTAGTTCCGATTTTTTCTGTAATTTGGCGCCGTAGTAATAACCGCGGGCATGATAGTCGCGCAGGTTCAGACTTTCATAATCAATGCCGTGAACCGCGTCCAGGTCTTGCACAAAGTTAGTGGCGTTGCGGCGCACGGAATCGCCATCGCGGTAGATGAGGCCGGGGATGGCCGCCAAAACGCCGGCGGGCGGAAAGCCATCCGCGTCTTGAATCGCTTCCAACAACCGCGCGCAACCCAGTTCCGCTTCGCCGCTGAAAGCAAAATCCACACAACGACCGGCAACTACGGAGTCTCCACATCCGGTCAAATGAGGCCCGCCCGCCATGAGGATGGCATCGGGCAATACCTGCCTGATCACACGAATCGTGTCCTCGACCACCACGGTGACATTGCTCCACCATGAAATTCCCACGATGTCGGGGTTGAACTGCTTCAACTCTTTCGCAAAGGCTACGCTTCCCGGCGCGATATCATTCAACACGCAATCCAGGATACGAACGTCGAAACGTTCTCGATCGATGTTGCCGATCAGATAGCCGAGGCCGATGGGGAACAATTCCAGGGCCTGCCCTTTTACATCCTTCCACGGCCAAATTAGCATCACCTTGCGTTTTTTCATGACTTCTCCCCGTGCTCGATTCCCTGGCTTTTATTTCTCGCACTCCCGTCCATCGCACTCACTCGTTCCGGCGGAATGGCGTAGCACACCAAGTCCCATCCATCTTCGACATGAGGACGCAGATAGAGAGAGTGCTTCGGTGCAAGTTCGTGAATCTTCAGCGGAATTCGCCAGAGGTCTGACGGAGTGTGATAAACACATACCGCTAACAGTGGTTGCGACTGGCGAATCAGACGGCGCGCGCCCTCAAGCGCTCCCCATTCAGCGCCTTCTATATCCATCTTGATGAATGTAGGTTCTGCGCCCTGCAGAAGTTCGTCCAGTGAGACCTGCTCCACTTCGATATCGCCATCGCTTGAAACGGCGGCTTGGACGGTTCCGGTGGATTGAAATCGTACGGTGGCGCGATCGGCTCCTACTGCGAGATGATGCATCTCAATTCTGTCCCGGCCAGGCAGAGCCGAGACCGTGTGCACGAGCTGTTCGTAGTTTCTCGGATCGGCATCAATGGCGCAGATCCGGAGAAATCCGGGAACACGCTTCAGAAATCGCCGGACAGTTATTCCGTCATAAGCCCCACAATCCACGAATACTTCCTGGGGCGATAGACGAAAGAGTCCATCGGGAAAATATTGGTGAGGTTGTGGCGGGGACAGTTCGCCAAAGTCCCCGAGAGCACGCCAGCGTACCTGGCGCAAGAATTCCTCGCACGAGAAATCGTCCGCCATCAGCCGGGCAGCTTCCAATACGGAACTCGCTTGCTTATAGACTTTGTGCGGAAGATCTTGACAGTAATCGGGTAATAGTTGGTCAGCGAATTTCCAGCGTAACCGGGTAGCGCAAATCACATTACGGCAGCCAATCCCCAGCAGTTGCGTTCGCGTATCAGCGTAACGGTGGCCTGGAGACCAAATTGTAACCACGAAGAGCGCCGACGAACCGAATCGTCCAGCAGCAATCTCAGGAGAAAGAACCGGAAGATTGTCAACCTCCGTGCCCCAGCGAGCCCGGCCATTGTCAGTGAATGCTAGAGGTGAGATCCCCGCGGAACGCAGGCAGGAAAGCGCCCGGCGACCGAGATTGCCTGCCCCAACGAGCACAAGGCGGCCTTCACACTTTGCCAATTCGCGGTCAAAAGCCGCGCGCTCTCGTTCGCGCACCGACGCCATCGGCTCGCTGAGAAGCGCTTCGAGTTGCTTCAAATATTCGTTCACGATCCCTCAGCGACAAGTTTTGGATTCCGACGTCGGTGGTCCCATCGGCGCTGCAATCGTCGGCGCAATTCTCTGTGTTTAATGTTCTGATCTTACACAGCCATCATTCACAGTAAGCGCAGTAACAGTGAGATGCTTGGAACCAAAGTAACCTGTTGCCTGCGTGTGGTGACCTTCGGGAATTGTTTGAACGGTTGTATGATTAGGGCTTGCCCGTCCCCTATATCAGTCGAGATCAAAATGTTGCGAGCTACGCAGTGGATCTGGTAGCGGCGCTGGGAACACGGACGGTCTTTTCTCTCACCGGCGGCATGGCGATGCATCTGAATCGGGCGGTGGCCAGCCATGTTGAGCTAAAACCCGTTTACTGCCAGCACGAGCAGGCGTGTGTCGCAGCGGCGGAGGGCTACGCCAAGGCAAGCGATTTTCGCCGCGCGGGTTTCGCGGTTATCACGGCCGGACCCGGCGTTTCCAATTCCGTGACCTCGCTGATTTCCGCGTACGGTGATTCAACCCCGCTGATCGTATTGGCTGGGCAGATCAAGACTGCCGACATCGACCGCTACGGCACCCGCACGCACGGTATTCAGGAAATTCGTTCGCGCGAGATTATCTCTCCGTGCGTCAAGCGTTTTGCGCAGCTTGATTTGGAGAATTACCGGAGGGATCTCACAGAAACGATTGTCGAAACGTTCAAGGAACGACCGGGGCCGGTTTTCGTCGAGATTCCGCTCGACGTGCAAGGTGCGCCCGTAGAGTATTCCGCTGCCGACATGGCGAGTGCGGTTGCATCCATTCAACGAGGCGCCTTTGAAGCTTCGGACACTAATACTGGTGAGAGCCGTAAAGCTTTGTCGCTCGCCTTGGACCAGCTATTAAAGGCCCGGCGTCCGCTGCTCTATGTAGGCAACGGCTGCCGCATTGCCGGGGTTGACAATGAAGTCCGCAGCTTCATCGCGCAGCACGCAATTCCAGCTGTATTCTCGTGGCTGTCGTTTGATATTCTCTCGAGCGACGAACCTTGGTATTTCGGTTGCCCCGGAGGGTTGGCGCCGATTTATTCGAATGAGATACTAGCTCACGCCGATTGCATCCTTTTTCTCGGCGCCCGGCTCGATCTCGGAACCACCGCCTTTCAGCGCGAGGCTTTCGGCGCGCAAGCTACCCGGTACTTCGTCGACATAGATCCCAGCGAACTCGCAAAGTTTCGTGGTTTCCCGAACTCCAAATGTATTCCGGCGGATCTTCGCTGCCTGCCCGAGGCAATCGCAGACAGGGCGTCGTCGAAGAGCGCCGCGGAGTCATCCTGGCTGGAGTGGTGTACGGAGAAACGCAAGTCGTACTTAAAAGAAGAGCGCGAGCGACTGGCTTCGGAAAAGATGACCGTGTACGGTATTGCCGGACGGCTCTCGCGCTGGTCTGACGGCAAAGTGTTTGTGCCGGCGAGTTCCGGCTATGCGGAAGAAACGTTGACCCGATTTTTCGCTCCAGGAAAAGGTACACGTTTCTTCAACGGCGCTGCCTTAGGTTCCATGGGCTTAGGGCTGCCGCATGCGATCGGCGCCGCGTTTGGTTCTCCGCGGCAGGTGATCTGTCTGGAAGCGGATGGCGGCCTCATGTTGAATATTCAAGAACTCGCCACGCTCTCGCACTACGCCCCCAAGGGCTTCGTGCTGTTTGTGCTGAACAACGGCGGATATGAATCCATTCGCTCATCCCAGACCCGGTATTTTGGCAACGTCAGCGGCGTCGATCGCGAGACCGGCCTGTACATCCCGGACTTGGCGAAAGTTGCCGAAGCCTTTAATCTCCGTTATATCCTCGTGCAATCTCTGGATGCGCTCGATGCGGTGTTGGCGAAAGTCACGCCCAACGACAAACCGGTCATCGTGGACCTGCGCATTGAGAAATACGAGAATCGGGGACCTTCCGTGAAGACGCAAATCGACAAGGACGGCAAGCCGTATACGACTCCACTTTCGGAGCTCTCCTGGTGAAATCGCTGATCTTCGGTGCATCAGGTGGATTGGCTGAAGCAATCGCACAGGCGCTGCTGGCTCGCAAATGGCACGTTGACCTGGTTACGCGTAAGACCAGGCAGAATGCACTCGAGCAAAAGTTTCAGAATGCCGTGCGCGGGAATCACGTCCGGGTATTCGCCGTCGATCGCAAGTACTCCTCGTTCAATCCTGAGCTTCCCTGCGATGCATATTTCTTCACCCAGGCGCTGTTCTCGCCAAAGCCGCTCGTTGCAATGGAAGATGCTGAAATCGCGCAAGAGATCGAAGTGGGACTGGTGGACGTGATTCAGCTCGTGCGCAGGCTCCTGTCTCAGCATCCGCCTGACACCGGAGAGCGCCGCGATTATTGCTTCATCGGCTCCACTTCCGCCTATGCCGGATTCCGAAACACGTCAGTCTATTGCGCGGTCAAACATGGCTTGCTTGGCTTTGTCCGGGCCATGAATGACGAATACGCGCATACGAATGCGCGGTTCTGGTTGTTCTCCATGGGTACCATGGACACAGAAATGGGCCGGCGCTTGACGGAACAGGATCGAAGTAGTTTTCTACAACCTACGGACGTTGCGGGACGGATCGTCGAAGCCATCTGTTCCGACTCGAATATTTTCGAGCCGGAAGTCGTTCTTCGGCGCCGGACCATTCGTTTTCTGGAGAAATAGTCCAAGTGTCCACATTTGCCACATGCATCGTCACGGGAGCAGCCGCGGGCAACGGATTGGCCATCGCCAGCAAGCTTCACGAGCGCGGGCACCGGATCGTCGGTGTCGATCTCACTCCAATTCCTGCCGGTTGCGCCGATCTTACAATTCAAGGCGATGTTCTTGACAAAGCGGTCATCGAAGCCGCCTTCGAGCAAGCGGTCTCCGGCGGCTGTCGTGAGATTTATCTCGTCAATAATGCAGGAGTCACTCGTCCCGGCATTCCGCAGGCTGATTCCGATTGGCAAGTCACCATCGATGTCAACTTGCAGGCTCCATTCCGGTGGGCGCGCCATTTTGCCAATCGCGTGACGGACGGCAGTATTCAGGAAGGTGGAATCGTATTCATCGGTTCACTGGCCACGCAGCTTGGCTTTCCCGGCAATCCGGCTTACCACGCATCCAAAGCCGGAGTTCTCGGCCTTACGCGGTCTTTTGCCTACGATCTCGGCGCTGCTGCAATCCGCGTGAATTGCGTTTCGCCCGGATATATTCACACTGCGATGACAGACCGCTCGTACAAGAATCCCGTACTGAACGCTGCCCGGAGCCGTCATACGCTTCTGAATCGATGGGGACAGCCCGAAGACGTTGCCAACGCAGTAGCATTCCTGTGCGATCCTATGTCCAGTTACATTACGGGAATCAACCTTCCCGTCGATGGCGGCTGGACGGCATGCGGATTGATCGAAAACATCTAATCCAACGGGTCCGTCGCAAATGTTGGGGTTTAGACTATGCGCTGTTCCCAGGCTGAGATTTTCGAAATCTTATCAAATTGGGACGGAGGCAAAAGCTCCGCTCCAATTTCATTGCAGTCGTCAGACTGACTCAGTCCATATTTCTCGTCGGCTTCTGAAGCGCCGAGTCGGCGCGGGCTGTAGCTGTCATCCGACCGGCGCTCAGCGTCATCTCTCTCCGCGTTCCTTTGCACCTTGTCTCGCAAACGCCAGTTGCACGCTTATGGGGACTAATCCGGTGCCGCGGGAAGAAGGCCGGGCAGTAACATTCACGAGTGGTGGGGAGGTTCGGATTGGTTTGGACTTTGCCTTTTAGGTGTGAACAAAAAAACCTCTCCCCGGTCATCGGGGAGAGGGCTGTTCAGTTCTAAACGTGTCTAGTCGTCGTCGTCAGCCTTGGCAGGTGCCGGTTTGTTGAAGTCGCTCGCGGGGCGAACCGTCTTCTCTCCGGGATACGGCCGCATAAACCCGGTGGCTTCGTACCAGTTCAGGTGGTTGACGGTGTCCGAGTCTTCGGAGTCTGGCGTGTGATATTTGCCAGCGAAGACCTCGGTCTTCTTCGCCATCCATCCTGCCCTGAGAGCCTTAACTGCAGGGCTCTCGGTCCGGGTGGACTGAGCCTTGACTGCAGGGGTCGCAGCAGGGCACGCGGGGATGGTCTGAGTTGGAGTCTGGGTAACGCCCGTGTTCAGCGGGAACCCGGCCGGCACGTGCGTCCACGGCAGGAAGTTATTCGCCGGGGGGTTATTGATGAAGAGCGTCTGCATCGGCGAGGCCACGAGGTCGAACTGGTTCATGGGCTTCAGACCGAGAATCTGCTCGATTGTGCGGGTCATGTTGACCTGCGTGTAGAAGGTGCTGTCTTCCGTGACCCCAGCGCCCGTGCCATCGGGGTTCACTTGCTGCTTGACGTAGGGGCTGATGACATAGCCCGGGCTGCGGTGGCCGTCCACATGGTCGACGCCGGTCTGCGCGTCGTCTTCCTCGACAAAGATCGCTGAAGAGGACCAGATGGAGCTGTGGCTGATGGCGTCGACAAAGCGGCCAAGGGCCAGGTCGTTATCGGCCTGCATGACTTGCGCGGGCGGCGGCCCGCCGGTGTGGTCGGAGCTAATCCACATGAACTCCAACTGGGGCACCTGATTGTTGTTGACGTCGTTCTGGAAGTCCTGATTCCAGATATCGAAGCGGAACTGATCGGGGATGCCCAAGTCGAACTGCGGATAGTTCTGGACCGTGTTCTTAATCAGGTTCGGGAGCGGGGAGTGCGACGCGACAGTGCTGTAGTTGTAGAGCTGGGGCTCGGCGCCACACTCGTAAGCCGTTATGTCGTTGAAGAAGTCGATCCATAGTGGCTCGGTGGTCGACCCGGTCGGCGTCAGGAAGGTGTTGTACTCGATGTACTCGCCGTAGTTCTTAAACGAAACGCCAGCCTTTGCAGCCACATCCCACAGGTGGCCGGCCTTCTGGTAGGCAAGGGCCTCGCCGCCGTTGGAGGGGTAATCGCGGAGCCAGTCCGGCGACTGGATGTCGTCGGAGTAGGGAGCCATGGCCTGCGTGATCCAGTTGTGACCGTCAGCCGACTGCCGGCTGGGGTCGTAGAAGTTGTCCAAAAGCGGGAAACGCTGTACTAGCGTGTGCGCGTTTGGCGTATCCGGTGCGAGGCCGTAGCTGGACGCTGCGGAGCCGTCGCCGAACGTTGCCAGGGTGGGGTCGCCGTTGCCGCCGACCACGTCGCCCAGAATCTGATCGTAGGTGCGATTTTCGCGGATGATCACGAATACGTGTTTGATCACCGACGGACTGCCAATCTTCGCCGGGATTGCGACCGGCGTGGCATTCCGGTTACCACCGGAGGCAGACGCGATATTTTCCGCCAGATCCCAATGGTTGTTGTCGTACACCTGCGTCGTCATCACCGACAGAGTCGAGCTGTTCGGAATGGGAACGATGCTCACGGTGCCGAGGTCCTGGTGGGTGTTGAAGTCGTACACGCCGAATTCTTTTCCGTACGAATTTTCGGCCGTATTAGTCGGAGGCGCTGCCACACCGAAACCCGTGGTGCCGATGCCCTTGTCGTTGGCAACGAGCAGTTCACCGTCCGCCGCGTCCAGCACGACCGAGCTCGGCGCATAGCCGACCGGGATCAGGCCCTGGACCAGGTTCGAGGTGAGGTTAACCACGGCAACCGCGTTGGCATTGTACAGTGCGACGTAGGCGATGCCGTTCACCGCATCGACGGCGATTGAGTTCGGCCCCGCACCAACAAGCCCCCCGCCGGGCACTTTGATCGGCAGCTCAAGTTTGATTGTCGACGCCACGGTGTTGGAAGTCGTGTCGATCACCGTGATGCTGTCGCCGTAGGCATCGGCGACCAGGAGGTTGGTTCCGTAAAACGCCATGCCCGTCGGGTGCAGGCCGGTCGAGATGCTCTTGGTGACCTTGAACGTGGACAGGTTCACCACGGAAACGGTGCCGGTGGACGTAGAGCCGGTCGGATATTCGGCGACGACCGGGGTGCCGTTCGAGTATCCCTGGAAGTCCGTCGCTTTAGCAATTCGTCCGCCCTCGTTGGAGACATAGGCGGTGCTACCATCCGGCGAAATCACGACACTGTGCGGAACGTTGCCGACGCGGACTTCTGGACCCTCCGTCGGGGTCGCCGCGGTCAGGTTGATCTTGGTCAACGTATCGTTGTTGTCCAGCACCACGTAAGCCGTCTTGCCATCCGGCGAGATCGCGATGCCGGTCGGATAGGCAGTGGGTGCACCGTCCGACACCAGCGAGACGGTCTGGCCGCAGGGGATTTCGATGCTGCCTGTGGTCCCCGGAGGGCTGCCCGAGGCGGGCGTCGTCGTAGCATTGTACGGATAGCAGGTAACGGTGGTCAGATAGCCGCCGTCGTTGACGTCCAGCGAAACACCGACATGGGCCTGGTCTGTGAGCAAGCCCGTCACCGGGTCGACGCTGGCGATGGCAACGTAGGCCGGCCCGTAGCCGCCGTCCTGGCTAAACAGCAGGTGCAACCCATCCGCCGTATAGGTAATGCCGACGGAGCTGCCGCTCTTGGTTCCGAACGGTAGGTAGTTCTGCAGGACAGCGCCGGTCTGGGTGTTGAAAACGGTAACGGCCTGTGGGGCGCCCATCTGAAGGACGGCGGCGGTGTGCGTGCTTGTATTCGGGTTCAGGGCGACGGCTTTGGCCCGGGTCGTGATGCCGAGGTAGACCGTCGTGCCGGCGGGGGTGATGATCTGCCCATCACTGACGACCCACGGGGTGGTAAAGGTTGAAGGGTAGTCCGGGCCCTGCGACGCGTTCTGGTTCGCGCCTACCGTGTACGTCGGGAACGGTACGGACTGCGCCAGCGCCGAAACGCTCAGAGCCGCTGTTATTGCCAGGACGGCGAGCGCCCGCAGACAATTGATACGAGGCCTGCCTAGAGAATGATCTCGAGCCGTTTTTCGTGACATATACACAGTTCTCCTCATTGGATTTTTCCTCACGCAACTGGGATCGGTCCTGCGACATTGGGTGGAAAGACATTGGGGCGGTGGAAGTACGAGCAGCGATAATAGTTGGCAATCGTTACGGGCTTATTACGGGACTATGAAGATCGAGTGAAACCTCTGTTACAGGGGCTGAACTTCTCTCTCGGATTGTGGCGTGCGCACCTCTAAGCAGAGTCTGTTTCGTGGACCTTTGTCTTCGTCGTCACTTTGTACGATGACTCGCACAATTCGCTGCTCGGAACGCTGGGGAACGGCATAACAACTACCGGCCAGACCCGCCGGAGTGCGGTGGAACGCCGCTGCATATCAATGCCAATCCGAGAAACAGTCGGTACGAGTTCAACCCGGCGGCATTCACCACGGAGGCGCTTGGGCAGTTGGGGACGTGCTCCGGCGATTTTTCCAAGGTCCCGGAATCGACAACTTTGACATGACACTCACGAAGTCGACTCTGGCGCTGAGCGATAAAAGGAACCGCGCAGTCTCGCGGCTGATTTTGGCCCTGCTCGTTCTCAGGACGACGGCGCCCTCCACATTGTGGGCCAGCGGTGCGCCGCTGTTCAAAGTGCAGGAGGTCTGGCAAATCGCGATTGCGCCAGGCGATGGACTGTGGCTGCTGTCAATGAACAGAACCATCAAGCGTGACCATTGACCTTTCGCTGGAAAGCGCTGATTTCGTTGGCCATTCCGGCCTTGTCATGCCGCTTGATGCCGCCGTAGACTAAAAGAAGTACCTTGTCTCGGGCTGCGAACAAGCCACTGCATTCAACCTGCACGACTGTCACATTGAAATCATACGGGGACTTATGGCAATCCAAATTGATAGAGATGGTCAACTCTGCGAAAGACTCAAAACGCTGGGCTACGCGCACCGCAATCGGATACGCATGTATGGAGAGGAGTTCGATCTGACCTCTAATCCGATCCTCGACGAAAAGGGAGCTGCGATCGAGGCGATTTCGCGAAAATCAGGAGTTGCGAGAAGCCTGCGGATTCCATTGTCCATCTTGCAGATGATCACCAAGGATCTAGCGGCGAGAACTGTTTCTCGCAGCGCTGCCTGACAACCACTGCGAACGAGTTATTGACGAGTTACCCGAATCTCTCCGCTCATCCTCCAATAGCTGCAGTAATTCCAAAATAAACTGATGATTGGGATGCGGGCGACGCCAAGGCATTGCCGCCAAGAGGAGGACGAGTAAGGCCAGGAGCGCAAGTGACAACGCCCCCGACATTCTTATCCTCTCGGACACTAGCCCGCGAATCTTACGGGACGATTAAACTCAGCTCAACCTGGAGTCGCCCCCCGTTTCCGCCAAGCTCATCGGGCTTGAGAAGTTTCCGTTCTCCGGACAAAACTGAACGTTCCGCTCCCTTGAGGCTGGCGATCCGAAAATTGGTGACACTACCACTTGTGGCGCGTAAGGTGAACACGTTACGAGTATCACGGCACCGAGATTAAGCAATGGTGTACTGCGGCGGATCGAGTTGCGGGAGATCAGTTGCGCGCGGGAGGCGGGCTTTGGAAAGGATCGACACCAAAGATGACTTTACCTCATACCAGTCCATTCATTCTCAATCTGGATAGTCCCCAGGCGACACTCGATCGGGTGGGCGGCAAGGGTGCATCGCTGGCGCGCATGGCGACGGCGGGCTTGCCCGTTCCGCCCGGCTTCCACATCACCACCGACGCTTATCGGCGCTATGTGGAGGAGAACCATCTCGGCGACAGGATTCTGTCCGCCGCAGCACAGGCACAGGGCAAAGACCTCGCCGCGCTCGATCGCGCGTCGGAGCAAATCCAAACGCTCATCGCACGAGGCACGATTCCCGGCGACATCGCCGAGATGATACGGCAGTGGTACGGCGAACTGGGCGCCAATGCTCCCGTCGCGGTGCGCTCGTCGGCAACGGCGGAAGATTTGCCGGGCATGTCGTTCGCGGGCCAACTGGAATCGTACCTCAACGTGCGCGGCGGCGATGAAGTGATCCATGCAGTCAAGCGGTGCTGGGCGTCGTTGTGGACGGGGCGCGCGATCGGTTACCGCCAGCGACAGGGGATCCGGCCGGAAGACGTCAGCATGGCCGTCGTCGTGCAGCAACTGGTTGCGGCCGAGGTCGCAGGCGTGGTCTTCACTGCCAATCCGGTGACGGGCGCGCGCGACGAACTGATGATCAACGCGGCATGGGGTTTGGGCGAGGCGATCGTCAGTGGCCGGGTTACCCCAGACACCATTGTCATCAACAAGCGAACAGGAGCAGTTGCATCACAGGAAATCGCCGACAAAGAGGTCATGACGGTGCGCTCGAATGAGGGCACGCGCGATGAACCTGTCCCGGCCGGCAAGCGCCAACGAGCCGCGCTGGACCCGCAACAGACTGCGGAACTGGCACGGCTGGGCATGAAGATCGAGCAGCTCTACGGCCAGCCGATGGATATCGAATGGGCCATGTGCGATGGGCGGATCTTTATTGTGCAGGCGCGGCCGGTGACCGCGCTGCCCGAACCACACGCGGCGCTCGAATGGAAGATACCGCGAGCAGGAGCCAGATACTTTCGACAAAGCGTGGCCGAATTGCTCCCCGAGCCGCTCTCGCCACTGTTCGCGACGCTGGCTTTGCCGCTTTGGACCGACGCGACGCTGAAGGCGATGGAGGAGGCACTGGGGCTCCGCAGTGACTCGTTTGCGCTCGTGACCATCAATGAGTACGTCTATTACGAAGTGGCGTTGAATGCGCGGCAATTGGCACAGTTCTTTCTCACTCTGACTGTGCGGGGACGCAGGATGGCCGGGTTGCTGCGCACGGCGCGGACGCGGTGGGCCGATGAAGCACGCCCGCATTATGTCAACGTGGCCAGCAAGTGGACCGCGCGCGACCTGGCCGCGACGCCCGCGCTGGACCTGCTCGCCGGCGCGCACCAGATCGTGGAAGCGGCGGCAAGCTACTATGTGAGCATCCAGCTCGTCCTCGCAGTTGTGAATCTCAGCGAAGCTGCTTTTACAAACGCGTATAACCGCCTCATCAAGCGCAACAGCGACCCGCCCGCACTGACGTTCCTATTGGGCTTCGATAGCGCGCCGATCCGCGCGGAGAAATCGCTCTACGATCTCGCGATGTGGGCGCGCCTCGAAAGTGAACTTGCCGGATACCTTGCCCGGACCAGCGGCAAGGACATTGCCACAGCCTACGAATCGCAATCGGCGCCCATAGCCGACGGAGAAAGCTGGCACGATTTTACCGGCCGCCTCGCGGAACATCTGAATCATTTTGGTCACGCTGTCTATGACCTGGATTTCGCCAAGACCGTCCCCGCCGAGGCTCCGGCGTCACTGCTCGAAACGCTCAAATACTTTGTTGCGGGACAAGGCCGCAACCCGTACGAGCGGCAGGCGGCGGCAACGGCGGCGCGGGAGCAGGCCGCCGAATCGTTGCTCGCGCGCCTGGGTGGGCTGCGCCTGCGACTGTTCAAGCGCGCGCGCGGCTGGGCCCAACGTTGGGCGCCGCTGCGCGAGGACGCGCTCGCCGACGTCGGCCTGGGATGGCCGGTGTTGCGCCGCATCTTGCGCGAAGCCGGGCGCCGGATGGTTGCGGCGGGCGCAATTGCGGAACGCGACGAGGTGTTTTGGTTGAAGTGGGAAGAAGTGGAGGAAGCAGCGCGCTTGCTCGATGCCGGCCAACCCGCGGAGGATTATCGTCGCGCGATAGCGGACCGGCGCGAGACTTGGCGGCGGGAGCATGGCGTCACGCCGCCGGTCGCGTTGCCGGTTAAGGGAGGCGCCCGGTTCTTCGGCCTGGACTTCAGCCGCTGGATGCCCGCGCGCAGCAGCCAGGCGGAAGGCAGCACCATCAGAGGAATTGGCGCCAGCCCAGGGAGGGTGACGGGCCCAGCCTGTGTGATTCACGGTCCCGAAGAGTTCGACTGGATGAAGCCGGGCGATATTCTCGTCGCCAAAATCACAACGCCCGCGTGGACGCCGCTGTTCGCGATGGCGTCAGGCATCGTTACGGATGTGGGCGGCCCGCTCAGTCACAGCTCGATCGTGGCGCGTGAATACGGCGTGCCCGCCGTGCTCGGAACCGGCGTGGCCACCGACCGCATCCACGGCGGACAGCAGATCACGGTGGACGGCGACGGCGGTGTAGTGACATTGGGTGGATGAGATATGTTGCCTCAATCAGTTGCCCTAACTAGAGCCATTGCTCCTCGAATTTCAGTTCAGACACGCCGCGGAACTCCTTCTTCGCTTTCCCCCCAGCATCTGTGGCGCAAACTGCGCAGCACCAGCGTGATCGACGCTGCTCTGTCGAGGTCCGCCGCCGCAGTCGGCCCGTGGTTTGCTTCGTCAATATAGAAAGCGTGGACCGCATCATCTACTCCATCTTCGCCCGCGCTGACTACTCGCGAGAGTAATTCTCTAGTTAGAACTTGACTGCGCGCTCTATAGGGCAGTCTGAAAGTCGAACTGTTCTCTGGGGATCTAAGGGTTGCGTCCCAGTTACGTAGCAAAAACAGCCTTGATATCTGCGAATTCGATTACGTCACCCGCTTCGAGTTGTTTTTGGCCGCCCTCGACCAAGATATCGTTCACCCTGATCTTTACCTTGTTTTCCGAAGCAGCGATGAAGTAGCCATCCTCACCTCGGTAAATCAAGGCTGCGACGCGGGGAGCGAACCACCGCTTTAGCCGAATGCCGGCCATCCTCGATTTTCCGATCAGCGTCAGTTTACTAGTCAGAAAGTACCGCTGCTGGTCAGTTCGGCCTTTGACGATGGTCAGCGTGCCAATGGTTTGATGTACCGCGAGCGTGGTATTGACTGGCGACTGGCTTTGAGAAATGCCGATTCTCCGGACCGCAACCGGGCCGGCGGAGTAAGCTGCCGCGGCTGCTTGAGCGAGCATTTCTTTCGCCTTTGCCGTGTCCAAGACCATGGTGCGATCGAGCTGTGGCGGCGCAACTTTCGGCACCTGCCCGTTGACGTGCGCTTCATAAGAAGAAGCAACGCGTACCTCGTCACGAAATTCGATCGTGTGCTTGCCGATCGTCACGTTGTCTCCGTCCTTCAGTATTACCTTACTGATCCGTTGACCATTGACGTACGTGCTATTAAAGCTCTCGGCGTCTTCGATTACATAGTGATCGCCTTCTGCGTAGATTTTGGCGTGATGTCCGGACACCGCAGGATTGTCGATGCGAACGACGTTGTCCGGCTGACGGCCAATCGTGACCGTGCCGCCGGAAAGCAAGAGCTCTTGTAAGATCCGATCTTCGAATTTGAGAAACAGCTCGGCCATTGCACGCCTCCAAAATGCGCGATCAGGGAAAGCAATTCTGGTATGACAGAAAAGCTCCCCTTGGCGTTACCGCTGGATGATCACTAACTATTCTGCGCCCAAAAACACGGAAGGGAAGAGTACCAAGGTACCCGCCTCCCCTTTGCCTCCCCGCGCAGAGATCACTTGGGGAACAGCTTTTCTAAACGCTCGCCAAGCTTGCGCACGGCAGTGTTGAGTGCAGAAAGGCCGGGCGTGTCGAAGTCTACGTCGAGGCTTTCGAGGTCAACTGTGACGTCCTTGATCAGCTGAGTCGCCATTTCAACGCGCTGCCTTACTACCTGCTCCATCAGCTTGTAAGGATCGCCTCCTTTTCCTTGTGCATCGAGCCATTGCTGTACGGCTACGCTTGCCTGGCGAGCTCGTTCGATAGCGGTCCGGAAATCCATCAGAACCTTCACATTGATCATTCCGGTTTTTACTGAGTTTTGCAGGTTCTTAAGCTCTTCGTTGGTCTTCCTCAGACGAGACGAAAGCTCCGGATCTCTCTTGGGACTGTCCGCCATGGTTCTATACTCCTTTCCACCAGCAAAGCGAGCGATCCATATGGCCTTTTCGCTGGCAGGTTCCAATAGGCGCCAAAATGTATCGAGCCCCTTTAGTCACAAAGTGCCATCGATTCGCTGGTTACAGCTTAGTATCCGCCGACACCGCCAAATTGAACTGATCGCGCAGAAACTTGACTGCCTCGTCTCGCCCCGGAGATGCACCCTGAGGAGTTGCATTCAAGTACAGCACATACAATTCCGCGGCTCCGTCCGCGTCGCCCTGTTGCGCCAGTGTTTTCGCTGCCTGCAAAACTGCCGCCGGTAGCTCCGCCGCTCTTTCTCGCACCCCTTTGATCAAGGCATTCCGGGACTCAATTTCCAGATCGGTCAGAAACTGCGCCCCGTCCGGTTCCACCCCCTGGTTGGTGATTCCTTCGGTATCTTCCGCTTTGACATCTTGCAAGACGACTGTCGTGGCGCGTTTGTCCTTACGCACATCGGCAGGCTGCCCGACAAAATTACCCGACCGGTCGCGGAACTGGAATTCGATCTTCGCCGACGCCGTCAGATCAATGGTCTTCTTTGTGTAGTGATAAGACTCAACCACCGTCTCCACGTGGCTCTGCTCCGTCGTTTCCAACTTATGTCGCAACTCGTCGACGCTCTTCTGTGCCTGCTGCACCGCGTCACTGGCATCTGAAATCACTTGCTTCTTCTTGTGTTGGGCCTGGGCGTCAGCCAGCGCATGTTGCGCCGAGCTGAGCTGCTGTTGAGCGGTATCAAGGCCGCTTTCGATTTGCAGCCAAGCCGGATTTCTTGTCTCGTGCGTGCCCGCCCGGTATTTCGATTCCGGAGCCTCCAGGTTCGCGTTCTTGACCATGCGATGTTCCAGAACCTGTCCGACGAGCGTGAAATTGGGCTGTTGGGCTTCCTCAACCTCCGAGGAATTACGCATGACCGCAATCGGCATCCCGGAGGAATCGAGTCCCCTGGTTACCGCGTCTGCAAGCTGGTCGGCGAAACCATGGCTGTCGCGACGTGAGGTTTGATCGCGAAACTCGATGCCGATCGAGAGTTGGGATCGCCGTTGATAAAGTGGTTCGTAACGGGCCATCTCATCTTTCAGACTGTCGAGATTGGTGATCCCGTAACGAACAGCTTGTTTCAGGTAAAGCCAACCAACACCGGCTCCGGATCCCGAAGCCTTCTGCAGATATCGATTGGCCTGGTCGAGGTAGTAAGCACTGATCTTGGCGGAAAGGAAATCGCGTTTGAGGGTGATCGCCGGGTCATCCCCTAGAGAGCTGGCGCGATCCCACAGAACATAGGCCTCCAGCGCTGCATTCTCGTCAGCGGGGTTTTTGATCGGAACGTGCGACTCCTGGATTTTCTGTGCGCGCTGCACGGCGGCGCCGATATAGGCGTGCGACAACGCCGCGAGCTGCGACGTTACCAGGGCGCGCTGTTTCTCGGGTAAGTCGGCGAGTACGTTATAGGCCTCGACAAATTGGTTCTTCCGCGCGTACTCGTCGCTCTCGAGAACGGCGGCGTTTGCCGCCTGCCGATTGCGTTGGGCCTCGATTTGAGCGGCAGCGTTGTCGGCGGCGGTCTGGACATCCTTGCGGTCGGGCCGGATGGCCGCCGCGTTGCCAAACTCGACGCTTGCTTTTTCCCAGTCCTGACTAGCCGCCAGTTTTTGTCCGCGTTCGTAGTGGTGTTGGAACGCTGCGTTGAGCACGGCATCCAAGCGGGGTATTTCGGAAGCGAATGCGACATAGGGACCAAGCGAGTTGACGGCCTGGTCGTAACGCGACTCTGCCACCAACACCTGCGCGTTCACGATGGTCGTTTCCAGTTTCCGCTGCTCGGCGGCAATCTCGCGCTGGAGACTGAGCAGAGGAGCATAGTCCGGCCGGACTTCCAACAGGCGTTCTACATGCAGCTTGGCGGCAGACAGTTGCGAATACCCAGGCGTATGGTCTTGCAGGGCTTTTCGGTACGCCTGCAGGCGTGTCTGATCGAGTCGCGCCTGGTTGTCCAATTCGCGCCCTATGTCGTCGATTAACCGCGCAGCGGGGTTGTAGCCTGGAGACGACTGGCTGGCGGTTTGCGCCTCCAAGTTCGCTTGCCGCAGCATGGCGAGGTCTTGCGTTTTGGCTCCGCTCGAACCTTGATACTGCGCAAAAGCAGCTTCGGCTGCCGCCTGATGAAATCCCGCGATGGCATTTTGAGCGGATGCTCGGCGTGCGGAAGACGGATAACGCGTTAAGAAATCCTCCCAGTCTCTGACCGTGTTCGCTCGCTGTGCCCGCAGGAAGTCAGCAAGTTCAACGTCCGGAGCGGCGATAAACACCAACTGCACACCGGGCTTGAATGCTGGGATCATGGCATCGCGAGGCGATGAAGAGACAGGCGTACCGCGAATCATGGCTTGTTCAGCTGCCGCCGCTGGCGTGAGTTCAACGCTCCGTTCGAATTTCAGATTGCTGGGAACAACACAGACGGACTTGCCGTTTGCCGTTAGCGTGAGCACGCCGTCTGCGCGCCGCTGAAGTGAGCTAGCGCCCGCCAGGGACGCGCGCGGAAGCCCATTATAAGTATTCTTGTCGAGCCTCGAAACCCCGTCACAGCTGCGAACTTCGATCTTTCCATTCAGTAGTGCTTCCGTGATCTCTACATACGCCGCGCCCTGAGGGCCGTCGAACAAAACCACCGCGGTCAGGGAGGCATCTTTGGCGTAAGTCGTAATCGATGCTCCACCCACAAGAACAACGACGAGAACAACCGCGACCGAGCAGCGTTCGAGACGAGAGATCGCGGTCGGCCGCTTCGAAGGGGAGGCGAAAGAAATGGGTTTCGACAATTTCATAAAGATCCGCAAGCTACATTTTCTCGCGGGAAGGAACGGCTGAAACAAGATCGATCGCCCAATCAAAACTAAAGTAAGTGGGAAGCAAAACGTGGCGGGGCTATGATTGAAGATGGAGCACACAGGCTCGATAACTTGTGCGTTTCCGCATATTTGCGATGACAGTCCATTAGAGATTTCTCATGGAATTGGCAAAACCACCCAACGATCGGGGTTGAGCAGCGGGGATCTGCTGACGAGCCCCCCTCTGGGCACCTGCGTCCGGCGAGCCTGGCGAACCTCACAGCATTGAGCCGTTACCAGATTCAGGAAGAGTTAGGGCGCGGTGCCATGGGAGCCGTCTATAAAGCATTCGATCCCGTAATTGCCCGCACCGTCGCGCTCAAGACTATTCTGATCGACAGTAATGCTCCCGATCGCGCCCAGATGATCGAGAGGCTCAAGCAGGAAGCCAAAGCGGCCGGCGGACTGGATCATCCCAATATCATCACCATCTACGACGTTGGCGAAGAAAACGGCGCCATTTATTTGAGCATGCAGTTCGTCAAAGGAACCACCCTGGCCCATCTATTGGCTGATGTTGGCGTGCCTTCCCTCCCCACGCTCCTCTCTTGGGCTGACCAGATTTTAGCCGCGGTCGGTTTTGCACACGCCCGCGGTGTCATTCACCGCGACCTGAAACCGGCCAACCTCATGGTGACCGACGAAGGTGCCATCAAAGTCCTCGACTTCGGAATTGCCAAAATCGAGAACACGACCCTCACGCTAACCGGGCTGGTCATAGGTACGCCTGGCTACATGTCTCCCGAGCAGATCGCCGGCAAGAAAGTGGATCATCGCGCCGACATCTTCTCCCTGGGTGCTGCCTTCTATGAATTGCTGACCCGCGAAAAGCCCTTTGCTGGCGATATCGCGACTGTCCTCTACAAGATCGTGAATGAGGATCCCGTCGCGCCATCGCTCATTAACCCGGCGATTCCCGGCGGGATCGATGCCGTCATTCGGAAAGCCCTCGCCAAAGATCCCAAGGATCGATTCCAGACTTGCGAGGAAATGCGGCAGGCCTTCCTGGAGCAATCGGTTCGCATACCGCTCACCCCGCCCGCGACGGTTCCCGCAGAGAAGGTGGTCGGCAACCGGCCGCCAACCCCTGCAAGCGCTCGGCGTGCCCCTCAACTCGAGGCAACTCCACCGCGTATCTGGCCGCGTCTGATTCTGGGCTCTGTCCTCCTTCTCATCGCGGCAGCGAGTTGGGCTCTCTACATTCGTTCCCAAACGGGCGCGTTTCCTCCGTTCGTTGCGAAACTAGAAAGCAAGATCAAAGTCCTGACTTCAAGCGCTAAAAAGCTAAGTGGGGACTCCACGCAGGTTCCTCGCCCTGCCGCTGATGAGCACATCGCCGCGCCCGCCCGTCCTCAGAATCCAGAGACCTCGGATGCTCCGGCGGCCGTGTCACAAACATCCGCAACTCCGGCGACTTCAAGTCCCGCAGCCGTGCCAACCTTGCAGCCGGTGGCGACGCAGTCGTCAACCGATCATCCGATCAGTGACAGCGCGCCCGTCTCAGGAGCACCGGCAACGTCTCCAGCCGTGGAGACGTTTCAGAAGCGTACAGATCCATTCCACCCCCCTTCACCGCAAGCGACGGAGTCGAGTGACCACAATCAACCTGCAGCCGACAACGCAACCGCCCACGACTCACGCACCGCGTCTTCTGCCGCTCGCGACAATGAGAATGACCAGCAAACTGCACCGCCAGCCACACCAAAACCGCTTGCCCGAAAACGCGCTTCGGAACCGGCTAAGACGGTAGACGGTTTCAGCCGACAGGACATCCCGGATCTGCTGAGCCAGGCCGATTCCTCATCAGCGCGCGGCGATTATCGTCTGGCGCGTTACGAATACGGACTTGTTCTAAAGCTCGATCGCAACAATGTCCCGGCGCGAGAAGGTCTACGCCGCTTGGCGGCCGCATGGCAGTCGCGCTGACTCCCGTCAGCAATGGCGAACGCGGGTTTTGGCCAGGTAGCCACAGAAAACGATATGAAGACGAGTTCAAAGATCATTCCTCGTGCAGCTTCGGAGGAGGCGGCAGGTGCGATGGTGGCGGCTGGCGGACGCGTCATTGTGGTGCGCCTTCCTCAGGTCCATGACACGGTCGAAGCAAGGCCTAGTGACTTACGCGATCAACCTGGCTCGCGAAAAGGGTGTTTCGGCATATGTCGGCGATGGGCGCAATAGCTGGCCTGCGGCCCACGTGCTCGACACTGCCCACTTGTATAGGCTGGCGCTGGAGAAGGGGAAGGCGAGCGCCTGCAACGTTCCATTGAAGTCGTTGGCGTCGACCGGGCTCCGGAGCCTCTACATCCCGGAACCCGCTCCCGCTTACGGGTGATTTGCAAACTCGCCAACGCCCCGTGCCCCGTCAGTGAGTGGTGAAGGTTATGTACGTCCCTGGGAGCTGATTTCCGCCCAAGTCATACAAGGGGGCCTGATAGCCAATCTCGAAGTAGTAGGTCGCGCCGCCTCCAGTCAGGTTCGACTTGGGCTGCAGCGTGGCCGTGGTGTTGTTCGCCGAGAATGTGATCGTAGCCGGCACCACGTTGTTCGAGGCGTCGCGCAATGTCAAGCTGTTGTTCGGGTCGAATACTGCAACATCCATCGGCTCGCTGAAGACGACTTGGCAGGTGGTGTTGTCGGGAACATTCGTCTCGCTATTGGTTGGATTTGTCGACGCAATCGTGGGCCTGGTCAGATCGGTTCCCGTCCCCGTCGTGAATGACACCGCCGAGAAAGCCGATTGCGTGTTACCGGTAATGTCCAAAACTCCCGTCACGTTGATGGTGTAGGTCGTACTCGCCGCCAGCGGTACCAGCGGCAGCAGTTGGATGCCCTGATCGCCGTCG
>CAVRNL010000022.1:0-68005 GCA_963722485.1 uncultured Acidobacteriaceae bacterium
TAGAACCACTGCGGCCGGGGCCTGGCCGGCATGCGCCGCGAGAAGCCCCGCAGCGGGCCGACGGTCGCGGTCGCCTATTCGGCGATCGCCGACGGTATCTTGCTCGCGGCCGAAAGGATCGACAGGGGGTTGAACGGCGTCGCGAGTGCGACGACGAGACCTTCCACCGCGGTCGACCGCCTCGCAATAACCAAGCCCATTCGACACGGCAGCGACGTAGTCCATGCGATCGACGTAAGGAGCGAACATCGTGTAAGTGCGGTTCTCGGCGATTTTTTCTACGCCGCGATGCAGGTATCCGATGACGCACTCGGTGCCGAGAACTTTTTCGCCGTCGAGCTTGGGGTGGCGCAGAGCACGCCGTGCGTCGCCGGATGCTGCGGCCCCATATTAATGATGAGTTCGTTCGAATCAAGATACGTCTTGTCGGGAGTGTCGAGATCGAGATTCGCGCGAGATGTGATTGGGTCGGTCATTGCCTATGGGACGACAGCTACCGTAACGGTGTTGGACTTTACGACTCCGCCTGCCCCGTCCGGAAGATGCACTTGGATTGTGTACTTCCCCGGCTGGCTCAGATCATATAGGTCAGGAACGGCAATTGGGCTCACGACTACCGTCTTCCCGGGATACAGCTCAGCAAGTTGGCCGCCGTTGTCCATTGGAAGCTCATTTTCGATACCCGGATCGAGATGGTAGATGATCCGGCCACGTCTGGTTAGGGGTCGGTCGCCTTGGCTGTCCCGAACGTCCATGCCCATTAGCCAGGCTGCGTCTCGCACATCGACGAGCGTTCGCTCCTTAGTTTCATTTGTGATCGTCACTTTTAACAGAACTGGGGTTCCGACCTTCACGCTATCGTTCAATAAACGAAGAGTGATCCTGAGCGGCGGCTTCGGCGATGCCGCAGACGCAACACCTTGGGCCGACGCCGAAGACTGAGCCGCGCAGATACCAACCAGCCCAACCACCGCAGCTCGCAAAAAGAGCCTCGCCGAAAATCTCATCTTTCCGCTGCGCTCGCTCATTGTCCGCTCTCGATTCCGAGATTGATCTGCACCCATTCTTTGTCTTGTTGCAGGATGTCGTAATCCTTGCGCAGCGGGTAGCCCTTCCAGCCATCGGGCAAAAGAATGCGCTTCAGGTCAGGATGTCCGTCGAACTGAATGCCGAACATATCGTAGACCTCGCGCTCCAGCCAGTTCGCGGTCGGCCAGATCGCAACGCTTGATGGTATCGAAGCGCCGTCGGCAATTTGCGTCTTCACCCGCACCCGCTCGTTGCGCGCAAAAGAATAGAGGATCCACACCACGTCGAATTGCTTTTCACGCTTGGGATAATGCACGGCAGTGATATCGACGCAGTAATCGAATTGCTCTTCGTCGCGCAGCAGGCGCAGAATGTCGGGGATCAGCGAGCGATCGACGGCAAGGTAGTTCTGTCCCAGATAAGTCAGCGCGTCGAGGCCGGAGCCGTACTGGCTCCGGTATTTCTCAACCAGCGGCGAAGTCCATGGCAATGGAACGGGCCCCGCGGCCTTGGCCGGAGCCGCAGGCTTAGCGGGAGCGGCAGGCTTCGCCGGCGCGGCCGTCGCCGCTGCTGCGGGCTTTTCCGCCGTCGGCGCCTTCTCACCCTCCGGGCCCCCAGACGGCCCGGTTTTGGCCGGCTGGGGTTGGGGCGGCGGTGGTGGAGCAGGCGATTTGACTTCCTCAGCCATGCAGGGGTCTGTCGTTACAAAAGCCGCGCTAGTATTCGGAAACTTTCACTTCTAACATCTGGTTGCGTCACCGTCAATGATCTACATCACAATGACCGACATCGCGAAGCCCGCGTTGCATTCGCCCGCGCGTCAGTGCCGCGCCGCCTGAAAGCTCTCGACCAGGTCGCGGATGCGCAATGCATCGGCTTTGCGATGGCCATGACTGGTAATCGGATCGCTGCCTCCGGTCGATTCAATCAGAACGTCCGACCACAGCACTCCAGTCGATATCTTCACCGAAGCGACCTGAGAAATCGCGATGCTTTCCTCGTTGCTGCCGAACAGACGCCTCTTAACGCGGCTCACGCGCAGCGGGCTGACCACGATCCGCGTCGGAAACCAGAAGTTCCCTCTGGTCCAGCGGCTGGCAGTGAAGATCTCATCGGAAGCAGCCGGATTGGGACTCGACGAAGTTACACCCACTCGAGTGCTCCCTTCTTCCATATCCATATGAATCCAACGATCAGGATGCCGAGGAAGACCAGCATTTCGATCAGCCCGAAGACGGCCAGCGCTTTGAACTTCACCGCCCAGGGAAACAGGAAAATCGTTTCCACTTCGAAGATCACAAACAGGATGGCGATGATGTAAAAGCGGACAGTATAGCGTCCGCGAGCGCTGTCATAGGGATCGATTCCGCACTCATAAGGCATCAGCTTCACGCGGTTGGGACTTTGCGTGCGGATAATCACGCAGATCCACAGCGTGACGGCGATGAGGATGCCGACGACGGCGAGGAAGATAAAGATGGGAACATAATTTTGCGGCATGAGCCCTCGAAGCAGTCAGTCGCGTTAAGACCGAATTTGAATACTACCGCCGAAGCGCGCTGGCTTCAAGGACGGATGGATGACGGACGAACACTGGCGGCGTATCCAACCGCGCCTTCGGACAAGCGAGCATTCTTGATCAGACTGCCGAACTCGGCGCTGATAGCATCGCTGTCGTGGGAGGAATCTATGAACGAGGTTAGCGTGTACATCGTGGAACGAAACGCGTGGTCCACGGTAAGGCAATGTGATGTGCATTTCCGCCTGACCTACGAGCGCGAGTTCCTGCCGGTTCAAAATCTCTGGCGGGATTTTCTAGTCGGTTGCGAGGAAACTGGCTTAGCTCTCGCGGCCTGAAATTCTGCTCCGGCATTGGTCGGGGACGGGCTGGCTTCGCGACCCTATTTGGGATCGGGCACCGGCTCATCCGGCCTCACATCCGTGTTGTGGAAAGGGAGACGGAGATAATTCTAATCCCGGTTCGTCCCTCCTATAAGGACTCGTCCATGCGCCGCCCATGAGAAAATGTCCGCTCCGGGAGGTCACGCTGCAATGTGCCGGAATATCAAAACCCTCTTCAACTTCGATCCGCCCGTTACCGACGAAGAAGTGCGAGCGGCTTCGCTTCAGTTCGTGAGAAAAATCACCGGTTTCAATAAGCCGTCGAAGGCGAATGAAGCCGCGTTCCTCGCCGCGGTCGATGAAATCGCCGGAGTCTCGGCTCGTCTTCTCCATGCGCTCGACACGAACGCGCCGCCAAAGAACCGCGAAGAAGAAGCCGCCAAGGCGAAAGCGCGCGCCGCCGAGAGATTCGGCGCTTGAGGGTCTAGCCCTAATCTTCGCACCTCTCAACCAGAGGCATGCAGACCTAAAATGATTTGTCATCCTGAGCGGAGCAGGAACTTCACGAAGTGAAGCTCCTGCGGAGTCGAAGGACCCCTGCACCTTCATCTGTGGCAAGTACGTGTCAGGGAGTTCTCCCAGCGAACGGGGTGTCTGCCTGATTAGATAACCGTGTCGGCCGGGTGCCCCACTCATCGCGGTCTTTGCGATGAGTGGGATGCCGCGAGCGTTCCAAATTCCGCAATCTGACCTCGGACTTTTTCATCACAATCAACCAGTGCGCCCCATCACAGACTTCCATTCCTGCCGATGCGACAATAATCCTCTGACGGCCAGTGCAGAGCTGTGCCAGTATCCCAAGTTTGTTCTTTGATAACTATTTTTGAAGCATTTTGGCGTTGGCGAGCGGCGTCAGAAAACCATCAGAATCTCGGAATTTTAATAGAATTCAGCTAGAAATCGAGCTAACTCCTTATCCCGGAATACTTTGCAAATAAGTCCTTTGTTCTCAGATCTTTAGAGGTGGGCGTCCCTAAACCCATCATTCCAGAGACGATAAGAAGGGGGTGGGGGGTAGGGGGGGTAGGGGGGCATAAAAGACAGATTAATACCTTCCTGGTTAACAGATGAAGATAGAGACTCGCTTAAAGCGAAAACAGGCTGCACGCTGAGAACTCCCTGAAGCGCCCTAGCCACGAAAGATTGCAGGGGGCTCTTCGACTCCCACTGGAACCTCACTTCGTGAACCTCCGCTCAAATGACACCGTCATCAGCCATGGGCGGACGAATGCGTCCGCCCCCACGTGATCCCGGGTTATTTATAATCACTTGCTTCCAGTCTTTAACTTTTTACTGGGCAAGGACACTCATTGGCACTCGACGAAAATATTTATGAAATCCGGCGCGAGAAGCTGAAAAAGATTGAGGCTCTCGGGCATCCGGCTTATCCGCGGAAGTACAACTACAGCCACACCGTGGCGCAGATTCTGGCCGAGTATGGCGGGCAGACCACGGAGGAACTGGAATCTCCGCGCGTGACCGTGCGCGTCGCGGGACGCATCATGGCCATCCGGCTGATGGGCAAGGCCGGCTTCGCGCACTTGCAGCAGGACGGCCAGCGGCTTCAGATCTACGTCAAGAAAGACGCGATCGGCGATGCCGGATTCGAACTGTGGAAGCTGCTCGATTTGGGCGATCACATCGGAGTTCGCGGATATCTGTTTCGCACGCGCACGGGCGAGCTCAGCATTCATGCCGAGGAGTTGACGTTTCTTTCGAAGGACCTGCTGCCTCTGCCAGAAAAATTTCACGGGCTCACCGACGTTGAATTGCGCTATCGGCAACGCTACCTGGATCTGGTGATGAATCCGGAAGTGCGCGAAGTGTTCTTGAAGCGCAGCAAGCTGGTGCAATCGTTGCGGCGGTATTTCGATGGCCAGGGATTCATGGAAGTCGAGACGCCGATGATGCATCCGATTGCCGGCGGAGCGGTGGCACGTCCGTTTAAGACGCATCACAACACGCTGGATATGGATCTGTTCCTGCGCATCGCTCCAGAACTTTATTTGAAGCGGCTGACGGTGGGCGGATTCGATCGCGTGTACGAAATCAATCGCAACTTCCGCAACGAGGGCCTCGGCTGGAGATGGAATCCTGAGTTCACCATGCTGGAAGCGTACCAGGCGTACACGGATTATCTCGGCATCCTCGATACGACGCAGGGAGCGATCGAGCGAGCGGTGCAGGAAGTTACGGGCGGGACGAAGACGAAGTGGGGCGACCACGAGATCGATTGGTCGCACTCCAACTGGCGCCGGATGACGATGCGCGAGGCCATTCTCCACTTCTGGCCGGGGAACGCGGGAGCCAAACCGGAGCGCAGCGACTTCGCCGATCACGCGTCGGTCGAGGCGCTGGTCGAGCGCGTGCGCGGCGCCGGAATTCATCTGCAATACGATGCCGAGGAGCCGGTCGGCAAGACCATTGCCAATCTGTTCGAGGCGATAGCCGAAGAACACCTGATGCAGCCGACCATCATCTACGAGTTTCCTACCGCGGTCTCGCCCCTTTCCAAACAGAAACCGGACGAGCCCGATTGGACCGAGCGCTTCGAAATGTTCGCCGGGCAAATGGAAATCGCCAACGGCTTCAGCGAACTCAACGATCCAGAAGACCAGCGCCAGAGGTTCGAATCGCAACTCAAAGAACGCGAGCGCGGCGACGACGAAGCCCACCAGATGGACCTTTCTTACATCAACGCGCTGAGTTATGGCATGCCTCCCGCAGGCGGCGTGGGATTGGGCGTGGATCGGCTGGCAATGCTCTTCACCGATTCGCATACCATTCGCGATGTGATTCTGTTTCCGCTGCTGCGCCCGGAAAAGCATTCAACCGCAGAGGGCGCGGAGAACGCTGCGAAAGAATAGGCGTTGCCAGACAGATTCGGGCTGGCGCTATTTTCCGAGTACCTAAACGATTACTTGAAGTCTGGGGCTCGGTCGCTCATGCTGGAGTCAGTTTGAGCTTGGTAACGGGCGGCGCTGCTGTAACGCCAACGCGGGCGTTGGGTCGGCAGCGCTTTGCTCTTGCAGTTGCTTGGTGTTCGCGCACGATTCGCGGACAGGAGTGTCCGCGCCACACCAGCTAGTCAGCCGCGCTTCCGGATTTCTTAGGCGCGGGTTTGTCGGGACCGAAATTCTTGGTCAGGTAATTCAGAAAGGCATTGCGATCGGCCTCGGAGATGACAGCGCCGAGCCCTTCCATTTTCTTGAGTTCGCCGGACCATTGCTGGCGAGTCAGGTGCTGCTCGGTGATACGGCTGGTATTGTGACACTGGGTGCAGGCGGCCTTCACTTTGGCTTGCGCGGGTCCGGGCGGAAGCGGCTTGCCCGGGGCGCTCGGCGCTTGCGCGCTCGCCAAAATGCTCGATGCGAACAAAAAAATTGCCGGAAAAACTCGCTGGAACAAGCAGTATCCCCACAAAACTCACGGCTGCTGGAAGCCGATCAGAGTCGCCGCCATGGGCGCTGAGAATATGGTAGCAGGAGTTCAGGTCTCGGGTCTCAGAATTGGATGCGCTTGTGGTTTGTGGACGCAGCTTCTTGCATTGGTTCTCGGCTCGGAGGGCAACTCAACGGGCTCGCCCGGACACTGCTCTAGCGCTGGTCGAGCATGTGGATGGTTTCGAGGATGGTATCGCCTGCGATTTCGAGACTCTTGGGGCTTAGCTTGTCCATGGTGTCTTGCGGGGTGTGATGGAAGACGTTGTTGTAGCCGTAATCGAGGTCGATCACGTCGGCGCAGGGGACGCCGCGATTGAAAAAAGGAATGTGGTCGTCTTCGATCGGTTCCTCAACGGCGTAGAAGTGGGACTGATAGCCCAGGCGCTCGGCGGCGCTGTAAATGAGATCGAGCAGCCATGGAGCGCCCTGGGTGTTGCGTTGGATGTCCAGGTCGGCATCGCCGATCATGTCCATTACCATAAGCGCTTTGATCTTCTTTAGCGTGCCGTCTTTCTCCCATTTTTCGGCGAGATGGCGGGAGCCATAAACGCTGTCGGTGTCGGTCCAAGTCTTCACGGCTTCTTCGCCGTCGGTCCAAACCAGCCAGACGCCGTAGCCATCGCGCTTCTTTCCCGATCCTTCGCTCGAACCCGCGCCGCGCAACTGATTGGCGAATTCGAGCAGGATGGCGGTGGAAGAGCCACCGTCGTTGGCGCCTACAAACCCGGAGTTGCGCAGTGGATAAACCGTGTCGTAGTGGCCCATGATGACGATGATGCCGTCTTTGGTGCCGGGAAATTTCGCGATGATGTTGCGGACGGGGAACTTCCCTTCCACGGTGTCGGCGGTAAAGGCATCGTCTTCGACCTGGTCGCCTTTGAGATGGTCCAGGATGTAGCGCTCCAGTTTCTTGTGATTCTCGCTGCCCATATAGCGCGCGCCAAAGGCGGTGACCTCGCGCGTGTATTGGAAGGCGCGTTTGGAATCGATGTGCGGGAGTGGGGCGAAGTCGGAAGGAACGGCTTCGTGCGGAGCCAGGGTCGCCGCGGGGGATTCTGAGGTCGTGGCAGGGCTGGCGGTGCTACTGGCGGCGACGGAGGTTCCTTTGCTGCAGGCTACGGCGCTCGCCAGGACTGTGGTCAGTGCCAGCACCAAGCAGATCCTTAACCTCAGGGAACACAGAGGAACACAGGGGCAAACTTCTAGTCTGTTTGTCTGTCGTTTCATTATTTTCCCCTGTGAGCCTCCGTACGTCAGAACTGGGTCGTCCCTCCGGGACTTGAATCATTTCTTGCATTCTTCCCAGCGCTGAAGCGCTGGGCTAAGCCGGTTCGCCCTCCCGGGACTGACCTTTCTTATAGATTAGCCGGAGTTTTTCTCCGCGCGTTTCTTGCGTTGCTTGGGATGCACGAGCCAGGCAATAGCGATACTCAGAACGTACAAGGCAACCATGGGCGCGGCGAAGATGCACATGTTCAGGATATCGGTGGTGGGGGTGACGACGGCAGCGATGATGAAGATGACGAGGATGGAATAGCGGAGATTGCGCCACATCCAGCCGGCGCTGACGATGCCCATGAGGGCTAGGAAAAATACCAGGATCGGCATTTCGAAAATCGCGCCCATGCCGACGATGATCGTCAGAAACAGAGAACTGTACTCGGTCAGGGTAATCATCGGCTGGAAGGCTTTGCCATAGCCGATCAGGAACACCAGCGCCGCAGGAAGAACGAGTTTGTAGCCGAAGTATCCACCGGCGAGGAAGAGGGCTACGGTCGAGACCATGAACGGCGTAACGTAGCGTTTTTCGTTGCGGTAGAGACCGGGGGAAATAAAGCACCAGATCTGGTAGAGCACGAAGGGCGAGGCGACGAACAGGCCGGCCATGGCTCCGACTTTGAGGTAGAGATTGAAGGGCTCGGTGGGATTCAGGTAAACGAGCTTTGCCGAAAGGCCGTTGCGCTGCAGGGCATCCATGATGGGACGCTGCATGATTTCATAAATATTTTCGGCGTATCCCCAACAGGCAAAGAAGCCGACCGCGACAGCAATGATGGAATAAATGATGCGTTTGCGGAGTTCCTCCAGATGATCGAGGAAGCCCATCGTGGGCATTTGCTCGTCGGCGGAATCGTTCAGGGGCGAAGAGGCGGCCACTTCAGGCATCGGGCGCTGCTTTCGGAGCGGAAGCGGGCTCGGGAGATGGGGCCAGCCCCGGCTCTACTGCGGCTGTGGCATGTGCGGCAGCGGCATTCTCGGCAGCTTCCAGTTTTTCGGCCGTTGGTGGATTGAAGATGCGATTGGCCAGCGATCCGAGCGGCTCCTTAAGGGGCGGCAGGATCTGCTGCCGAGGGCTGCTACTGTTATCGAGGGCATTGAATTCGGTCTCGATCTGGGAGCGGAACTCGTTGGAAGCGCGCCGGAACTCGTTCAGGAAACGCGCGACCTGGCGGCCGATCTCGGGCATTTTCTTGGGGCCGAAAAGGATCAGCGCCAGGAAAAACAAGAAGATCATCTCGCCAGAGAAGCCAAAATTCATAGCTCTATCATAATGCGGGACGGCGATACGGGCCACTGTCGAGTTGAAGCGGACAAAAATTCTACAAAGCGGAAGCATGTGGTTCCGACGCCCGCCCAAAAACGGGGCTTACGACGGCGACTGGTTTCGGCAGCGCTAAAGCAAATGCCCTGATAGAGAACGCGCACTGTCGCAAACTGCGAAGGACCTGGCTTCCGAGGTTGGCAAACAACACGTCCTTCCCCTTCGGCTCCGCTCAGGGTCAAGATGGCACATTCAGACAACCCTGCCTAGTGTCCTCCAAAGGTGTAGCCGATGGAGAGGCCAAAGCGGCTGGCGTACGAGGAACTGAACAACTGGTTGTTGGCGACCAGGTAGAGTTTGGCCTCGGGACGGATGAAAAAACCGCCCTTGGGATAGAACTTGAGGCCGGCGCCGAAGTCCCCCATGAAGTGTTTGTCGCTCGAGTAGTTGGTATTGTAGCCGTTGCCGCATTGGGAACAGTAGATACGAGTGTCCACCGCACCGATGCCGGCAGAAAGCTCCAGATACGTGTGGCTGGCGAGTTTGGGCGAGTAAACTCCATTGAAATCCAAGAACAGTGGACGATAAGGGACATTGGTGGGCATAGCAGGATAACTGCTCTGGGTTGCCCTCCAGTAGACTTCGGCCCCGAGGCCGAAATTGTGCCAGAATATCGCGTCGCCGCTAAAGCCGGGATAAGTGCCCCCGCTGAGGGATGGGCCGGACGAGTTGGCAGCGGGCGCTTCTACCGTGCTAATGCCGAAAGCGAAGTCGACTTTCTGGGCCTGCGCAACATTCGAAAACGCCGCCAGGGCAGCGCAGGCAAACAACAAAACAATGGCCGTGCCTAATTTCTGTTTCAAGCGAAACCTCCGGTAGTTGTTTTAGGCATTTGGATGCATTCTAAGGGGCCGATGGTGCCGAACGAAGATCGATTTACAAGAATTTACGGTACCGGAGGACGATGAACTGCCGAGTATCATCCGGAGGTCAAGTCGGAGCGAGGTAAGCACAGAGCTATAAATAAGGGCGAACAATTCACGAATGCCATGGGACGGAGGTTGCGGGCGCATTAGTACGCCAACAGGATGCGCAGGTCGCGGAGATTATTTCCAGTGGGTCCGGTGATGACAGCGTCGCCCAGCGCTTCGAAAAGAGGATAGGTGTTGAAGGTGGAGAGCGCGTAGCGCAGCACGCAGCCCACGTCTCGAAAACCGCGAGACGTGGGGCACCCTTCGACGCTATCGGCACGATCAAGCGTGCTGCCATCGACTACCGCGCCGGCGGCAGGGCTGTTGCCGTCAATACCGTCGGTGCCAGCGCTCAGCACGGTCATGTTTTCTCCGCGATATTTTCTCGGCGCAGGCCAGGGCGAATTGCTGATTGCGTCCGCCGATGCCGCCGTTGCGGACGGTCACTGTCACCTCACCGCCGGAGATCAGACAGACACGCGATACTTTGCTTCGCAGTTCTCGCAGACGGTTGAGCAGGTAGTCAGCCGCTTTGTCGTAGGGCCAGTCGTCGCAGGAGTTATCGACTTCGACCGCGAAACCGGCGCGGGTGGCGGCAATGGCAGCTTCATCGATGGCCACCTTATTGGAGAGCACGGTCCACCAGCGCGCTCGCACGAACGCGGGGTCGTCGGATTTTAATGTCTCATCGAGAGCGTGCTGATGGAAAAGATCGGCAACGGAACTGGGAATTGCTCGACGAGGTTGTATTTCGCGGCGATGCGCTCGCAGTCGTAGATGGAAGTGGAATCGGGCATGGTGGGGCCGGAGGCGAGCGCGTCGGGTGTATCGTCGGGCACGTCGGAGACGAGAATCGAAACCTGCTGCGCGGGATAGGCGGCTTGGGCGAGGCGTCCGCCCTTGACGGCGGAAAGATGCTTGCGGATGGCGTTGATCTCGGCGATGGGCGCGCCAGAGTTCACCAGCACGCGATAGGTGTCGGCAAGATCGGGCAGAGAGATATCGTCGTCTACGGGCTTTTCGACAATGGACGAGCCGCCGCCGGAGATCATGAAGATGGCGAGCGCAGTGGAGTCGAGAGCGGTCAGCGAGTTGAGGATGGCGCTGGCGGCACGGACGGATTCGGCGTTGGGGGTGGGATGTCCGCCGCGAAAATAGCGGAAGCCGCGGACCTGGGTGGTTGACTCGGCGGATGATGCGACGATGCCTTCTACGGTCCCACCGACTTGGGTTTCGAGAGCGGCGGCCATGGTGTGCGCGGCTTTTCCAATGGAGACGACGAAGACACGGCTGTAGGTATCGAGATCGTGGAGATCGTCGCCGATGCGCAGGACGCGGCGCTCGCAGTGCACATTGCGCGCAAAGGCGCTTTCGATGGAAGCGTTGCGGAGCGCGGAGGCGAAAATTTCGCGTGTCGTTTCGCGCATGCGCACAAACTGCTGCAAGCGATCGGGAGCAATCTCCGCCATGTTGGAAGATTATAGAGAAGGGTAATATAATTTCGCGCCATGACTCTAAGAACAGTCGCCGACGAGAAACAAGAGTTCGAGCTTGCCTTTCAAAGTCTGCGGAAGATTCTGAAGCCCTACGACACAAAGCTGCGGGTGATCAAAGACGGGCCTGGCGGCTACATGAGCGAGTCGAAGTCGATTCGGTATCGGGGGAAACCAGTGATGTTTGCCTCCATCACGAGCAAGAGCTACGTGGCGTTTCATCTTTTTCCCGTGTACATGTTTCCGGATTTGCTGAAAGGAATTTCTCCGGATCTGAAAAAGCGCATGCAGGGTAAGACCTGCTGGAACTTCAAGAAAGCGGAGGAATCGCTGTTCGCGGAATTGGGAGCGCTGGTGGACGCGAGCTTCCGACGGTTTGCGGGATTCGGTGAGCGCGATTTGAGCCGCGAGGACGCGCAGGCGCTGTGGGGCTCCTCGAAAAGTAAAGAGAATTGAAGTTCAGCGCGTCGGCATAACTTCTTGCACCCACATTTGAATCGCTTCTCGCAGTTCGCGCAGGCGGCCTTCGAAGAAGTGGTCCCCGGCTTCGATGCGGACCAACCTCTTGGGATCGGCGAAAGTGTTGACTAGCGCTTCGAGTTTTCCGGGGGGACCGAACTGATCGCGCGATCCGCTGACGAAAAGTTTGGGCTTAGTACACGCGCGCAGGAATTCGAAATCGTACAGGCGGTCTTCTGCGGCGACGGCAGGCAGGCCGAGGGCGATGAGTGCGTCGACCCGATCATCGGAATAGGCGGCGCGCAGGCCGACGGCGGCTCCGAAAGAAAAACCGGCGAAGATGACGGGGAGCGTGAACTCGTGTTCGAGCCAGTCGAGGGCGGCGCGCACGTCTTCGACTTCCCCGATACCGCCGGCGTGCTCACCTTCGCTCAGACCGGTGCCGCGGAAATTGAAACGGAGCACCGGAAATCCGAAGCTGTTGAGCGCTTTCATGGCGTGGAAGACGACTTTGTTATGCAGCGTTCCTCCGTAGAGCGGATGCGGATGGCAGACCACGGCGGCGTGCGTCGCATTGGGCGATCCCGCGTTGAGCAGAGCCTCCAGGCGTCCGGCGGGGCCGACGAGGAACAGGGAGCGGATGCTGGAAGTCTCGGGGAGCAAGGCTGTCGTCAATCCTCAATCGTCAATCGGTCGTCGTTAAGTATCGCAGAGAATCTGCCAGCCAGCGACTAGCGACCAGCGACCAGCGACTGTTACTCTTTTCCTGCATGGACCTGTTTGCGCTTACCCGGCGGCTTATCGATATCGAATCCATCTCTCCGAATGAAACTGCGGTGGGAGACTTCCTTTGCGATGAACTGCGGCGGCGGGGGTTTGAAGCTCACAAAATGCCGGTCGAGGCTGCGCGGGCGAATGTGCTGGCGACGTGGCCGGGGCATGATCGTCCGGAGATTGTTTTCTCCACGCACATGGATACGGTGCCGCCGTTCATCGCATCGTCCGAAGATGACGAGCGCATTTACGGGCGCGGCGCCTGCGACGCGAAGGGGATTATTGCGGCGCAGATTCTGGCGGCGGAAAAGCTGCGCGGGACGGGCGTTTTCGCCGGGCTGCTGTTTCTGGTGGGCGAAGAACGGGATTCGATCGGCGCGAAGGTTGCCAACCTGCAACCGATCGGCGCGCGCTTCATGATTAACGGCGAGCCCACCGAAAACAAGTTGGCGCTGGCGAGTAAGGGTGCGTTGCACGTGGAGCTAGTAGCGCGCGGAAAGATGGCGCACTCGGCGTATCCGGAGTTGGGCGAGTCGGCGATCGACAAGCTGGTGGAGGCGCTGCACCGGTTGCACGCGATGAAGCTTCCCGAAGATCCCGAAGTCGGCCCTTGCACCAAGAATGTCGGCTCCATTCAGGGCGGGCGCGCTCCGAACGTGATTTCCGATTTTGCCAGGGCCGATCTTTTCTATCGGCTGGTGGGCCCGGCGGACGTACTGCGCCGCGAGATTACGGAGACCGTCGGCGAACTCGCCGAAGTTCGCTTCATGCGCGAGACTCCGTTCCTGCGGCTGCGGACGCTGGAGAGTCTGCCGACGATGGTCGCAGCTTTCACGACCGATATTCCATCGCTCACGAACTGGGGCGAGCCGCTGTTGCTGGGACCGGGATCGATTCACGTGGCGCATACCGAAAGCGAGTACGTGGAGAAGGCGCAGCTCGTGGAGGCGGTGGAGATTTATAGTGAGATGGCGAAGAAACTCAGCTCCTAGCTTTCGGCGTGATTCGTTGTCGCACGTGCGTTCTCTTCGCGGAGTTCCCGTTCTCGGGATAGACTCTCCTGATGGCTACCCCCTCGCACAACTCCCTGGCTCGCGCTTCTTCTTCCTATCTGCGTTCCGCGATGCATCAGCCTATTCAGTGGCATGAGTTTGGCGAGGAAGCATTTGCCGCGGCTCGTGCCGCTAACAAGCCCGTGCTCTTGGATATTGGGGCGGTCTGGTGCCATTGGTGTCATGTTATGGATCGCGAGTCTTATGACGACTTGGACGTAGCAGCGATTGTCAATGAGCATTACATCGCGGTGAAGGTGGATCGCGATGAGCGTCCGGATATCGACAGCCGGTATCAGGCGGCAGTGGCCGCGCTTACGGGACAGGGTGGGTGGCCGCTTACGGCGTTTCTTACTCCAGACGGCAAGCCGTTCTATGGTGGGACTTACTTTCCTCCAGCGGACGGTTACGGGAGGCCCAGTTTCAAGCGCGTGCTGCTTTCGATCGCTCAGGCTTATCGCGAGAAGCATGGCGAGGTGCTGGAGCAGGCACGGATGGTGGAGAGCGCGATCGCTCGGGCGGAATCTTCTTCGGCGGGGAGCGGGAAGGTATCGGCGACGGTGATTAACGCGATTCTGGAATCGGCGCGGAAGATGTTCGACGACGTCAACGGCGGATTTGGCGCTGCGCCGAAGTTTCCGCATCCTGCGGCGCTGGATCTTGTGATGGACCGGTATGTGCGCACTCGCAACTCAGGCACGGAGGATGAAGAGCTGCGAGCGATTTTCGTCCAGACGCTGGAAAAGATGGCGCGCGGCGGCGTCTATGACCAACTGGCGGGCGGCTTCCATCGTTACTCGGTGGATGAGCGCTGGATCGTGCCGCACTTCGAGAAAATGTGTTACGACAACTCGGAGTTGCTGAAAAACTATGTGCACGCTTATCAGGCAACGGGGGACGAGTTTTTTGCCGGAGTGGCGCGCGACATTGTTCGCTGGATGGATGAATGGCTCAGCGACCGCGCTCGCGGCGGCTTTTACGCGTCGCAGGACGCGGACTATTCGATGAGCATTAACGTGAACGATGACGGCGATTATTTCACCTGGACGCTGGCGGAAACCAAAGCGGCGTTGAGCGCGGATGAGTTTGCGGTCGCGGCGCTCTACTTCGACATCCTGGAAGTTGGGGACATGCATCACAATCCGGCGAAGAATGTGCTCTACATTCAAACTCCAGTGGAGGAAATCGCGCGGCGGCTGCATATTCCGGAAGAGCAGGCGGGCACGCTGCTGGCCACGGCCAAGAAGAAGATGTATGCGGCGCGTCTGCTGCGTCCCACGCCATATGTGGACAAGACGGTGTACGCGGGGTGGAACGCGATGTGCGTCTCGGCTTATCTGGAGGCGGCCAGGGTGCTGGATCTGGCGGCGGCGCGGCAGTTTGCTTTGCGCTCGCTGGATCGTCTGCTTTCCGAGGGATGGAACGCGGAGCGCGGAATGAAGCATGTGATTGCCTACTCGGATCCGAAGGCGGAGCCGCGCGAAATATCCGGCGTGCTGGATGACTATGCTTTCGCGGCGATTGCCTGTCTCGACGCTTACGAGGCGACGGCGGACATGAGCTATTTTCGTTTTGCGCGGTCGATCGGAGAGGCGATGGTGGCGGGATTCTTCGATCGGGCGGCGGGCGGGTTCTTCGATACGCCCGGCGCGGCGGCGAACGGACAGACGGCGCTTGGCATTCTGGGGACGCGGCGAAAACCGTTTCAGGATTCACCGACTCCGGCGGGAAATTCGGCGGCGGCGATTGCGCTGCTGCGCTTGCATGGTTACGCGGGCAACGCATCCTATCGCGACCTCGCCGAGCAGACGCTAGAAGTCTATGCCGGGGTCGCGGGACAGCACGGCATTTTTGCGGCGACTTATGGACTGGCTGTAGTCCGCTTCACCCAACCGTACACACAAGTGGTGGTCGTCGGGCAGGATGAAGTGGCGGCGGAATTGTACCGGGCTGCGGTGCGGCCGCTGGGCTTGAGTACGGCGGTGCTGCGTTTGGATGCCGATAAGGCCGTCGCGCAGAATCTGCCACCCGCTTTGGCGGAAACGATCCCGAAGCTGCCGGCCCTGGGCGAGGGACGACCATGTGCCGTGGTGTGCTCGGGGTTCGCATGCCAACCGCCGATTTTCGATGCGCGGGAATTGGCGCGCGCATTGGGCGACGGACTTTGACGCGCTGACAGCCGTAGTCAGGACAGATGTGGCACTTGCGCGCTATGCTGTTTGTCCGGCGTGAATTCTGATTTGTAGCCGGCCGTAACAGATCGGTCAAGCCGGTCTGCCCTGCTGTAATAAGTTTCGGAGAAGGGAGAATCTATGCCAATTTCGCGTCGTCGGTTTATTGCCGGGGTAGGAGTCGCGGCCGCCAGCACGTGCGCTCTTCGGGGGTGGGATCGAGTGGCAGAGGCCACAGTCCATCCCGGGGTGAACTTGTCAAGAGACGCTCAGCAGAAAGCCAGCGAGTCCGAAGTTCCGGTTCACCGCATCTCTTCGCCGTTTCGGGTCGGCGTCATCAGCGACGAGATCGCACAAGATTTTGGCCACGCTTGCGAGGTAGCCGCGAATGAATTCGGAATGGAATGGGTGGAGCTGCGTGAATTGTGGAATAAGAATGTGCTGAATCTCGACGCCAATGAACTCGCGGAAGCGCGTCGAATTCTGCAAAAGTATGGATTGCGGGTGACCGACATCGCCAGCCCGCTCTTTAAGGTGGATTGGCCGGGCGCTCCACAATCCAAATACAGCCAACACGACGAGTTCAAAGCTGGCTTTACGTTCAACCAGCAGGACGAAGTGCTGGAGCGCGCTCTCCACGCGGCAGCGGTGTTCGAGACCGATCGTGTGCGATGCTTCGATTTCTGGCGGCTTCGGGATCAAAAACCGCATCGTGCCGCCATCAATGACAAACTCCGGGAAGCAGCGGAAAAGGCCGGGAAGAAAGGCGTCATTTTGCTCCTCGAAAATGAAGGGGCGTGCAATACATCGACCGGAGCAGAAGCGGCGAAGGTACTGCAAGAGGTGCAGTCGCCGCACTTGATGTTGAATTGGGATGCAGGCAATGCGGCGGGTTCCGGCGAGAAGGCTTATCCCGACGGATATGACTTGCTGCCCAAAGAGCGAATCGGTCACTGCCATTGCAAGGATGCGGTTAAACACGGCAAGGAGTATGACTGGGAAGCGATGGGCCGCGGAATCATCGATTGGGTGGGACAGTTCAAGGCGCTCAAGCGCGACGGCTATCGCTATGCCGTGAGCCTGGAGACGCACTGGGATGGCGGTGGCACTCCAGAAAAGTCATCCCGCGAAAGCTGGGCTGGGATGAAGAAGGTCCTGCAGGAAGCGGAAGCTCTGTCGACCACTTGAACCAGGAAAAACGGACAAGCGAAAACGGACAAGCTATGACGGACAAGCAAAGACGAACCAGGGAAGGCGAACTATGACCGCGAAAACGAGACGCGACTTTCTGCAGCAGGCAGCTTTGGGAACGGCTGCCTTTTTAGCCTATCCGCACACCCAGGTGCTGGGCGCAAACGATCGCATCCGCGTCGGCGCAATCGGTGTGGGAAATCGCGGACAAGAACTTCTGCAGGAGGCCGCGACGGTCCGCGGAGTTCAGTTGGTGGCAATCGCCGATATTTACACCCGGCGACGAGACGAAGCGAAGAAGCTGGCGCCCGGCATCGAGACCTTTGACGATCACCGCCGCCTGCTCGACCGCAAGGACATCGACGCCATCATCGTGGCCAGTCCGTTGCACACCCACGCCCGGCATTTTCTGGATACGCTGGCTGCGGGGAAGGACCTTTATGTCGAGAAGACTATGACCTGGTCGATCCCTGAGGCCGAGCAGTGTTTGGCCGCAGTGAAGGATTCCGGCCGCGTAGTTCAGACCGGCCTGCAGTTTGAAAGTTCCGGCGCGCTCGCCGACGCCAGGCGATGGATTCGGGACGGGATGCTGGGGAAAGTCACCCAAGTGGAATCGTGGATGAGCCGCAACACGCCGCATGGGAAAGGTCAGTGGGTGCGTCCCGTTCCCGCGGACTGTACGCCGCAGAACGTTAATTGGAGCGCGTTCCTTAATGGCCGTCCCGAGCGCGGATTCGACCCCTATCGCCTGATCAACTGGCGCTTGTTCTGGGAGTTCTCCGGCGGCAACGTCACCGAGAATTTAGTTCACCAGATCGCATGGATCATGACGGCGCTAGACCTGCCGCTGCCGGCGTCGGCTTACATGTCGGGCGGGGTCTTCTCCGAGAAGGACGGCCGCGAGGTTCCAGATACGATCGCCGTGACGTTCGATTTTCCAAATGACCTGGTCGTGACCTGGCAGTCCACCTTCAGCAACCGCCACTATGGATTGGGCGAGCGCATCCTGGGCAGTGATGGCACCATCGAACATGGTTGGTTGGAATCCGACATGGTGAACGGCGAGGAGGGAGAGTTCATCCGCTACTCGCCGGAAAGGGTAAATCGGCCGCACGCGGCGCCGGCCACCGGCAAGACGAAGGACGAGGATCACATGTCGAATTGGATCGAATGCATACGGACTCGCAAGACCCCGAATGCCTCAGTCGATATTGGATACCGCTCGGCGATTGCGTCGCACATGGCCAACCTGGCATACCGCCAAAGACAGCGCATCACGCTGGAGGGAGCGAAAGCAATCGCGCCGCAGTTCTAGAGCTCTACCAAGCACCGCTTCTTTCGACCACAACCACGGGTTCACGGAACAATGTCCAAAGGCAGTGTCGCTTTCAGCGCCGTTGGAGTGGTAATAAAGTCGAGACGTGCCTTAGAATCAATTCTGCTAGTCATGTCGGGGCGTAGCGCAGCCTGGTAGCGCACCTGCCTTGGGCGCAGGGGGTCCGCGGTTCAAATCCGCGCGCCCCGACCAATTCCACACTCGATTTTCCGTTACTTGCCCGGCCCCGCCGGTTTCAGGACGGCCGTATTCCGCTCGTCGGTGGCGATCGCACGATAGAACTTTTTCAGCTCGTCCATTTTGCTGACCGGCACGCTCAGTTCCTTGATTTCCACGCTGCGCGTGTAGTGCAGGACGTTCCCGCTGGCTTCGGTCTTACTGTGATAGCTGCCGAAGCTGTAGTCCACATCCATCGGAGGCGGCAGTTCGTCCACTTCATAGCCCGGCGGCACCGCGATTTCGAAACTGTCGGTATCGCGTAAAGGACCGTCAAACTCGAGCGGAAACTTTCGCGGCTCTTTTGTCTCCAGGATTCCCGACGACTTGCTTCCCAGTACACGGGGCCGCACCAGCAGCAGATTGCCGGCGGTCTTGGCGTAATTTTCGGACTGAAAAGTGTAGTTGAACCCGAAAGGTTGGTCCGTGCGGTCGAGATTGACCACGCTCGCTCGCACAATTTGAAAGTTGGAAAGTGATTCCGCCAGCAGGCTTTCGATCGGTTTGACCCGATCGGCGTTCTTCGTTGCCGTACGCAGCCGCCACCTTTCCGACGCAGCTCGATCTCCCAGCCGCATTTCTTTGACATCGCCCTTCAACATCCCGTTGGCGTCGAGCGTCAGCTTGCCCACACGCTGGATACTGTTCATCGCCGATGGCTGTTGCGGTAACTCCACCAGTTCGCCGCCGTCAGGCGTCACCAGCAAACCATAATTCGCCTGCAGGTATCCGCCTATCTCGCCAAAGGGCGTCACATCATTCGTTGGATCGAAGAACAGAATCCTTCCCAGCTTGGGATGCTGCAGCACGGCGATCAGCGATGGATCCTTCACGTCATCCGGCAGCTTGATGGCCAGAATCACATGGTCAAATGCGCTGTGAGCGGGCGTCTCGCGAGTGACCGAACCCCGCTCCGTGTTGATCACCACTTGGTAGGAGTCCACGCCAATCTGGCGCAGCATGGTGCGCAACAGAGTCGCTTTGTCTTTGCAATCGCCATACCGATGCGCGAACACATCCGGTGCGGCATGCGGTTGAAACCCACCAATGCCCAATTGGATCGAGACATAGCGAATGTCGTGCTGGACGAACAGAGCGATGGCCTGCATCTTTGCCAGGGTCGCAGTCTTCCCCGCAACCAAGGCGTCGACCTCTTGTTTGATCGGTTCGGACGCGTCCATGCGTGTGCTAATGAGGTTTCCGTACCAAGTCCCCATGCCTTCCCAGTCCGCGAATTCGTTCTTCCGCAAGGTTCCACCGCTGGGGAAAAACGACACGATCATCTGGCCCGCCAACCCCTTCCACGGCGGCATATCCGGCTCGGGCCTGATCCCTGTCACATCGCTAACCTTCCATTGCACTACATCGCCGTTGTTTTCGTCTGGCTTCACGTCCGGATGAAAAAGCCATGAGGCTTTGAAGACCCAGCCGGCAGGAAGTTGCAGCGAGTAGTGGCTCTCACGCACGGGATCGATTCCCTGGAATTCCCAAACGTCCTGCAGCCAGAAGGGTTGCTCCTCGACTTCATATTCGTAGCCAATGATGTTGCCCGGATCCGGCGCGGGAATACGCAGGAATCTGTATTTTGTATCCTCGATCAAGTAACCACCTTCGGCCGGCGCAGCCATATCGACTGCGTCCTTATCCTTAACCTCATAGTCTTTGCCTTGCGCGGGGATGCACCACCCGTGCAGACTTGTGATTTTCTTGCTCGGACTAAAGTCGATACCTAACGTGCCGCGCTCCCGCCCTTCCGGCCGCAGAATCTTGTAGGCCTTGCGCACGTGGGTCCGAATTTTATTTTCCGAGAGAACGGTTACGTAGGTGTCGGAATACAGCAACACCGCGTCGGTCTTCTCGTCATGAGAGGGCAACGGGACTCCGACCAGCGCGTGCATCCACTGCGGAGCATCGCTGCTGGCCGCCGCTCGCGGCGCCATGACGACAGCGCAGATGGCGATCCAAAAGAAAAACAGCAGCGCCCGCCGGTCAGTTACTCGCATGAATTTCCCCTGGTTGCAGGACAATCTGCTCCCCATCGCCGGTCCTCACTACTTGAAAGAAGTTACGCAACGGCGCGTAGTACTTCTGCTCCAACATCAAAAGGTCGATGGTCAGTTTCCTCGTCAGCCGCAGCGTTCCCGGGCTTTGGTCGACTTTCAAAGTGTAGGCAACGACATGCCCATCTTGATTCTGTGCCGCCGGCACACTGCTCACTTGCCACCCCGGCGGGAGCTCGACGGTCACGTCATCCACCTTCTGGTGCGGATACTCAAAATAGATGGGATGGACCCGGTTGGCATGTTCGAAGACCCCTTTCTCTGCCGCGGTAAAGATCGCGGCTGGAACCACCACCCGCCTGCCGGCATTCGAGGCCCAGCCGAGAATCTTCAAATTAAATTCTGCTACCAGTGGCGTTTCCGAACTGGTCCAATCGGGTTTGTTGGTTAGCTCCGCCTCAGTTCCCGCCTCGATTTGTGCTTTCAGTTGATCTTCCAGATACTTCTTGCGCGCCACTTCGTCCGCGTTTCGCTCCTCCACCCGGTGATACATGGCTTCCAATCCGACGTAGGTGACGGTCAGCTTCCCTTCCAGGTCGCCCGTGTCGGAGAGTTTCAGTTTTCCCGCGCGCTCGATCCGCGACTCCGAAGCTTGCGGGAGGGTAGTCTGAATCCAGGTTCCGCCGTCCTTATCCAGCCGCAGCCCCGCCACCCCGGTTTCCGACCATTCCAGCAACCCAAACGGCGTAAAGGCTCCTCCTGGATCGAAGTAGAGGTCTTTCCCATTCAGTTTGACGAGCACGACGTTGGAGCTCAATTTTGCGCTTTGCATCGTAACCGGACTGAAAAGATAATTCCTGCGATCTGAAACCCAGCATCCGTAGCCTTCAAAACCTGCCGCTCGCGCCAAGCCCAGGAACAACCAGGTCAGATGTACGCCATCCGCGTAGCCTCGCTTCCACACTTCCTCCACGTTTTCTGGCGGTTTTTCTTTGGCGCGCTTTTCCTCCTGCTCGGTTTTTTCCAGCTCGAATGAAGTGTTCCGGATCTGCTGCACCCGGTCGTAGATCTTTCGCAGTTTCACCTCCTGCGTGTCGCTCGGGGAGACAATTTGCGCCACCGCCTGTTCCATGGCCTTGCGCTTGCCGATGAAGCTTTCCAATTGCCCGTTCCGCTCCTTCCCGAAGTGCTTCCAGAAAGCGGCCTGGTCTTTCTCGACCAAGTCCGACTCGTAGATAAAATCCACCCGCGACATCAATTCGCTGGGAGGAGGCATGTAATCTTCCGTCTGGAACGCCGGTACGTTGCTGGCTTCCATTCGGACAATGCGATCTGGCCCTTGTGCGGGAGGAACTGCGCCAGCAGGCAGGGTGTTCCAACTCCAGCGCAGAAAGAATGTCCCGGAACCCTTGTAGGGTTTCAGCGAAAATTGTGCTTTCTTCGTGAATAGCTCATTGCTCAGGATCCAATGGGAGTCGAAAATGTACTGCTCCGTCAAATCCACCGTGTAGAAATACTCAATGATGCCCCCAACCTGCACATCCGGCAGAGTAAAAGTCTTCGCCAGATACTTGACTCCCCTGCCCTTGACCAACTCCTTTTCGAAGACTTTCCCTTCGAAGTTTACGATCGAGCCATCCGGCCTGATGGTCCGACCCCTCACATTCGCTACATTCTCATTTTCCTTGAAGAAGGGGATCTCGATATCGGCATGCTTGCGCCCCTCTTCGGTCAGGATCTTGATCCGAAAGTAATTGTCTTCATGCGTGCGGCCATTGTCATCCCGGTCCACTTGCCGGTACAAAATGATCGCAGGTGCTCCCGGCGCCAGTGGCTCACTGATCATCTTCAGCTCATCAGACGAAACGGGCTGGAATCCGATACCAGCTTTCGCTTCCTGTGCTGCCAACATCCAGATGCCAATTGCAGCGACTAACGCCCACTTTCCAGACCGGAACATGGTGCTCCTCCCAGGTAAATGCAGGTTTAAAAGTGTCGAGAAACGAGATTGGCCGCAGGCAGGAACCGCGAACTCCAGGGGGAAAAGCAGCGAACTCCGCGGCGACAGCAATTCCGCCTCCTCCGAATTCCGCGCCCCCTCAAGCCGGAATCCGGTACCGAATTGAACGCTTGAGTATAGCCGGTAGCAGCCATCCGTCAATGACGGAAATCACAGGGGTTCACGAGGAAACCTATCGACAGAAATCTCTGTCCTTCGCGCTCTAGAACGCCCGTCTCTCCACGAGCGGGTTTTGCTGAGAGCTGATGGCTGGGAGCTGAGCTTTACAGCTCGTACTTCTTCATCAAGTGGCGGAAAGACCGGTAGGAAACGCCGAGCACGTCCGCCGCCCGCACTTGCACGCCGTTGGTTTGCGAGAGCGCGGACTGCAGCAGCGCGCGCTCAATCTGCGCGACGTAGTTTTCCATGTTCACGCCTTCGGGCAGAATCGCGCCGGCGGCGATGGTCATGGTCGTACTTAGTGCGTTTTCGGCGCCGGCGGCCACGGCGCGCGCTTTGGGACGCTCCGCCGGCAACTCGACGTGCAACTCGCTGGTGGTTTCTAGCGCCACCGCGCGCTCGATCGTGTTCTCAAGTTGGCGGACGTTGCCCGGCCAGTCGTAGCCGGCAAGAGCTTCCAGCGACGCCGCGGCGACGCCGTGAATGCTCTTCCCGGCCCCGGGCGCATATTTTTTCAGGAAATGATTCGCGAGAAGAGGGATATCCTCGCGGCGCTCGCGCAAGTTTGGCACGCGAATGGGAATCACATTCAAGCGATAGTAGAGGTCTTCGCGGAACGTGCCCTCGGTGACTTGCTGGTCGAGATCGCGGTTGGTGGCGGCGATGACGCGCACGTCCACCGGAATTTCACTGGTGCCGCCCACCGGACGCACCGTGCGCTCCTGCAGCACGCGCAGCAGTTTGACTTGCATGGGCATGGTCATTTCGCCGATCTCGTCGAGAAAAATCGTGCCCTGGTCGGCGACTTCGAACAGGCCGCGCCGGTTCTGGTTGGCTCCGGTGAAAGCGCCCTTGACGTAGCCGAAGAGTTCGCTTTCGAGCAGCGTTTCCGGGAAGGCGCCGCAGTTGACCGAGACAAAAGCTTCGCCGGCTCGTGGCGAGCAGGTATGCACCGCGCGGGCGACCAGTTCTTTGCCGGTTCCGCTTTCGCCATAGACCAGAATCGTGCTGCTGGTGGTGGCGACGGTGCGGATGGTGTGCTTCAGCTTTTCGAGTGCCGGACTGGCGCCGACGATGTTGTCGAGCGAGTTGCGCGTGGCCGCATCGCGGCGCAGGGCAAAGTTCTGGCGGCTGAGCGAAACTTTCGTGAGCGAGCGGGCAATGGCGAGTTTAACCTCGTCCACCAGTCCCGGACTCTTGCGGATGTAATCGGTCGCGCCGCCCGCTTTGACCGCCTGCACCGCGGCTTCGTAATCGTCGACCGCAGTCATCAGAATGACCGCGGAATCGGGCGAGATCTGGTGCGCGTGGCGCAGGACTTCGACGCCATCGACGTTCGGCATCTTGATGTCGGTAACGATCACGTCGAAGAGCGCGCTGTCGATTTTGCGCCTGGCCGCTTCGCCGCCGGTGACGGTTTCGACCTTGTGGCCATCGCGGCGCAGGGCGATATCGAGCAGTTCGCAGATGGAGCGTTCGTCGTCGCAGACCAGGATGTTACCCACGGTCGCTCCTCCCGCGCCTGCGCCGGCTGCCGGCGGGCGCTCGACGCGGCTCCCGCCGATGCCGTGCGGCAGGACGTTCCGCCAGCGGCGTCCCTGCTCCATGCGCCGCAGCCGCAGCACGAAGCTCGTGCCCTTGCCGACTTCCGAACGCGCCCACACCTTGCCTTCATGCGCCTGCACGATCTGATACACGATGGCCAGGCCGAGACCGGTTCCGCCTTCAAAGTTCGACTGGAAGGGCTCGAAGATTTTTTCCGTCTGCTGCGGGTTGATGCCGGGGCCGGTGTCGGCAAAGCTCATCTCCCAGTCGGGGCCGCGCTCGGCCAGGGACACGGTCAGGGTTCCACCTTTGTCCGTCGTCTTGATCGCGCGCACCGCATTTTCGCAGAAGTTCCAGAACACTTGTTTGAGTTTGTCGCCATCGGCCAGCACCCAGGCTTCGGACTTGGCAAAGCCGCGCTCAAGCTCGATGCCCGCATTCTCGGCGGCGAGGCGGTGTTCGAGCAGAGTGAGCGTGTCCTCGAGCAAGGGAACCAGATTCACACGCTCGAAGCGATATTGCTTGCCCCGCGAGTAGGCCAGAAAATCGGTGATGATGTTGTTGAGGCGATCGGACTCGCGGATCACGATTTGCAAAAGGGCTCGCTCTTCGGAATTCAAGGCGGGCGCGTCCGACAACATGCTGACCGAGCCGGCAATGGACGTCAGTGGATTACGGATTTCATGGGCGATGGCAGCGGCCAGCCGGCCAACCGCAGCCAGCCGGTCCTGCATGCGCACCTCGCGCTCGAGGCGGCGAATCTCGGTGAGGTCGTCAAAGGAATAGACAAAACCCAGGTCGCCGCGCGCGCTCAAGTTGAGCGCGGAAACCATCACGCGAAAAGTCTTGCGGAAACCGTTGCCGGCGGCGTAGCGGACTTCAGCGTCGGCCCGGGCCACGCCGAAGTGGGGCAAGGGATCCTGAAACAAGTCGGCCACGGAGCGTCCGCGTAACTCGGCTTCGGAGATCTCGAGTAGTTGCTGGGCCGCTCGGTTAACCAGCGTGATGCGTCCGTCGAGCCCGGTCGTGATCACGCCGCCGCTCATGGACTGCACGATACTTTCGTGGAGCGCCTGCAGATTCTCGAGCGCGCCGCTGGCATCCTTGAGTTGTACATCCACCTGGCGGAGTTTGTTCATCAGCAAGCCGGCCAGGTAGGCGATCGCGAAATAGGCAAACAGGTTGACGAAGATCACTACCTGTAGCGCCTGCAGTTTGGGATGCGAACTCGAGTATGAAGGAATGACCAGGTAGTAATCGAGCTCGAGAACGGTGCCGAACAGGATGAAAGCCAGGGCCGCGCTGAGATATCCCCAGGCCCGCGGCAGCAGCATGCAGGCGACAACGATGACCAGGGGATAGAGGAAATTCAGCGAGCTGTCGATGCCGCCGGTGACATGGACGACGAGCGTGACCATGGCCAGATCGGCGAGCACCTGCAGAATGGCCTGCAGGCGGTGTTCGTTCCATACCGAAACCAGAAAGAGAAAGAACAGCGAGAGCACGAACCAGAGCACCATCCCGGTAAGAAAGGGCATGATGGGCAGGGGGCTGGGCGTGAGGCGGATGACGGCGAGTTCGATGGCGAGCAGGACCAGCAGGATCAGGACGCGAACCTTCACCAGCCAGGTCAGCCAGTTCCGCTCATCGGAGATGGAGTGCATGAGATTAGCCGTCAGCTTTCAGCCATCAGTCGTCAGGCTTCCGCCGTCAGCGTCGTCTCCCGAAGTTTCGGCTTTAGCTGAGGGCTGATGACTGACGGCTGCCTTTTTTCTATCCCGACAATTTTGCGATCATCGAGAACAACGGCATGTACAGAGAAATCACGATGCCGCCGATGGAGACACCGAGGATACCGATGATGATCGGCTCCAGCATGGCCAGCATGTCTTTGGTGGCGGAATCGACTTCGTCTTCGTAGAAGTCCGCGATCTTCTGCAGCATGGAGTCCATGGCGCCGGTGGCTTCGCCCACGCCGATCATCTGGGTCACCATGTTGGGGAAGACGCCGCATTCGCGCAGGGGATCGACGATGGTACGGCCTTCTTCTATCGCCTTGCGCACTTTCATCAGCGCTTCTTCCAGCACGGCGTTGCCCGAGGTCCGGGCGGTGATGGCCAAGCCTTCGAGAATCGGAACGCCGGAAGTGATGAGCGTGCCAAGGGTTCGGGTAAAGCGGGCAACTGCGATCTTGCGCAGCAGCATGCCCAGGACGGGCAGCTTGAGCAGCATGGCATCGAAGTAATAGCGGCCACGGGGGTGTTTCCGAATCTGCCTGGTACCGAAGACGGCGGCGATGGCGCCTACGATGAAGAACCACCAGAACTGCCCGACGAAGTCACTGAGGCCGATGACGATGCGGGTGGGCAGCGGAAGCGCGACTCCCAATCCGACAAAGAGGTTGGCGAAGATCGGCACCACCCACTTGAGCAGCGCGCCCACGATCAGCACGGCGAGGGAGACGACAGCCACCGGGTAGATCAACGCGGACTTGATGGCCGCGCGCAGCTTGACCGCCTTTTCCACGTAGATGGCCATGCGCTGGAGAATGATGTCGAGAATACCGCCAGTCTCGCCGGCCTCGACCATGTTGGTCGTCAGGTCGTCGAAAACGACCGGAAACTGGCGCATAGCATTGGCCAGCGTGGCGCCACCTTCGACCGTGGTCCGCACCCCGAGCAGGGTTTTCTGAAAGGCGGGGTTCTCCTGGTTGGCGCCCAGAATCTCCAGGCACTGCACCAGCGGCAGTCCGGCGTCAATCATGACGGAGAACTGGCGGAAGAACACCGCCACGTCCTTGACCTTGACCTTGCCGGTGCCAAAAGTGGGCAGGGAGAATTCCTTGCCCTTCTCCCGGATGCGGCCTGGCGTGATGCGCTCCTTCCGAAGCTGCGTGGCCAGTCCGTCCTTGGTGGGGGCGACGCGCTCGCCCTGAACTTTCTCGCCCGAAGCGGTCTTTCCTGAAAATGTGAAAACCGGCATGGTTGCTTTCTCCTTATGAACTAGGTGTCAGGCGTCAGGTCCCAGGTATCAGGAAAACCTGGCACCTAAGACCGTAAGACCTGACGCCTGAGCGCCTAACACCTGACATCCAAACCTAAGACCTGATACCTAAGACCTAGCACCTGACACCTGCTGTCATCGCTTTGCCGGCGCAGCGCCCTTGGCCAGCGGAGCCGGACCGCCCCGGTTCACAAAGGCTGGCGCCGCGCGCGATCATTTCCTGCAGCTCGTCCTGATTGCTGGAGCGCGACACCGCCATCTCCAGGGTGATCTGCTTCTGGAAATAGGCGTTGGCCAGCGACTGGTTGAACGTCTGCATGCCGAACTTCTCCTGGCCGGACTGCATGGCGGAGTAAATCTGGTGAATCTTGTCTTCGCGGATCAGGTTGCGCACGGCCGCATTGGGCACCAGGATCTCCATGCACATGGCGCGCCCCTTGCCGTCGCTGCGCGGCAGCAGGCTTTGACACATGATGCCTTCGAGCACCAGCGAAAGCTGGGCGCGAATCTGCGATTGCTGGTGCGCCGGGAACACGTCGATGATGCGGTTGATGGTGGACGATGCGGAATTGGTATGCAGGGTAGCGAAAGTGAGGTGGCCGGTTTCCGCGATGCGCAGCGCCGACTCGATGGTTTCCAGGTCGCGCATTTCGCCGATCAGCACCACATCCGGGTCTTCGCGGAGCGCGGCGCGCAGGGCGTCGGTAAAGCTCTTGGTGTCGGAGTGCAATTCGCGCTGGTTGACCACGCAGTTCTTGTTCATGTGCACGAACTCGATCGGGTCCTCGATGGTGAGGATGTGTTCGTGGCGCTCGGTATTGATCTTGTCGATCATGGCCGCCAGCGTGGTGGACTTGCCCGAACCAGTCGGCCCCGTCACCAGCACCAGCCCGCGCGGCTTGTCGCACATCTTGCTGACCACCGGCGGCAGGCCCAACTGCTGGAAGGATTTGATCTCAAACGGAATCAGACGGAAGACGCAAGCCGAAGCGCCGCGCTGATTGAAGACATTGGAGCGGAAACGAGCCAGCCCTTTCAAACCGAAGGAGAAATCCAGTTCGAGGCTTTCTTCGAAACGGTGCTTCTGCGAATCGGTCATCACGCTGTAGGCCAGTTGCTTGGTCTCGGCGGCCGTCAACTGGGGCAGGTCGAGCGGCACCAGATGTCCGTGCACGCGGATTTGGGGCGGCGAGTTGGTGGTGATGTGGAGGTCGCTTCCCCCCATCTCCAACATGCGGCGGAGCAGATCGCTTAATGAGAGAGCCATAGTTTTCTTTCTTTCCTTATTCGGTTTCTAGTGGATCGTTTCGCGAGCCACTTCTTCGAGCGTGGTCCAGCCTTGCGCGACCTTGATCAGCCCGCTGCGGCGCAGGGTGATCATGCCGCGTTCAATCGCCTTCTTCTTGAGTTCGAGCGCCGAGGCGCCCACCAATACCAGTTCCCGGATCTCGTCGTCCACTTCCATCACTTCGTACAAACCGGTGCGGCCCTTGTACCCGGTCTTGTTGCAGGTGGTGCAGCCTTTCCCCTTCATGATCTGCACCGTCTTGGCCTCTTCGGGCGTGTAGCCCTCATCAATCAGAGCCTGCGGAGGCATTTCGACGGGCTCGGCACAGTCCTTGCAGATCCGCCGCACCAGGCGCTGGGCGCAGATGAGATGAACTGAAGTTGCCACGAGAAAGGGTTCGATTCCCATGTTCATGAGACGAGTGATGGTTTCGGGGGCGCCATTGGTGTGCAGCGTGGATAAAACGAGGTGTCCCGTCAGCGCGGCCTTGATGGCGATTTCCGCGGTCTCAAAGTCGCGGATTTCGCCGACCAGGATGATGTTGGGGTCCTGGCGCAGAAAGGCGCGCAGGGCCGCCGCAAAATTCAGGCCGATCTGCTCCTTCATCTGCACCTGGTTCACGCCTCCCAGTTGGAATTCGACCGGGTCTTCGGCGGTCATAATGTTGGTGTTGACCTGGTTGAGCTGCGAGATCGAGGAATACAGAGTGTTGGTCTTGCCCGATCCGGTCGGTCCGGTGACCAGCACCATACCGTAGGGCTTGAGGATCGCCTTCTGGAACTTGTCCAGCGACTCCTGCTCGAAGCCGAGCTTAGTCATATCGAGGCGCAGGTTCTCCTTGTCGAGCAGGCGCAGCACGATCTTCTCGCCCCAGAGCGTGGGCAACGTGGAGACGCGGAAATCGAGTTGCTTTTTCTTGCCCCCAATCTGCATCTTCAGCATAATGCGGCCGTCCTGCGGCAGGCGCTTTTCACTGATGTCGAGCTTGGCCATGATCTTGAGACGCGAAGTGATGGCGTCCTTCAGTTTCAGCGGCGGATTCATGATCAACTGCAGCACACCGTCAATGCGGAAGCGGACGCGAAATTCTTTTTCGTAGGGCTCCATGTGAATGTCGCTGGCGCCCCGCTTCACGGCATCGGTGAGCACCAGGTTCACCAGCTTGACGATGGGAGCTTCGTCGGCCGCTTTCTCCAGTTCCTTGAGCTCGAGTTCCTGTTCTTCGCTTTGCACCTCGACATCGGCGGCTTCGCCGGCGTCGTTCATCGACTGCATGACCTGCTCGAGCTCTTCCTCCTTGGAAGTGCCGTAGGCCTTATCGATGCCCTCGACGATGGAGCTTTCCGAAGCCACGACCGGTTCGATATTAAAGCCGGTCATGAACTTGATATCGTCCATGGCGAAAACGTTGGTGGGATCGACCATGGCGATGGTGAGCGAAGCACCGACGCGGCTGAGCGGCAATATCTGATAGCGTTTCGCGGTTTCGTAGGGAATCAGCTTGACGACCGCGGGATCGATTTCAAAATATGAAAGATTGATGGCGGGCACGCCGTACTGGCGCGAGAGAAAGTTGGTGACATCCTCGTCCGAGAGGAAGCCCAACTTCACCAGCGCCGAGGCGAGCCGGGAGTGAGAGTCCTTCTGGAGCTTGGTCGCCTGTTCCAACTGCTCTGGGGTGATGACCTTTTCTTTGACGAGCAGGTCACCCAGCCGCTGAGACATATCTCTCCTGTGTTCCCGCAAAGTCCGGGGTCAATGCGAAGCCGCCGATTTCCGGAGGGATATCAGCGAGGAAGCGTTCGCACTGACACAAATTGTCAACCCAACGGGAATTCCGAAAAAGTAACTTAAGTACCTGTCCTTCGCCGGAGATGCGGTTTGTGCCCGTTATTGGCGGCATTTGTCCCATAAAACCGAGGTGTGACGAGGATCACACGCGGCAGAACATGCTCTTCCGTGTGGGAAAGCAGTCGTTGGTCAGTGGTCGTTCGTCGTTGGTCGTTCTCGTTCGCAAGCGCTTGCTTCTTTCGGGGAATACGACGAATCCCGAACGGCTAACGACTATCGACCAACGACCAGACCCTACAATGGTGACGCTGGCATTCCCGCCTGCACGCTGCCATGAGCGCAACCAAACACGACGCGATTCGCGCTTTCTACCACGCGTTGTTTTCCGCCTGGGGGCGCCAGCACTGGTGGCCGGCGCAATCGCGTTTCGAAGTGATTGTGGGGGCCTATCTCACCCAGAACACTTCCTGGATCAACGTTGAGAAAGCACTCGTCAATCTTCGGAAAGCGCGGCTTCTGACCATCCGCGGAATCCGGCGCACGCCTCCGCCTCAGCTTGAGTTGTTGATTCGTTCGGCGGGTTACTTCCGGCAGAAAGCGCGGCGGCTGAAAACATTTGTGAGCTTTCTCGATGAGCGTTATGGCGGATCTCTGGCGCGCATGTTCGCGCGGCCGACCGCTGAACTCCGCGACGAATTGCTCGCGCTCAATGGTGTGGGGCCGGAGACCGCCGATTCGATTCTGCTGTATGCCGGAAATCATCCCGTCTTTGTGGTGGACGCTTACACGAGGCGCATCTTGGAACGGCACCAGATTGTCGCTGCGAGCGCAAGCTATGATGAAATCCGCGAATTGTTCGAGCAGTCACTCGAAAAAGCTGACGCTGCCGAGGGCTTCTCACCGCCGAGACGCCGAGAGCACCGAGAAAATCCGGGGCTTAATTTGAAACCAAGCGCGTCGGACGGTGTCATCGAAAGTCCTACATATACTTCTAAAACTCAAGAAGCTTCTCTCGGCGCTCTCGGCGTCTCGGCGGTAAACAAATATCCATCTGGCCCGCAAGGCTCTTCCCATTTGCCTTCTGCCCTGAGTGAAGCTACCCGCTCTCCCCTGGTCCAGGTGTTCAACGAGATGCACGGGCTGCTCGTCGGCGTGGGCAAGAACTACTGCCTAAAGTCACAAATGCAGTGTGAGCAATGTCCTTTGCGGAAATTCCTTCCTGAGCCAAAGTAATCGGCAGGGTAACCACATGAAATGGCAAACGCTCGTTTTTGTTGTGGCGGCCGCAGCCTTTTGCTTGGGATTTGGCGCTGCTGACTTTGACCAATCGCTGCGTGAGGCCGCACGGAGTTCTGGAATGCTCATCGGCACGGCCGTGAGGCCGGCTCAACTTTCCGAGACGGCGTACGCGTCGACACTGGCGCGTGAGTTTAACATGGTTGAGCCGGAGGACGCCCTCAAATGGGAGACAGTTCATCCCGAGCCGCAGTCCTTCGATTTCTCTCAAGGGGACCAGATCGTGGACTTTGCCACCCGGTACGGTATGAAGGTTCGCGGTCACACGCTGGTCTGGCACCAGCAGAATCCAAAATGGCTGACGGAAGGAAAATACACTTCCGCAGAGCTTGCGCAAATTCTTGAGAAACATATTAAGACCGTGGCCGGACACTACCGCGGCAAGATATTCGCGTGGGACGTGGTCAATGAAGCCTTCGACGAGTTGCATCCGGGAACGCTGCGCAGCACGATCTGGCGGGACCAGCCCGGAATCGCCATAGCTACGAGCCGCGAGCTTCGAGCTTCGAAAGATCCTGCTCGCTCGGAGCTCGCAGCTCGCAGCTCGCAGCCGGGGTATGACTACATTGAGCGTTGTTTCCGCTGGGCGCATGAAGCCGATCCGCAAGCTCTGCTGTTCTACAACGAGGCCGAGGCGGAGGTCGTGAATGCCAAGTCGGACGCAATCTATGCCATGGTTCGCGATTTCCGGCAGCGTGGTGTTCCCATCGATGGCGTCGGATTTCAAATGCACATTTTCAACCTGCACGCCGATGTCGCGTCCATTTCCGCTAACATCAAGCGCTTCACGGCTCTGGGCGTTCAGGTCCACATCACCGAGATGGATGTCGCTCTGCCGGTCGATGCGAACGGCAATCCTCGCCCCGAGGACCTGCAACGGCAGGCGGACATCTATCGTGAGATTGCCACCGTTTGTCTGTCTCATCCCGGATGCACGGCGATTCAGACGTGGGGCTTCACGGACAAGTATTCCTGGATCGGGTCGCATTCGAAGCACACGCAAGGAGCGGCGCTGCTGTTTGATCGGAACTATCTGCCGAAACCTGCCTATTACGTGTTGCGAGAGGCGCTCGCGGCAGGGCGTCGTTAGTCGATAGTCGTTGGTCGTTCGCTATTCGCTGATCGCTATTCGCCGCCCGGCAGGCAAACCGCGAACAGCGAACTGCGCACGACCAACGACTATCGACCAACAACGCCCTATAATGTGATCACTCCTTGGCTGCACCAAATCCAACTCGCGACGAAACCAAGACCTCCGGCCGTCGGGCGTTCGTGATCACGCTGGCGGTTGGGGCTTTTCTGCTGCTCGCGATCCTGGTGTCGCAAGCCTCCTTCAATCTGAAGTTCATCAGCCCCGATAGCAATGAGCAGCTTCTGTTTTTTGCCGGATTGAGCGGGCTGATTTTCTTTGCTTTTGTGGCGTTGACGATCGTTCTCGGACGCAACCTGCTGAAGCTCTATGCCGAACGCCGCCAAGGCGTGGCCGGTTCAAAGTTCCGCACGCGCCTGGTAGTGGTCAGCCTGCTGCTGTCGTTCTTGCCCGTGATTGCAATGTTCTGGTTTTCCTACGGGCTGATGAACCGCTCGATCGACAAGTGGTTCTCCCAACCCGTCGAGGAAGTGCGCGCGGACACTGCGGCCATGTCGGCTCTCCTTTACGATTACGCGGGCCAGAATGCAACCTCGGAAGCACAGTCCATCGCACAGACGGACGAATTTCAAAGAGCCATTGCCAGCAAGGATTTTTCTGATGCTACTGCTGAGCTTCGGGAACATATCCCGACGCTGGAGGGCGGATTCGTTTTCGCCCTGGCGAACGGCAATGCGGCAGCCAGCCTGAACACGCCGGCGCCCTGGGCCGACATGAAGGATCGCTTCCCGGTGCAGCCGGCCCTGCGCGGCGAGCACCCCCATTTCAAGTGGGGCGAGACGGATTACATTGTCGCAGCGGCCCCGTTCCAGAACGGCACGGTGCTGGTCGCCATGCCTCTCCCGCCAAAGTTCGCCCAAACGGCCAGACAGATTCAGGAGAGCCAGCAGCGCTACGTCGAACTGGCCGCAAAAAGGAAACTGTTTCGGCGGACTTATATCGGATATCTGCTGCTGCTAACAGTGGTGGTGTTGTTCGCTTCCACCTGGCTTGCGCTGCTGCTTTCGAAGTTGGTCAACCGTCCCGTTGCGGCGCTGGCCGCGGGGACAGAGGCCATCTCCAAAGGACAATTGGATTACCGCGTCGATATTCGCGCCACCGACGAACTGGCGGAACTGGTGCAGTCTTTCAACAGCATGGCGGAACAGCTCGAGTCCAGCCAGCGCCAGATCGAAGCTTCCAGTCGCGACGTGGGCGTGGCGAACGAGGCGCTCGAAAGCAGACGCCGGTACATCGAAACGGTCCTCGAAAGCCTCCCGACCGCAGTGATTTCCATTGATGCGGCGCGCCGTGTGACGCTGGCCAACGCCGCTTTCTCGCGCATGTTTTACCTGGAGCGAAGCGAGTACGTTAGCCCGGCGTCGCTGGTGAACCTGCCACTATGCGACGTGATCCCCGCCGATGTGCTCGCGGACCTGGAGCCGCTCCTTCGCCGGGCCGATCGCATGGGCATCACGGCGGCCAACATGGAACTGGACCTGCCCCGAGCCCAGTTGAATGTCGCCGTTACCGTGTCGGCTCTGAGCCGTGCCGCCGAAGGATTGGGATACGTGGTGGTATTCGAAGACCTGTCCGATCTGTTGCGCGCGCAGAAACAGGCAGCCTGGCGCGAGGTGGCGCGGCGCGTGGCGCATGAGATCAAGAATCCGCTGACTCCGATCGCGCTTTCCGCCGAACGCATTCATCGCCATTTGTCGCGTGGCGCCGCGCCCGATGCAGCCTCACTCGAGGTGATCCGGGGGTGCGCGGAAACCATTCGGAATGCCGTCGAAACCGTGCGCTCGCTGGTGGACGAATTCTCGGTGCTGGCACGTTTTCCCGCTTCGCGCCCGCAACCCGCGAATTTGAACCAACTGGTGGAAGCTGCGCTCATCCTGTTCAATGGGCGGCTGGAGGGCATTCGCGTGCGTACGGAATTGGCGCACGATCTGCCCACCGTGATGGCCGATCCGGAAGCGATCAAGCGCGCGGTCGCGAACCTAGTGGATAACGCGGCGGAGGCGATGCAGAACGCGATGCTGAAAGAGATCACGATTTCAACCTCACTAGTGGCCAGCCGCGATGCCGTCGAACTGGTGGTCTCCGACACCGGGCAGGGAGTTTCGCGCGACGTGAAGGAACGGCTGTTTCTGCCGTACTTCTCGACCAAGCAGCGCGGCACGGGGCTCGGCCTCGCCATCGTGAGCAGAATTGTGGAAGATCATCGTGGTTCGATCCGGGTGGAAGAAAACAAGCCGTTCGGCAGCCGCTTCGTGATCGAGCTGCCCATCGCGGTTGAAACCGTCAGCGCTCCGGCGGCAAGCTAGGTGCGGTTAGGCGAAACGTTGTTAAGCTAAGCCATGGCACACATCCTCATCGTCGATGACGAATCCAGTATCCGCGAATCCTTGCAGGGCATCCTCGAGGACGAAGGCTACAAAACCAGCGTCAGCCCGAGCGGAGAAGACTGCCTCGAGTTGCTGCGCAAGAGCAGCTTCGACCTGATTTTGCTGGACGTGTGGCTCACCGGGATCGATGGCCTCGAAGTGCTGGAGCGTATCCGCGAGATGGAGGATCCGCCGGAAGTCATCATGATCTCGGGCCATGGGACCATCGAGACCGCGGTGCGCGCCACCAAGCTGGGCGCTTACGATTTCGCGGAAAAGCCGCTATCGCTCGAAAAGACGCTCATCCTGGTAAAGAATGCGATCGACGCGCGGCGGTTGCGCCATGAGAATCTGGACCTGCGCAAGCAACTGCAATCGAAGAGCGTGATTGTGGGCGACAGCGTTCCCATGAAAGCGCTGCGACAGCAGATTGCGCTGATGGCGCCAACCAACGGACGCGTGCTGATCTACGGCGAATCGGGCACTGGCAAGGAACTGGTGGCAAATGCGATTCACATGCAGAGTCTGCGCAAAGATGAAATGTTTATCGAGATGAACTGTGCCGCGATTCCCGAGGACCTGATCGACAGTGAACTCTTCGGACATCGCAAGTCGTCGTTTCCGGGAGCCACGGCCGACAAGGAAGGCAAATTTCAGAAGGCGGATCGCGGAACTTTATTCTTGGATGAAGTCGGCGACATGAGTCTGAAGACGCAATCGAAAGTCCTGCGCACGCTCGAACAACAGCGCTTCATCCCGGTGGGTAGCGACGATCCGGTGACGGTGGACGTGCGCGTGATTGCTTCCACCAACAAAGATCTGGAGGAAGAAATCTCCAAGGGAAACTTCCGCGAGGATCTTTTTTATCGTCTAAACGTGGTCCCGTTTGTGGTGCCCCCGCTGCGCGAACGCAAGGAAGACATTCCGTTGTTTGCGCGGCATTTTCTGAAGGAATTTGCCTCCGCTTACGGCCGGCGTCCCAGAGAGATCACCGACGATGCCATCGACGCATTGATGCGCTATGCCTGGCCCGGGAACGTCCGCGAGCTGCGCAATGTGATCGAGCGCATCGTGATCATGAATCCCACGACTACACGCTTTGAACGCAAGCATCTTCCGCCGCTGGTGCATCGCGACGCCAGCCGCCGCGTGGCGGGCAGCGAAGGTTCGACGCTGCACCAGGCGCGGGCGGCCTATGAGCGCGATTACATTCTCAAGAAACTGGACGAAAATTATGGCAATGTCAGCCGCACGGCGGAAGTGCTCGGCCTCGAGCGCAGCCACCTGTATCGCAAGATGAAAACTTTGGGGATCGCGGCGAAAGAGTAGGGCCGCCATCCGCCATCAGCCATCAGCCATCAGCCATCAGCCATCAGCCATCAGCCATCAGAAAATGCAAAACTGCGCCGCACGCGATGTCAACATAATTGCGCAGAGATAATTGCGCAGAGATGACGTGATGAGCTCTAGCTTTTCCTGATGGCTGAGGGCTGACGGCTGAGACCTATCTCTTCAGCATGTGAATCTCAGTCCCATTCTTGTGAAACTGGACTTCGTCCATCAACTGATTGATCAGGTAAATGCCGCGGCCGTGATTCGAATAGAGGTTCTCACCCTGGCAGGGATCGGCGATCTTGGCGGGATCGAACCCGGATCCCGGATCGCGCACCACGATCAGCATGCCATGCTGCGCGTCGTAGGCGACGTCGCACTCGACAATTTTGGAGGGATCGCTTTTCGCTCCGTGCACGACGGCGTTGGCGAGAGCTTCGGTCAACGCGAGTTCGATGTCATCTTCGCGGCCCGGAGCGCAGTTCACTTCCCGCACCACATTCATCACGCTGCGGACGACCGGGTCGACGGCGTCGCGGTCGGCGGCAAGGGTCACGCTGAGCTTGAGGTCGAGCTTGGCCGCGTCGAAATTACACCATGTCTGCGGCTGCTCGGATGATGGGGAATCTGCCATAAGGGGCTGTGGACTTTGGTTCCAGCCTCTCCCTTAACTATGATGCAGGAAGACGCTGACAGATTCTAGGGACTTAGGGCCTGAGATGCAAATCCTATTTGCGTCGCAGGCAAACGTTAGTGCTAGGTTGGCGGGTAACTACGGCCAAATAGCCGTTTAGCAACCTAAGACCTATATGAGGGTTCACTACTCGGGATCGGGCGGGCCCCCAATTTGCTGTAGTTGACGACGCCAATCCAGTTCTTCCACGAAGGTTCGCGAATCGCGCCATCCGGCCTTGATCTTGACGAAGAGCTCGAGAAAAACCTTGGTTCCTACCATCTTCTCTATGTCGAGGCGAGCCGCGGTTCCGATCTTCTTCAGCATTTGGCCGCCTTTGCCGAGCAGGATGGCCTTTTGGCCGTCGCGTTCGCAATAGATCACGGCGGCAATCCGGTTCAGCCTTGGACTCTCTTCAAACTGCTCGATCAGCACCGAGACCGCGTGCGGCACTTCTTCGTGCGTCTGCATCAGCACATGCTCGCGGATCAACTCCGCCGCCATAAAGCGCACCGGCTGATCGGTAATCTGATCTTCAGGAAAATAGCGCGGCCCGTTGGGCAGCGCCTTCAGCACGCAAGACAGCAACTCGTCGAGGCCTTTCTTTTTGAGAGCGGAGATAGGAACAATCTCCTTGAAATCGTGCAGCGTTTGGAACTGCGCAATCAGCGGGAGCAATTTACTCTTGTCGGCGACGAGATCGATCTTATTGAGCAGCAGAAAAACCGGCGTGCCCGCCTTTTTGGCCAGGTCGAGAACGTAGCCGTCTTCGGCGTCCCACTTTTTTTTGGCATCGACGATCATCAGAATGAGTTCGCACCCTTCGAGCGCCTCGCGTATCTCGGACATCATTTTGCGTCCGAGCGAGGAGCCGGAACGGTGAACTCCGGGCGTATCGATGAGCACGATTTGCCCGGCTTCCCTTCCCTTTTGCTTAGGAACGTTGATGATGCCGAGAATGCGATTGCGCGTGGTCTGGGGCTTCGGCGAAATGATGGCCAGCTTCTCGCCGACCAGCGCATTCAGCAGCGTGCTCTTGCCGGCATTGGGGCGTCCGAGAATGCAGACGAATCCGGAGTGAAAGGACATGAGTACAGGCTACTAGCTTCTGGCCACCCGCTGCTACTTGTCGGCTGCTAGCGGGCATTTCAATTCACCGAATGACATGAATTCGGACGCCAATTTTAACGTTCTTCCACGATCTATCCGTTGTGTAGACCGGAGCATGAAGCGCAACTCCAAGCGCCAGACAAGCGCGGTCCCCCAAGGACAGACCGAGCGGACGGGTCTGACTCACGAGATTGCCTGCAATTCTCGCTTGCTCGGCAGTGAACGGCACGGGGGCATGGACCGCGCTGAGTGCATCCTCCCAGGCTTCATCGGGCTGGCCCCCGCGACTCACCAGCTTGGTTTGGACTTCGGCCAGATTAACCGTGCTCCCGGCAGCGTAGCTCAGCATTTCCGGAGTCAGTTTCTCCGAACCTGGCTCATGATTGAGGACAGCGAGCATGGCCGACGCGTCCAGTACGATCTTACTCATACGGTCTTATTCATACGATCTACTCACGTTTTGCGGCATCGCGCCGTTCCGCGATGAGCTCGTCCGCCAGAGACACGCCCGGTTTCACGTATTGCCGAATGCGCCGCCGTGCGCGCTCCAAACGCCGTTTCATCGTCGTGATGCGCAGCTCGTCGTCTTCCATGCGTAAAATCACTTCGTCTCCGGCCTTGATGCCCAGCGCTTTCCGATAGGAAGCGGGAATGACGACGCGTCCATTTTCGTTGATCCGCATTCGAGTTTCAGGGTTCATGTGTCACACTCCGACAAATACGACATATTATACAGACATGTCACATGATATGCACAGTGACACACGATCTAGATCAACTTCATCTGCTTGGGTTCGGTCGTGGTGATGCGCACGCGCTCTACCCGGCGATCGGTTGAGTCCAGGACTTCGAATTTCAGGCCTTCGTCTTCGATGACTTCGCCTTTCTTGGGAATGCGTCCGGCGAGTTCGCTTACCAGGCCGGCTATGGTGGAGGATTCGTGGCCTTCGGGCCTCATGCCGAAGAGTTCGTCGAGGCGGTCGACATCCATGTTGCCGGGGACTATGTAGGAGTGGTCGTTTTCCTGCACCACCTGCGCCTTCTCATGCTCATCGCCGATTTCGCCTACGATTTCTTCCACCAGGTCTTCGATGGTTACCAGGCCGGCTACGCCTCCGTATTCATCCACTACGATCGCCATGCGGATGTTACTGCGCTGCATCTCGCGAAGTAAGTCACTTACCAACTTGCTTTCGGGAACAAAGTAAACGTCTTTCCGCATCAGGGTCGCGACCGTGCGCGTGTGCGCTTCGGAGTCGGGGACCTGCAGCACATCCTGGGTGTGGAGAATGCCTTTGATGTAGTGAATCGAACCTTCGTAGACGGGGATGCGCGAGAAATGCTTGCCGCGGAGTAACTCGACTACTTGCTCGACAGTGTAGTCGGAGGGGACGGCGACCATCTCCGGGCGCGGCTTCATCGCTTCGCGAACCGTTTTGCCACTGAACTCGACCGCTGACTGGATGAGGTCGCGATCGCCTTCCTGGATAATGCCTTCTTCCTGTCCGGCTTCGATCAGGGCGTCTACGGCTTCGGAGGAAGTTTCGGGTTCGGCGTCGGCGTGCTCGTGGGTCAGCGAGGTGACGGACTGGCAGAATCCGAGCACCAGCGTCACCGGCAGAACCGCGTAGATCAGCACGCGCAAGAGCAACACCCAGTCGGCCAGCCAGCGTCCTCGAGTTCGCGAGAAAAAAACGAACGGGAGCAGGCGGTTGAAAAAGATGATGATCAGGACCAGGCTGAGCGTGGCTTCGAGGACTTCGTAGACGCTCCAAGCGCGGTCGCGAAACACAGTGAAGCCGACGATCATAGCGATGGCTGCAGTGACCAGTTGCGTCAGGATGGCCATGGAGAGCGAGGCGCGGGCGCGGGTTACTCCCAGCCTGGGCTCTACGATCTGCTCGAAAGCGTCGATGTTGTCCTGGAAATCGCGGGAGAGGAATTTTCCGATCTCCTGGTAGAGACGGTCGACGTAGGAGACCAGCGTGAGCAGGCCGAACAGGAGCACGAGAGTGATGCCGACGCCGATCATTCCTATTCTTATCGCCCGGCTTATTGCCCGGTTATTGCCGACGCTTCCTCCGAACGGCGGAAGTCGAGGCTCTCTCAATCAGCCCGTCGGGAAGGTGGAGCTTCGCGCGCAACTGTTTTTCGCGCTTCGCCATCTGTCCATTGTCGCACTCGTGATCGTAGCCGCGCAGATGCAGGACGCCGTGCAACACGAGAATCTTAACTTCGTCGGGCGGGGAGTGTCCGAGAGCGCGAGCATTTTTGGTTGCGATTTCCGCTGAGATGGCGATTTCGCCAGCCAACTGCTTGCGCGCTTCGGGCTCGGCGGGAAACGATAGCACGTCGGTGGGCTTGTCTTTTCCGCGGAAACGGCGGTTCAGGGATTTTATCTCGGCGCTGGTCGTCAGCAGCACGTTGACTGTGCCCTTTAAGCCTGCGGCGCGGCGAGCGCGCGCCAGGAAGCGGGCTAGCGCCAACTCGGCCAGGCCGGGGACGCGCTTTTGAAAGATGACCAAGCTCGCACCATACTGTCATCCTGACCCTGAGCATAGTCGAAGGGGAAGGACCTATGTGTTTGGCCGCGCAATGCATAGGTCCTTCGCTTCGCTCAGGATGACAAACTTAATCTAGTGTCCGCGCCATACCGTTCGCTTAATTGCGCAGGCGCGGCTCTTCCGGCAGCGGCGGCAACGACGTTGGCCGCGGAGCGGCATCGGTCAGCTTGACCGCGCCGGGCTTGGGTTCGAGCAGCGACAACTGCTGCTCCGCCAGCCGCGACTTGTACTCGTCGTAGGCGCGAATGATCCGCTGCACCAGGTGATGACGCACCACGTCGCTTTCGTCGAAGTTCACGAAGGCCAAGCCGTTGACGCCTTGCAGAATTTCGGCTGCCTCGATCAGGCCGCTGCGGCGCGCGCTGGGCAAGTCGATTTGAGTCACGTCGCCGGTGATCACCGCCTTGGAACCGAATCCCAGGCGGGTGACGAACATCTTCATCTGCTCGGAGGTGGTGTTCTGCGCCTCGTCGAGGATAACGAAGGAATCGTTCAGGGTGCGTCCGCGCATGAAGGCGATGGGCGCGATCTCGATGATATTTTTTTCCAGATAACGCTCGACGCGCTCGGGCTCGAGCATGTCGAAGAGCGCGTCATACAAGGGGCGCAGATAGGGATCGATTTTTTCCTGCAAAGTGCCGGGGAGAAAGCCCAGACGTTCGCCGGCTTCGACCGCCGGGCGCGCCAGAATGATGCGGTTCACCTGCTTGTTGAGCAGGGCCGAGATTGCCATAGCCACGGCTAGGTAGGTCTTGCCGGTGCCGGCGGGCCCGACGGCAAATACCATGTCATGCTTCTCGATGGCTTCGAGATAACGGCGCTGATTGGGGCTTTTCGGCTGCACCGTCCGCCGGCCAAACGACCGCTGGCGTCCGGCTTCGGCGAGTCCGCGGAGAGTCACGTTCGGGTCGACGACGACCACGCGCAACATGCTGCTCAGGTCGCCGTTCTGGAACTGGTGGCCGGTGCGGCGCAGATGCTCGTAGTCGGCGAAGAGCTGTTCGGCGCGGGCCACGTCGCGGGGCGCGCCTTCCAACTCGATGCGGTCGGAGCGCAGATCGATGTTGATGTTCAGGCCGTCTTCGAGCACATGAAGATTTTCATCGCGGGTGCCGAACAGAGTCTCGATATCGGGGGTGAGTTCAATGCTTTTTTTCATTCAGGATGTAGCGCCGCCTCCAGCAGCCGGACCGGGCCCACTCTTTGTTTGTTATTAGGACGTGCTTTGCCGGATTCGGGCGAGCCTGTACCGGCGTTTTTTGCACGCAAAAAACTGGATATGGAAGTGGAGCGAACCGGATTGCGCACCCCGACTACGGGGCGGTTACCAACCATTTGAGATCAGCGTAGCGCGGGCGGGCGGGGGAGTCAATGGGGAGGCGTGAGCAAACGGCGGCGAAGGGGGATAAAAGCACGCCGTCTTGGAATTTGACTCATGGAATTGGACTTAGAGGTGTGCTCTCGTCACAGACGAGGCGAACTGGAGAATGCTAGGCTTCCGGGCGTGGCTGGGTATTCCATATTCGGCGAGGCGTTAGTCCTGGGGCTGGCTTCCGGGCCTGCCTGCATGGCTTCGTGTGGACCGGTTGTGGTTCCTTCTTTGCTGGCAGAGCGCGCGGGCATGCGGCTGAATGCCCGCTATCTCTCTAGCTTTCTGGGAGCGCGATTTGTGGGATACCTGCTGTTTGCCGCCGTGGCTTGGGGACTTGGCGCGCTGGTGTCACTTGCGCCGGGGCCGCGCTTGCTTATGGTTGGCATCGTTCACGTGTTGCTCGCTTGTGTGCTGCTTTGGTACGCATACTCGGTTGGGCACGCTTGCGCCCAGTCGTGCACGGGTTCGGAGTTGGTGACCATTGGCGTGGCGAGAAAACGCGCCTTGCCCGGTGCCGCAGTGTTGGGCTTCCTGACGGGCTTCAGTCTTTGCCCTCCGTTTGTGGCCGCCGGGGTTAGAGCGGCTGAACTGGGAAGCATGGTTGCCGCGCTGCTTTTCTTTGCCGTGTTCTTTGTTGGGACCTCCGTGTGGTTCGTGCCCTTTGCAAGCCTGGGATGGGTGCCGCGCAACGAAGGCGTGACCACGGTCGCGAGGATGGCGATGACGCTCATTGCCCTCTATTACTTCTATCTGGGATCGATGATGTTGATGGGGAGAAAGGTGTATGGCTACTGAGGCTCGGGTCCTCCGGTTGCGACAGACCGCGCCCCGAAGTACGGGCAAATCCATTCTGCTGACCTTGCCGGTCGCGCTCTGGTCGCTGCTCATGTTTTCCCATTCGTGGCAACCAAATCGGGCGGTGCAGATCGCCAGCATCATGACCGCGGTTTTCATGATTGCGCTGTTTTTCATGATGATGCGGACTCGGCGCACCTATCGCTGGCGGCGCTGGTTCTTCGTGGCGCTGGGACTGCTGTTTCCGGTAGGCTTCATCCACACCGTCATAGCGATGCGGGGAACGATGGGCATCCCGATCGAGGAGATGATCGCGGGCCGAACACCATTCTGTTTTCTGCCGATTCCCTTGCTCATCCTGCCGGCGGCGCTTACTAAGACAGTGGTGTTCCCCGGTTCGATCTTGCCCGGTCGAGGCATGGCGGGCGCGGGAATGGCGGCCATGGCAGGCCTGTGGCTGGCGATGACGATTGTGGTCGGCAAAGGCTGGTGCAGCTATTTGTGCTTCTTCGGGGGAATCGAAGAAGGTATGGCAGCAGTCGTGCCGCGCGCGAAGTTGAAGAAAATCGATGTACGCTGGCGCTACGGACCATGGGCTGTATTGCTGGCCATGTCACTGCTGTCTCTGGCCCTGTTCGATTCGGTTTACTGCATGTGGCTTTGCCCCTTCAAGGCGGTGTCGGAATACGTGGCGGCCCGCAATACGGTGGGGATGGTGCAAAACGGCATCTTTATCGTGTTGTTTGCGGGACTGGTCATCGCCCTGCCACTACTCACCAAAAAGAGAACACAGTGCGCATTCTTTTGCCCGTTCGGCGCCTTCCAATCGATTTTCAACAAGACGAGTGTGTTCGATGTGAAGATCGACCGGACGCGCTGCTCGCCCTGCGTACTCTGTAAGACCGCTTGCCCGACCATGTCCCTGACGGACGAATCCATCGCGCAGGGCGAGACGCTGATGTCGTGCATGAAGTGCGGCGCGTGCGTGGATGTGTGCCCGAAGGACGCTGCCGTGTGGCACATCAAGGGGACGGAAGTCGCCAGCAAGCCGGAGCGCGCTCGGTTGCTGCTGCTGTACGCTGCCTGGGGGATGGCGATCATGTTCGGCGGCAGCATTATCGCGCAGGGCCTGGCGACCATATTGCACGTCTTTATCTAGTTGGAGCGTGGTTAGGAGGGTCGAATGACAGTACGCGCAAAACTGGGTTACACGGCGGCGGGATTGACAGTCTTCGCGGCCGTGCTGGTGCCTTTTCTGCTGATGGGAGCGTTCACAAAGGGGTTTGCCGCTCTGGGCCTGCACGTGGACGAGATGTACTCCGGAGGCCCGACGGCGCGCACGATTCAGGCCGCCGGCTACACCATCGACATTCACCGGCCGGTATCTCCGCACATGCTGCAACTGGAGAAGCCATTTGTGCAGCTGGATTGGAAACCGGTGAGCGCGCTGCCTGCCCATGTGTCCGACCTGGTGGACGTGGATGGCGACGGGCAGCCCGATCTCCGTGTGAGCTTTGACGTGCCAAAAGACGCCAAGACGCCGCTGCGCGTGAACGTGGAAGCGCTCAACCCGCGCTACGAGGCCATGCAAAATGCGGGGGAAGAGAAATTTTCGCGGCTGATCGTGCGCGTGGATGATGCGATCCTGGTGCGAGTTCCGCTGGCGCAGCGGTAGTTCTGCAAATGCCCTCCCGTCCATAATCGAGCGGAAGGGCGTTCCCGTTGCGTCAGATCTTGGGAGAGATCCCGCTACTGCCTGTCGTACACTGCCGTGTATGTGACTTTCTTGCCATTCGGATCGGTTCCGGTCACAGTGACGGTGCGGCTTTTGCCGTCGGCCGATAAGACAATTCGACCTGTGGCAGTAACCTTGCCGTCTTTCTTGTTGGTTAACTCGGTCGTGCGGTCATCAACCTTCCTGTACGACCGTGTGTCTGAAATCGCATCGCCGGCGAGGGGGTAGTCTTTCCCGTCGAACTTTCCCGTCCACTCGTTGTGCGTAGGCTTACCCGCGCCATCGGTGCCATCTACCGTAACTTTCACGTTGTCTCCCGCGGCCTCGTAGACCACCGTAGTGTTCTTCGGTGCCCCGGGCGGGAACTTCGACTTGGCCTCGTTTAACTTCCACGTGCCCATATTTGAGCTGGCGAAACCGATTGCCACCGCGACAAAGCACAGAGCCACAGTCAATACAATCGTTCTTGTTTTCATGTTTCTCCTGATTGATAAGCGAATTGTCGAACTGATTGAAGCGCGAGCCATTCTAGTAGCGCTTGACAAATTCAGCAAATCGCGGCGCTTTGGGCAGATCGGGCGACCTGGCTTTGATTTCGGCGTTGCAATTCAATAGTTGGTGCCGCCAGGTTTTGCGCTCACGACTGGGCTTAGCTGGCCAGAGTCTTCCGCGGGACAGCCGGCGTGGACACTAGGCGCTATGACTTAAGCGCCTTCTCTCTTTGCTTCCGGCAACGATGCCCACACCGCGCGATCCTTGGCCCACGCCCGTAACTGGGCAATCTCCTCAGCCCGCGTAATCGACAGCGGCACAGTGGACGAGAGCGCGGTGAGCAGGTCTTCGTTGCTCAATTCTTGTTTGCGGGCGAAGGCGGCGTAGAGGGCAGTCTGCACGGCGGATTCTATTTCCGCTCCGGAGAAGCCTTGGGCTGCGGCTGCTACTTGGTCGAGATCGTAGCCGGCTGGATTGCGTTTGCGCTTGGTTAGCTGGATGGAAAATATTTGTTTGCGCTCCGCTGTGCTGGGCAGATCCACGAAGAAGAGTTCATCGAAGCGGCCTTTGCGAATCAACTCTGGCGGCATGACGGTCACGTTGTTGCAAGTGGCGGCTACGAACACGGCGGGCTTGCGCTCCTGCATCCAGGATAGAAACGACGCCAGCAGGCGCGACGAAACTCCGGCGTCGGCGCTGGCGGAATCAGGACCGCTCCCGGCGAAAACTTTTTCCAGTTCGTCGATCCACAGGACGCACGGGGCGAGGCCCTCGGCTACTCGGAAGACTTTCTGGATGCGCTTTTCCGTTTCGCCTATGAATTTGTCGTAGACGGCAGCGGTGTCGAATTTTACCAGCGGGAGTTTCCATTCTCCGGCTACGGCTCGGGCGCAGAGACTTTTGCCGCAGCCTTGCACGCCTAGAATGATCACGCCCTTCGGCGGATCCAGTCCGAACTTTAGGGCTCCGTCTTCCCATGCTCCTCGGCGCTGCTGCAGCCAGCGCTTCAGATTGTCGAGGCCGCCTACGCTTGCCATGGTGTCGGTTGAGTCTACGAACTCCAGCATTTCGGAGCGCTTGAGCAACGCCTTCTTGGCGTCGAGCACATCGGTTACGCAGTCGGGCGAAAGCGCGAGGCGCACGACCAGCGTTTGTGAGATGGCGCGATCGGCTTCTTCTTCGGTCAGGCCGCGGAGATTGGCGGCCATCGCGTCCACGCCGGCGGCGTCGAGTTGGAGCTTGATGGTGTGCGTGCCGGAGAGACGCTGGTAGGTTTCGCGGATGATCTCGCGAAGGCGCGGCTGGTCGGGAGCGGGAGATCCAAGAACTCAACGAGGCTCGTGAGTTCGGGAGGCATTTCCATGGAGGGCGCGGTCAGAATGAGCGTGCGGCGGTTGGAGGAGAATTTCTGGCCGACGTCGCGGAGGCGGCGGACGACGACCGGATTCTCCATATGGCGGTGAAAATCTTTGAGGATGAACACCGCTTCGACCGTCATGGTTTCGAGGTTGGCCAGGGCCTGGACGGGGTCGGTGGAGTTGTAGATGGCATTGGTCTTGGCTGCCGCTGTGGCAGCCGCAGCGTCTCCGGTCAGGGAAGTAAGCACGGCACGGGCCAGGCGCTCGGCCTCACTGTTGCCAGGCGGAGTCGTGCTGACGCGGGTGTTAGAACGAGTAACACCGTCTTGGTTCGTCCACATGGTGGTGTTTTGCACCTGGGCTTTGACGGTCGGCGCGGGGATCGGCGCACCGCTGCCGGAGCGGACCAGGCCGTCAGCGATGGTCCACTCAAAGACGGCCATGTTGAGGTCGGAGCAGGCCTGGCGGACAAGCGAGACGGCGCGCATTTCCTCGACCGTCTCCATGACGACGATCGGGGTGGAGGAGTTAATGAGGACTTTCAGCCGTTCCAGTGACGTTGCGGGCGAATTCATATCTGTTTGACCCAACGCGACTTGCTGCCTTACAATATTAACTTCGGTTCCTACCGGAATATCTTCCTAGCGCAATCTAGGACAAACAAAGGTAATCAAGCCGCATGGCGAATCATTTTTCGGCGCTGAAACGCGCCCGACAGACCGAGAAGCGAACCGTCCGCAACCGGGCCAACGCTTCGCAACTGCGCACCGCACTGCGGAGCCTGCGCGAGAGCCTGGAAAAAGGCGACAAAACGGCCGCTGGCCAGACCTACCGCGAGACCGTGTCGGCGCTCGATAAGGCAATTCAGAAGGGCGTTTTGCATGAGAACACGGCATCGCGGTATAAGTCCCGCTTGGCGGCGCGTCTGAAGGCGCTGAAGTAGGTGCCGGGAAGGTTATCGCGGGGAGTAGGCTTCACTGTAAATTGTTCTTGACCTTCCCCAGCGGTTTGTTATACTTAGCTGTTCTCTGGACATCAAAGCAGTTTCTGCCGGTCCTGCGGAACCTCCGCCCGCGTTGCGGCTACTCCTTAAAGAATTGAGCAACTTTCGGGATGGGCGGGGCATCTATTTGGGTAATTCTGGCAAATCCCTTTGCATCTGGCCTGAATTGCAGTTTGGCTAGCCGTCATTGACCATCACCCAGTGGGCGGACGGTGGGATCGCGGCCTAAATTATTCCAGTTGAAGGAGAACGATTTAAATGCGCTCTGATCGAGTGTTTGACGCTCTACATACATTGCGGAATCGGTATATGCTCTGCCAGCTTGCCTCGAAGGCAACGCGCAGATTTCATAAACCGAACACCCGCATCCAGGAAACCATGAACGATGTATTTGACAAGATCGCCGATGCGGAACGTCATGACATCCTGAGCGAACCCGAGAACTTTGCCGAAGCACAACGGCGAGCCGCTTAAGCGGCTCCGCCGTGTGCCCGCACGGCGGCAAAGCAATCCATCCCCGCGAGAGAAAACGAAAATCCCTCCCGAAGAAAATCATCCACGTAGGTGAATATGACCATCGCAGAACTCAAAGAAAAGAACATAACCGAGCTGACCAAGATCGCCCGATCGTTGGAACTGCCCGGCGCCAGCGGACTCCGCAAACAGGACCTCATCTTCAAGATCCTGCAGGCGCAAAGTGAAAAAGAAGGACACATCTTCGCCGAAGGTGTGCTGGAGATCCTCCCTGACGGCTATGGCTTCCTGCGCTCGCCCGACTACAACTACCTGCCCGGGCCGGACGACATCTACGTGTCGCCCTCGCAGATTCGCAAGTTCGACCTGAAGACCGGCGACACCATCAGCGGCCAGGTGCGCCCGCCGCATGAGGGCGAAAAATATTTTGCGTTGGTCAAGATCGAGGCGGTGAATTTCGAATCGCCCGACGAGGCGCGCAACAAGATCCTGTTCGACAACCTGACGCCGCTCTATCCGCAGGAGCGGTTGAAACTCGAAACGGTCAAAGAGAACATCAGCGCCCGCGTCATGGACCTGCTCACGCCGCTCGGCAAAGGACAGCGCGGCCTGATCGTCTCTCCGCCGCGCGCCGGCAAAACCATGCTGCTGCAGAACGTGGCCAACTCGATTACCACGAATCACCCTGAAGTCGTGCTGATGGTACTGCTGATCGACGAGCGCCCGGAAGAAGTCACCGACATGCAGCGCTCGGTCAAGGGCGAGGTTATTTCCTCGACCTTCGACGAGCCCGCCGCCCGCCACGTGCAAGTCGCGGAAATGGTGATTGAAAAGGCTAAGAGATTAGTCGAGCACAAACGCGATGTCGTGATCCTGCTCGATTCCATCACGCGCCTGGCGCGCGCTTACAACACCATCGTTCCGCCTTCGGGCAAGGTGCTCTCGGGCGGCGTCGATTCGAATGCCTTGCAGCGTCCGAAGCGCTTTTTTGGATCGGCGCGCAATATCGAAGAAGGCGGATCGCTTACCATCATCGCCACCGCCCTGATCGACACCGGGTCGCGCATGGATGACGTGATCTTCGAGGAATTCAAGGGCACGGGCAATTCGGAAATCATCCTGGATCGCAAGCTGGTCGACAAGCGGACGTTCCCGGCTATCGATATCCAGCGCTCGGGCACGCGCAAGGAAGAGCTGCTGATTCCGAAAGAGGATTTGCAGCGCATCTGGGTGCTGCGCAAAGTGCTGAACCCGCTGTCGCCGGTTGAAGCCATGGAGTTGCTGATTGAACGGCTGGCCAAAACTACGACGAACAGCGAATTTCTGGCTAAGATGAGCCAGTTGTAGATCGGGTAGGGCGGACGCCCTCGTCCGCCCAACTCAGCCCTGCACGCCAGGCAAGGTCACTGAGGGCGCCGGACGCTATTCAGCTGGCCTGCGCCGCCAGCGTGAACGTGGATCTTTTCGTCACCAATGACGGACGGCTCCAGGGCAAGCACGTCAAGGGCATCCAGTTCATCGTACCCCTGGCCAGAGCTCCTATCTGAATTTTGCCTGTGTAGCGCCCTTGGCGTCCCGCCCTTCGGCGGACTGTGACCTTCGTTAGGCTCACTTTAACCAATTAGGAGATCTCCTTCCAATGAAAACGCCATCCAGTTGCGCTGGATGGCGTTTTTCTTCGTGCTTCTTCTCGAAACAACCTTACTCGCTCGCTCCTTCCGAAGTAATTCGCATGCCGTAGAACGACCGGTACACGAAAGTGACCGAGACCGCGAAGAAGCAGAGCGCCAGAATGTGCGTCAGCCTGGTGCCTTGGCTGTGGGCCATCGAGACGGCCAGTTCGACTGCCAGCAATCCGAACAGCGTGGTGAATTTGATGACCGGGTTCATGGCCACCGAAGACGTGTCCTTGAAAGGATCGCCCACCGTGTCGCCGATCACCGTGGCGTCGTGCAGCGGCGTGCCTTTCTGTTTCAGTTTGGTTTCGACGATCTTCTTGGCGTTGTCCCACGCCGCACCGGCGTTGGCCATGAAGATTGCCTGGTAGAGACCGAAGATCGCGATCGAGATCAAATAGCCGATAAAGAAGAACGGTTCGACAAAAGCGAATGTCAGCGTCCCGAAGAAGACGGCGACGAAGATGTTAAACATGCCCTTCTGCGCGTACTTGGTGCAAATCTCGACAACTTTCTTGCTGTCGGCGACCGAGGCCTTTTCCGTGCCCTCGAGATGGATGTTGGCTTTGATGAACTCCACCGCGCGATAGGCGCCGGTGGTCACGGCCTGCATGGATGCGCCGGTAAACCAATAAATCATGGCGCCGCCGGTAATCAGTCCGAGGAAGAATGGAGCGTGCAGCAATGACAACTTCTCCACATTCGCGGTCAGCCCACTGGTCAGGGCCATGATGATAGAGAAGATCATCGTGGTTGCGCCCACCACCGCGGTCCCAATCAGCACGGGCTTGGCGGTTGCCTTGAAGGTATTGCCCGCGCCATCGTTTTCTTCGAGCAAGTCCTTGGCGCGTTCAAAGTTCACGTCAATATTGAAGTCCCTCTTGATTTCAGCCTTGACGTTAGGTACCTGCTCGATCACCGAAAGTTCGTAGACGGACTGGGCGTTGTCGGTGACCGGGCCGTAGGAATCGACCGCAATCGTCACCGGACCCATGCCGAGGAAGCCGAAGGCAACGAGGCCGAAGGCAAACACCGCAGGGGCAAGCATGGTGGCCGCCACGCCCAAGCCCATCCCGCTGAAGAAGTAGGCAATCGACATCAGAGAGACCATCGCCAGGCCCAGCCAATACGCCGAAAAGTTTCCGGCGACAAAGCCCGACAGGATTCCGAGCGATGCGCCGCCTTCTTTGGCCGAGGTCACCACTTCGTTCACGTGGCGCGATTCGGTCGAGGTGAACACCTTGACCAGTTCGGGAATCAGCGCTCCCGCCAGCGTTCCGCAGGAGATGATCGAAGCCAGCTTCCACCACTGCGTCGTGTCGCCACCCAGGTCGGGGATGATGAAATGGGAAACGATGTAGGTGGCAATGATCGAAACAATCGAAGTGATCCAGACCAGAGAGGTGAGCGGCGTTTCAAAATTCATTTTGTCCGCGCTGCCGTAGCGGGCCTTGGAGATAGCGGCATTGAGGAAATATGCGAGCGCGCTGGACACCAGCATCATGATGCGCATGACGAAAATCCACACCAGCAACTGCACCTGAATGGAGGGATCCTTGACGGCGAGCAGAATGAAGGTAATCAGCGCGACGCCGGTCACGCCGTAGGTTTCGAAGCCATCGGCCGAGGGTCCCACCGAGTCGCCGGCGTTGTCGCCGGTGCAATCGGCAATAACGCCGGGGTTGCGGGCATCGTCCTCTTTAATCTTGAAAACGATCTTCATCAAGTCGGAACCGATATCGGCGATCTTGGTGAAGATCCCACCCGCGATACGCAGCGCCGCCGCGCCCAACGATTCGCCGATAGCGAATCCGATGAAGCACGGGCCGGCGTAGTCGCCGGGCACGAAGAGAAGGATGAAGAGCATGATCAGCAGTTCGACCGAAATCAACATCATGCCGATCGACATTCCGGCTTCGAGCGGGATTTGATAAATCGGATAAGGTTTGCCGGGGAGAGCGGCGAAGGCCGTCCGCGAATTGGCGAAGGTATTGACGCGAATTCCAAACCACGCTACTCCGTAGCTGCCTGCGATTCCCACCAGGCTGAAGGCCAGGATGATGATGACGCGAGGAACTTCGAAATGCCGCAGCACGCCAAAGTAGAGCACGATAACCGCGGCAATGAAGGCCCACAACAGCATCAGGAATTTGCCCTGAGTGATGAGGTAGGTCTTGCAAGTTTCGTAAATCAGCTCGGAAATTTCGCGCATGGAGCGGTGCACAGCCAGGTTCTTCAGCCGCATAAAAATGATCAGGCCGAAGCCGAGGCCGAAGGCGCAGAACAGCAGCCCGATCGTCAGCAGGCGATGCCCGTTCACGCCGAGGAACGAAACCGAAGAGAGGTCGGGCAGTTTCAAGGCTGCCTCGCCTCCTTCTTCTGTAGTGGGGGCGGCGGTTTGCGCCAGCGCGTAGCCGGCGGTCAGAAGCAGCAGAGTTGCAACGACTGCCGAAGTTCTCGCAAGGCATTTCTTCGCAATCCAGCGTCCCACGGACACAAGATTGGTGGTATAAGTGCGCATCACAATCCTCCTAAGGATTCCTATTCAGGGGTCACAACGTGTGATTTTGCTCCGGCACGCTAGCCGCCCACTGTCGGATTCCATCCGTCACCGGTACGACCATCACCGAAGTTCCGAACACGCTTCCACCGCCGGGCATAATAAGAATTAAGAAGCGCCGTGGCCGCGCCGGAAAGCCTGTGCCGCCAGCGCGTAGCCCAGCGGTCGGACTACACACTCCTGCACAAAACATTTGTTTATAGCATCTTGCCGGAAGCTGGGTCAATGATGGCCGTCACATGGCATTGGGTCGTTTTCCTCAAACCGACGCGGTGAGGGCTCCGGCCGCGAGCTTCGAGAATCTCCAAGCGGAGACTCGGCTCGAATCGGGCTGTTTCCGTATAATTGAGCATCCGTCATGCCAGCCTCCCTTGACTCCATTGTCGCGGCCACGCGCCAGCGCCTATCCCAACGCCGATCTGGGGGCCGGTGGAGCTCCGGCCTGAACGCGCTGGAACGCGCGGCGGCGGCGCACACTCCGCGCGGATTTCGGAAGCAGCTGCGCCGGGTCGCGCAAGACGGGGCCGCGGTCGCCGTTATTGCCGAACTGAAAAAAGCTTCGCCCTCAAAGGGCTTGATTCGTTCCGATTTCAGGCCATCCGAACTCGCGCAGGAACTCGAGCGCGCGGGCGCCGCCGCATTGTCGGTGTTGACCGACGAACAATTTTTCCAGGGCTCGCTGGACTATCTGCGCGAAGCCTCGTCCAGCAGTTCTCTTCCCTGCTTGCGCAAGGATTTCATCGTCGATGAATTTCAGATTGTGGAGGCAAGAGCAAATTGCGCCGATGCGATCCTGCTGATTGTCGCCGCGCTCGACCAGAAGGAACTGGTAGCGCTGGCTGGAATCGCGCGATCTCACGGCCTCGACGTTTTGTGTGAAGCTCATGACGAAGTGGAACTGCAACGCGCGCTCGACGCCGGCTGCGATTTAATTGGCATCAACAGCCGCAATCTGCGCACTTTCGAAGTCGCCCTAGAAACCGCATTCCGGCTCGCGGAAAAAATGCCCGCGTCATGCGTCCGCGTTGCCGAAAGCGGAATCCAATCCGGCACGGACATCGCTCGTCTGCGATCCGCCGGCTACGAAGCGTTTCTGATTGGCGAATCGCTGATGAAAGCGGAGCGGCCCGGCGAAGCGTTAGCGAAGTTGATGGAAGAAGCAAGAGATAGTTGTCAGTGGCTAATGCTCTTACTGACAGCTGATAGCTGACAACTGCTCTTATGACTTGGATCAAAATCTGCGGGATCACGAACCTCGACGACGCGCTCGCCGCCAGCCGATGCGGGCGCGAACGCCTTGGGCTTCGTCTTCTATCCGAAGAGCCCGCGCCACGTTACTCTGGAAGCCGCGCGCTCGATAGTCGCCAAGGTGCCGCGGCAAATCGACAAAGTCGGCGTTTTCGTCAACGAAACCGTCGACCAGGTGCGTGACACCGTCCAGAGCAGGTGGGTCTTACCGCCGTGCAATTGAACGGCGACGAGAGCTTGGAATTCAGCCGCGCACTTTTCCAGAAACTCGGCCAACGGAACCAGCCGCTCCACGATTTTCCGCGCCTGGCCCGCGAAGATTTTCGACGCGCCGGCCGGACAATCCGTGGGCTGGGATCCGGTTGCGGGCGGACTGGTAGAGCCCGACGAGGCCTACAAGGGCAAACGGGTGCACAAAATTCACGTCGCCGAAAATGGCGACCTTTTCCTTGAAACCCACGGCTTCCGTCCCGGCGTGATCTCAGGCGTGCTGCTCGATTCCTCGACCGCCGGAAGAGCGCGGCGGCACCGGACAGACTTTCGACTGGGAACGCGTGCAGCCCTGGGCCGGAATCATCAACAGCATCAGCAAGCTGATCGTCGCCGGCGGCTTGCGTCCCGGCAATGTGCAGGAGGCGATCCATCTTCTTCATCCCTGGGGCGTGGACGTTTCCTCCGGCGTCGAACTCGAGCCCGGCAAGAAAGATCCCAGAAAAGTCCGCGCCTTTGTGCAAGCCGTGCGGGCCATGGAAGAGGCGAACTGAAGATGGCAACCGCGACCGAAACCAAAATAGTAACCACCAAATAACCGGAGAGCTTCCGCCAAAAGCCGCCGCTGCCGGGCGTTTCGGCGTTTACGGCGGACGCTACGTTCCGGAAACGCTGATGGCCGCGCTCGAAGAACTGGAGCGCGAGTACGAAAAAGCCAAGCGCGATCGCAAATTCCAGCAACGCCTTGACCTGTTGCTGAAGACGTATGCGGGACGCCCTACGCCGTTGTTCTTCGCCCGCCGCCTGACGGCAAAACTTGGCGGCGCGAAAATTTATCTCAAGCGCGAAGACCTGCTCCACACCGGCGCGCACAAGATCAACAACTGCCTCGGCCAGGGCTTGCTCGTCGAACGCATGGGCAAGCACCGCGTTATCGCGGAAACCGGCGCCGGTCAGCACGGCGTCGCGACGGCTACCGTCTGCGCCCTGCTCGGCTTCGAGTGCGTCGTCTACATGGGCACCGAAGACATGCGCCGCCAGGAACTCAACGTCTTCCGCATGAGGCTGCTGGGCGCCGAAGTGCGCGGCGTCGATTCCGGTTCGCGCACCTTGAAAGATGCGATCAATGAAGCCATGCGCGACTGGGTCACGAACGTGCGCACCACGCATTACCTGCTCGGCAGCGTGCTCGGAGCGCATCCTTATCCGACCATGGTGCGCGACTTCCACCGCGTCATCGGACGCGAAGCCCGCGCCCAGATTCGCAAAGCCGAAGGTAAACTTCCGAACGCGATCATCGCCTGCGTCGGTGGCGGATCGAACTCCATCGGCATCTTCTACGACTTCCTGAAAGATAAGAAGGTAGAACTCATCGGAGTCGAAGCCGGAGGACGCGGCGAAGCGCTAGGAGATCACGCAGCCCGTTTCCGCGGCGGCTCGCCGGGTGTGCTGCAGGGAACTTATTCTTACGTGCTACAGGACGCGGCGGGCCAGATTGCGCTCACGCACTCAGTCTCCGCCGGACTGGACTATCCGTCAATCGGCCCCGAGCACGCCATGCTCAAAGATACAGGCCGCGCCGAGTACGTTCCCGCATCCGACGCCGAAGCGCTAGAGGCAACCGTGCTGCTGGCTCGCACGGAAGGCATTATCCCGGCGCTCGAATCCGCGCACGCGGTTGCCGAAGTTATTAAGCGCGCTCCGAAGATGAGGAAGTCGGAAGTTGTGATCGTGAATATTTCGGGGCGCGGGGATAAAGATATTGGAATTTTGCGAGAGAATTTGAAGCTGGATTAGCGGGTGCCCCACTCATTCGCGTTTTGTGCGAATGAGTGGGTAATTCGAACTGTATTCAATATTTTAGGGGTCTGTCGTCGTGGAGCTTTTGCCCACCATAATGTCTTGGCTAGGACGCAAAAAATGAAAATCGAAGCCACTACGCCAGGTCCGAGCCCTTGGTATTTGCGAGCACCAAGGGCACGCATTGACACGCCAGAAGGGTTATGGACGTGGGAATTCTATGATGGTCCAATTCTTTCCGGTCTGAGTCGACTGCAGTCCCCACAGCGGGAAACAGTCCTGTTCGTTGATTTCAATTGCTATGTTCAACCTCTCTTGGGTGGTCGCTTATTAGTGTGGTATGAAATCGGACGGCAAATAGTCTTCACAATTCTCGACCTAGTTGCTTTAATTCCGTTTGAGGATCACCTTAAACTGGCTGCGGAGATCAGAAATTTGAAAAAGAGGATTTGTTTCCAAGGGGGGCTTCCCCGGATTTACGACGTTCCGACAGCTCTCCGTGAAGGTACGCACGCCATATCACCTCCGGCTGAGTTCGCTGACCTTCCAGAGCTTCTGGTACTGGCCGACTTCGGGCCCGAGGAAAACGACAGCAATCACTGGGATAAGATGTACAGAGCGATCTTTGCATTCGATTTCAAATCACGGCGAGTCGCCGTCTTGCCGCAGAAATGGTTTAATGAGGGCAAGTACGACTTCGGCTACCAATGGATCACCAGGGTGCAGAGAGAACCAAGAACAGGTCAGATCGTTGGAGAAGGCATCCGTCTTGGTAATTTCCTTCTAGATCCATCGGGCACTCAGATACAGGAGTGGCTTCACCAAGATATCTTCCATCATCCTGAACAACAATCACACTGACAGTCGTATAAGGCGGGTGGCCGGTGTCCCACTCAAGCCCTCCCTTAGCTTGAGTGGGGCCAGCCCCAATGCTCCGCACGTTCACACGCTACTTCGATGCCGTGACTGCCTGTTCGAGAGTCTCCCGAATGAACCGCGTATAAGGAATACCGCGCGCTTTGGCGCGAGCCTTCACGGCGGCGAGCAACGGCTTCGGCACGCGCATATTGATCTGTTCGTCTTTTTTCTCGAACTCAAAACGCGCCGTCTTAAACTGCGAGAAATCGAGCTTGGAGAGGTCCTGGGCAAGAAACGCCTCAGCCTGCTCATCGGTTCTTAGACGGGGCACTTTCCTTTTCATAAGCCGCTTTTCCATAAGCAACGGTCTCCTTAGCGTGCATGTACCGCGCAGACACCGGGCGGATCAGGCGGCGGCCATCTTTTGTGCGCATCGTGAACGCCACAAACAACGGCCTCCCCGCGTTTGTCTTTCCCACCGCAATCAAACGATCCTCGTCCGCCGAGTGCCTTGGGGTCGGGCGCAACGCGCGGACCGAGCACAAACAGAGCCTCGATCTCCTCTATCGACACCCAACAATGCGATTGTATAGACAAACGTCAAGGCATTAGGTTTCACTTCTGCAATCTGACTTCTGCAATCTACAATTCCTAAATGCCCTTTCATTTCGACAAGAAGCCGTCGCTCGTCGCCTACGTAACCTGCGGCGACCCAGACCTCGCCACCACGCGCGAGGTCATCCTGGCAGCCATCGACGCGGGTGCGAGCGTGATCGAACTCGGCGTTCCCTTCAGCGATCCGCTCGCCGATGGCCCGGTTATCCAGCGAGCCAGCGAGCGGTCGCTCAAGCACGGAACATCGCTGCAGAACGTGCTCACGCTGGCCGCCGAAATTCGCGAACATTCGCAATCCGTCGGGCTGGTGATCTTTTCCTATCTCAATCCCATTCTGCGCATGGGCCTCTCAAAGTTTTGCCACGTGGCGCGGCTCGCTGGGATTGACGGAACTCTGATCACGGATCTGCCCGTGGAAGAATCGGCCGAGTATCTGCGCGAGGCCCGCAAGAACGATCTCGCTACCATTTTTCTGGCTGCGCCCACCTCGACCGACCAGCGGCTGAAGTCGATCGCCGCGGTTTCAACTGGATTTATTTACGCGATCTCGCGCACTGGCGTCACCGGCGCGCGCCAGCAGATGACCGGGGACGCCAAAGCGCTGGTCAAGCGCATACGCCGTTTCACCAAGCTTCCGATTGCTGTCGGCTTCGGAATCTCAACCCCGGCGCAGTTCGCAACCGTCGGAAAATTCGCGGAAGGCGCGGTCGTGGGCAGCGCCATCGTGCAGTTGATCGAACAAAATCCCGGACGGGAGGCGGCAAGTGTGGCAGAATTCGTAAAGCAGCTTTCAGCCGTCAGCCATCAGCCATCAGTCTCACGAACGCGATGATTGCGGCGCTCGGCCTCGCACTTGCTTAAACTGACGGCTGATAGCTGATGGCTGAAAGCTCTATGGACATTTCCGATTGGCGCAAGCAAATCGACGACCTAGACCGCAAACTGGCGGCGCTGCTCAACGCGCGCGCCGCCGCGGTAGTCGAAATTGGACGATTGAAGCGCAACACCGGAATGCCCATCTACGAACCCGACCGCGAGCGCGAGGTGATCGCCAATGTGCAGCACAGCAGCACGGGTCCATTGGCAGAGCGCGATCTGGCGCAGATTTACGAACGAATCATCGACGTGATGCGTAGTATTCAGAAGCACGAAATTGCTCCCGATGACGTTCCTGCCGCGCACGAGACCGGGATTGATTCGCAACTCGAGGACTAGAGCGAAGACTAGAACGAAGACTGGAAATTTGGGCCACACCGGCGATGCGGTTCCCAGCGCGCCGCTGCGGGCAAAACGAGCGCAACCCATGATCGTGGCAATGCAAGATTCGGCCAGTGAAGATCAGATCCAGCAGGTGATCGATCAACTGGTTCACTTCGGCTTTGAAGTCCACCGCTCTACGGGAGCGCGCCAGACCGTTCTCGGCGGCGTCGGAGTCACTGCCGATTTCGACACTCGCGAAATCGAAATGCTGCCGGGAGTGCAGGAGGTCCACCGTATCAGTTCACCCTACAAACTGGCCGGGCGCAGTTTCCGTCCCGAGGGCACCATCGTCAAATTTGCAAACGGGATCGAAATCGGGGGCAAGAAGATCGTCGTCATGGCGGGGCCCTGCTCGGTCGAATCTCGCGAGCAACTGTTCACCGTCGCCGAACTGATAGCGAAAGCCGGAGCGCGCGTGCTCCGCGGCGGCGCATTTAAGCCGCGATCCTCTCCGTATTCGTTTCAAGGGCTCGGCGTTGACGCTCTGAAGTTGCTGCGCGAGGCAAGCGACCAGTTCAAGCTGCTGGTGATCAGCGAAGTCATGGAGATCTCGCAGATCGAGCCGATGCTGCCTTATGTCGATATTTTTCAGGTGGGCGCGCGCAACATGCAGAACTTCAATCTGCTGCGCGAACTGGGCAAGGTTCGAAAGCCGGTGCTGCTCAAGCGCGGCATCGCGGCCACGCTCGAAGAACTGCTGTGCTCCGCGGAATACCTGCTCGCCGGCGGCAACTACGAAATCATTCTCTGCGAGCGCGGCATCCGTACTTTTGAAACTTATACGCGCAACACCATGGACATTTCCGCGATCCCGATCATTCATAAACTCTCGCATCTACCGATGGCCGCCGATCCGTCGCACGGCACCGGGCGCCGCGACAAAGTGGCGCCCATGGCGCGCGCCGCCGTTGCGGCTGGCGCCGATGCTTTGCTCATCGAGGTTCATCACCAGCCGGACAAGGCACTTTCCGACGGGGCGCAGTCGCTTTATCCGGAACAATTTGCCGAGTTAATGGACCAGCTTCGCATGATCGCGCCGGCAGTGGGGCGCGAGATCGCGTAGGGTAATTTGTGATTGGTGATTTGTGATTTGTAATTGAAAAACAAATCACACAATTACAAATTACCAATTACCAATCACCAATGCCCTTCAAACAAGTCACCATCATCGGAACCGGCTTGATCGGAGGCTCGCTGGGCCTCGCGCTGAAGAAGCGCAGGCTTGCCGTGCGGGTCGTTGGATGCGATCGCGCTCCAGTTTTGGAAAAGGCTGAGCAGTGCGGCGCCATCGACGCGGGGACGGCTAATCCCGCGGATGCGGTGCGCGGCAGCGATCTGGTGGTACTGGCAACGCCGGTGATTCCGATCCTCGATCTGATTGGACGGCTTGGTCCCGCGTTGCCGGCGAAGACACTTGTCACCGACGTTGGCAGCACGAAGGTGGAAATTGTTCAGCGCGCCGCGAAATCGTTCGGGCGACACGCCGGGCAAAGGTTTCTCGCCGGGCATCCCATGGCGGGCAAAGAACACGCGGGGGTGGAGTTTGCCGATGCCGATCTTTTCGAAAATGCCGCCTGGCTCTTCACGCCACTGCCCGGCCAGAACGTTCACGCTGGACTGTGCGGAGAGTTTATCCACTGCGCGGAAAAGATGGGTGCCAAGATAGCGGTCCTGGATCCCGCCGACCATGACCGCTTCTGTGCCTGGATCAGCCATCTGCCGCAGATGATCTCCACCGCGCTGGCAGCGGCGCTGGTCGACGAATTCGGAGCCGACACCCCGGTGCTCGACATCGGCGGACGAGCGCTGCGCGAGATGACCCGCATCTCCGGCAGTCCCTACTCGATGTGGCGCGACATCGCCATCACCAACAAGCAGAATGTTGCTGACGCGCTGCAGAAGTTGGAGCAACGGCTGGCGCACATCCGCGAAAATCTGGACTCACGAGAACTGGCGGCGGAGTTCGAGCGCGCGCATGAACTGAGGAAGAAACCGTTACGGAAACGCTGAGCGACGACGATTTTGCAATTTGGCAATCGGGTAATTTTGTAATTTTGAACGCTAGCGGCCGCGATCTGGTTTTCAACTTACAAAATTAGAGATTACAAAATTACCAATTCTCCCTATTCTCCCTATAGAATTCCTCTGCTATGCACAAAGTTGTGGCGAGCGCGGAAGAGGCGATCCAGGACGTGTTTGACGGCGCCACCATCATGGTGGGCGGATTTGGTTTGTGCGGGATGCCGGAGAACTTGATCCGCGCGCTCGCCCGCAAGGGAGTCAAGAACCTCAACACCATCAGCAATAACGTTGGCGTCGACGGCTTCGGCATGGGGCTGCTGCTCGCCAATGGCCAGATCCGGCACCATATCGGAACCTACGTTGGCGAAAATAAACTGCTCGAACAGATGGTGCTGAACGGCACGGTGCATCTCGACCTGATTCCGCAAGGGACGTTTTCCGAGCGAATTCGCGCCGGGGGCGCTGGCATTCCCGCGTTCTTTACGCCCACTGGCGTTGGAACCATCGTCGCTGAAGGCAAAGAAGCGCGCGAGTTCGAGGGCCGCACTTACATCATGGAGCGCGCGCTGAAAGCCGACTTCGCCTTCGTCAAGGCTTGGAAGGGCGACAAGTGGGGCAATCTCGTTTATCGCAAGACTGCGCGCAATTTCAATCCCATGATGGCGACCGCGGCCAGGATCACTATCGCCGAAGTCGAACACCTGGTTGAGCCGGGAGAACTGGATCCTGACATGGTTCACACTCCGAGCGTGTTCGTGAAACGAATCTTCCAGGGGGAGCTGTTTGAGAGGCGAATTGAAAAACGGACTGTGAGGAGGGCCGCAGCATGATAATTGAGGGCACGTCGTTTGCGATTCGTCGTTCGCTGTTCGCTGTCCGCTAGAGTCGCGTTGACGGCAAAAAGCGACTAGCGAACGACGAATAGCGAACAGCGTTTCTCCTCTCACCGAACCAGCGTCGAAGGAAAAATGTCAACTCTGCCGAAAACTCCAAAAGACACCGACAAACGCGAGCGCATCGTCAAACGCATTGCCCGCGAATTGCGCGACGGATTCTACGTCAACCTGGGCATCGGGTTGCCAACGCTGATTGCCAACTACGTTCCGCCGGGTATCGACGTGATTCTTCAATCCGAAAACGGCATGCTTGGCATCGGGCCGTATCCGCTTGAAGGCTCGGAAGACGCGGATCTGATCAACGCGGGGAAGGAAACCATCAGCGAGTTGCCGGGTACCGCGTACTTCTCGAGCGCCGAATCTTTCGCCATGATTCGCGGCGGCCATATCGACCTCAGCGTACTGGGCGCGATGGAAGTCGACGAACTCGGCAGTATTGCGAACTGGATGGTTCCGGGCAAAATGGTCAAAGGCATGGGCGGCGCCATGGACCTGGTTGCCGGAGCGCGGCGCGTGATCGTCGGGATGGAACATTCGACCAAAGATGGGCAGCCGAAGATCCTGAAGAAATGCACCCTGCCTCTGACCGGCGTCAGGGTCGTGGACACGATTGTCACCGAGATGGCCTACATCCTGGTCACGCCGGAAGGCTTGCTGCTGGAAGAGCTTGCTCCCGGCCTGACGGTGGAGGACGTGCAGAGAGCGACGGAAGCGAAGTTGCGGGTGAGTTCTGAGCTGAAGACGATGTAGGTGGAGAGTTCTCAGTTATCAGTTCTCAGTAAGGGCGCAAGTCCGCGGAATATCGGCTCCCTTTCAAATTCTGGAAAGACGAAACGGGGCGCTGATCAGGCGCGCGGGTAGCATCACTACGGCCCAGACCAGGGCTAGCGCTCCGTGGACGGCGATCCCTACCAGCCGGAAAGGCAGCAACAGCAGCCACACGATCGGATAGAGAATCAGCGCCGCCAGGGCGACGGGCCAGCACACCACAAAGAGAACGCACCAGAGCAGAAAGGCTGCCATGGATCACACCTCCTCCTGAATATGATACGACGGCGGGAGGGAAAAAGTTCACAGCGAGTGGCAGTTGCCGCTACGCGAAGCTTGTTATTGCTTGGCAGGCGCGTTCACTTTTCTCTTCAAGTGGTCGAAGCTGGAGAACGTGTCATCAGTGTGGGCGGAAATGTAGCGGCGCAGAGTATCCGTTTGTGCGGTCACGAGCACCGCACCCTCATCGGTTATCTGATAATCCAGTGGACCACCTCCCGTAGGGTTCTGTTTCCTGATTGCATCGTCTTCCAGCGTGGCATAGGCCAGGTCATCCCCGGAAACCTTCACCTTCATAATCATGTGCGTAGCGATGACGCCGGGTGGGTTGTCCAGTTTCGCGCCAGCGATCGTTTGCTCGTCGGCGATGTAATCCATGAAGAGCTGGCCTCCGAGGCGCACCAGGTGGATCTTGTACGTTTGGATGACCTTTGGGTCAGCGTCAAAGCTGGCCGCGCTGTACTCGTGCTCGCCGACTTTTTTGAAAGTAATTTCTCCTTTGTCGCCGGGATCGGTGCCGAGCCACGTTCCCTCCAAAGCAGGCTCCACGACTGCGTCTTGGTCTGTACATAACGGATGCAGAGAGTAGGAAGGACAGCCGATTAAGGGGAGACAGACAACGACAAAAACAAGACGCAACAGCAGTCGCAATTTCATGGGGCCTCCTTGAGTTAGCCGCACACCGCGTTGGCGCCCACTTCCGAGGACACGGCAATTATACGGCGGAGTCGCGGGGGTCGAGGATCGTGTTTACGGAGTGAGGTGTCTCTGCAGGAATTGCAGGCTCCTTAGACCGGCGTCGCGCCAGATGGTTTGGTCCTCGAAGCCGTGGCCAGCTCCGGGATAGATTTTGATTTCGTAGGGGATTCCCTTCTTCTCCAGCAACTTCTGCAACTGATACGCCTCCTCGACGGGGACGGTCGCATCGGCCTCGCCGTGCAGGATCAGCACGGGACAGAGGCGTCTCATGAAGAGGTGCATTTCCTTAGGCATGCCTCCGAAGAACTCGACTACGGCCTGCACGCGCTGGTCGATGGCGGAGTTGGCGAGCGAGAGATAAGCGCCCAGCGAGAATCCCAGCAGCGCAATGCGTTTGCCATCGACTTGCGGTTGCGTTTCGACGAAGCTGATCGCGTCCCAGAGGGTTTTCATCCACAGCGGAAAGTTGCGGAGGATCGTCGGCTTGTCGGCGGAGTCGGTGCCGGTGCGGTCAAAGTAATGGAGGATGTACACGGCGAAACCCTGGGCCGCCAGCATGCTGGCGTAGCGCTCCATGCCGGAGACGTTGCCGCCAGCGCCGTGGAGAGCGATCACAGCGGGGAGTGGAGCGGATTGGGTCTCGAACAGGTAGGCAGCTAGGCGGATGGGCTTGCCGCCGCTTTGGAAAGTTGGTGCGGATGGGAGGATGGTTGGCATCGTGGATAGTTCGCTAAGAACTGCCGGGCTTTGCCCGGCGGGGCGGACGAATGCGTCCGCCCCTACGTGGCCTCCGCTAGTTTTCGCAGAGATTCTGTGTACGGCGCGCGGGCGACTCCCCTTTCCGTGATGATCGCGGCGACGTATTTCGCCGGCGTTACGTCGAAGGCGGGGTTTTCGACTTCGACTCCGTCGGGCGTCATCTGCTTGCCAGCTATGTGCGTTACCTCTCTTGCGTTGCGCTGCTCTATGGGAATTTGGCTGCCATCGGGGGTGGCTAGATCTACGGTTGAAATCGGCGCGGCTACGTAGAAGGGGATGCCGTTCTCTTTGGCGAGGACGGCCACGGTGTAGGTGCCGATTTTGTTGGCCACGTCTCCGTTGGCGGCGATGCGATCGGCGCCGACTACGATCGCTCCGATTTTGCCTTGCGCCATCATGGCTCCGGCCATGTTGTCGGAGATTACCGTGGTGGGGATGCCATCTTTCATCAGCTCCCATGCGGTGAGGCGCGAGCCTTGCAGAAAGGGCCGCGTCTCGTCGGCATAGACGTGAATTTTCTTGCCTTGTTCGACGGCCGCGCGGATTACGCCGAGCGCGGTGCCGTAGCCGGCGGTGGCAAGCGCTCCGGCATTGCAGTGAGTGAGCACGCCGCCGCTTGCGGGCATGAGCGTGGCGCCGTGGCGTCCCATGGCCTGGTTGGCGGCGATGTCTTCGGCGTGCATGCGCTGGGATTCTTCGACAAGCTCCTGCTTGATTTGCGCGATGGGCCGAATGCGTATGCGCTCAAACTTCTCTGTCATGCGGCGGATGGCCCAGAATAAGTTCACAGCGGTGGGGCGCGTCTGGCGGATGGTTTCGCAGATCTGGTCGAACTCTTTTTTGAGATCGGCGCCGTTTTCGGCTTTGGAATTCTTCACGCCCAGCGCGATGCCCATGGCAGCGGCGACGCCTATGGCGGGGGCTCCGCGGACCACCATGTTGCGGATCACGTCGGCGACCTGCTCGTGCGTAGTGCAGGTTACGTAGACTTCTTCGGTGGGCAGCTTCGTCTGATCGATGAAGACGACGCCGCGGGGGGTCCATTCTAGAGTTTGGATCATAGAGTCAGTCGTTGGTCGTTCGTCGTTGGTCGTTGGCTTTCTGTCTGCCGCGCCCCTGTTGTTCATACGGGCGCGCAGGAATGAAGCCTAACGCTCTAGATTATCGGATAATCGGAACCTGCGGCGCGGTGTCTTCCGGCAAAATCCCGCGGATGCGCGGATCGTCGGCCACTTCGATCGCCCGCTTGTAGGGACGGAAGCCGCACTTCATATAGAAAGTCAACGCCGCCGGACCGTCCAAATTGCAGGTATGCAACCAGACTCGCGCCGTCGAGTGATTCCAGGCACGGTCGAGCAACTGTGTCATGAAAGAGCGTCCCAGGCCCTTGCCGATTGACTCGGAGAAGAGAGCGAAGCTTGTAATCTCAACGTTCGGAGGCTGTGATCGGTCGAGCTCGGCAATCCCGATTTCGCATCCCTCGCGCTCGGCCACAAACAACTCGCTAGTGGAGCTCTGCAACACCGCCGTCAGTTGCGCGTCGGTCATCTCCAGACGGCTAAACCAAAACCATTGCGCACCCGCGCGCCGATACAGTGCGCGATACCACTCGAGTCCAGGATTTTGCACCCGCCGCAACTGCACGGCACTCCGCGTTCCGATCAAGGAAACGTCCGCCAGCGGAGGCCGTTCGATCATTTCGAGGTAGGTTACAACCGACGCGATCTTTCCTGGGGCGAGGTCGGTATATCCGTCGGGGATCATAAAGTCAGTCGTTCGTCGTTCTCGGCTAAATGCTAAGTGCTAATTGCTAAATGCTCTTCTCGCACCTCACGCGCCGTAAAGATCGAAATAAACGGCGCGGGAGCGGCGGCTTTTTCCACGTTGGGACGCCCGTGAGCGTCCTCGCGCTCTACCAGGCACATCGTGCCTACTACTTTGAAGCCGAATTCTCGCGCGGCTTCGAGGGCTTGCACAGTGGAAGAGCCGGTGGTACAGACGTCGTCCACGATCACCACGCGCGCGCCTTTTTCGCGGAAGCCTTCGATGCGCTGGCCGGTGCCGTGCTGCTTCTCGGCTTTCCGCACCAGGAAGCCGTGCAGCGTGCCGCTGGTGACGGCGACGGCGACTACGATGGGGTCGGCGCCCATGGTGAGTCCGCCGATGGCGTCGGCGTGCCAGCCTTGGCGGCGCATTTCTTCCAAGAAGACTTGGCCAACCAGTTGCGCGCCACGGGCATCGAGCGTGGTAGTGCGGCAATCGATATAGTAGTCGCTGGTGCCGCCGGAGGATAACTTGAATTCGCCGAGGCGAAACGATTTTTGCGCCAGCAGTTTCAACAATTCTTGTCGTGCAGTGGACATGGGATTTCTACGATAGCAGAAAAAACAGTTGCCAGTGCCCAGTACCCAGTTGCCAGTAAGGCAAACAAGGCGTCCGCGTTTAACTGGATGCTGGGTACTGGGTACTGAGTACTGGGTACTAGCTGTTGAGCTTCTCCAGATGCCGAAAGCCGTCGGTGGCGGCGAACATGGCTACGGTGATAGTGCCGTTGTAGGCCATGTGGATGAGGACACTGGCGGCGACGGAATTTGTCTTGGCTCTCACCATCGTCAGGATCAAGCCGACCAGGAAAATCACCAGCACCGGTCCCCAGGAGAACATAAGTTGTGCGCCGTGCAGCAGGGCGAAACCGACCGCGGTCACGAAGACGGCAGCCGGCAAACCGAGGCTGCGCGCGAGCACGGGATAAAGGAAGCCGCGAAAAAAAAGCTCTTCCATCAGAGGCGCCAGGGTAACGCTGAGGATGCCGAGCGCCCAGGCTTCGGCGGGAGTGCGGAAAAAGCTGTCGATGGGCAACTCTTTGGGGATCGGCAAGAAATGGGCCAGGCCTTGCAATGCCAGCGAAAGCGCGAAGCCCGCGAACACATACACGACGATGTTGGAAGGCCAGTTCCAGTGGATGGCGGCAAAAAAATCGGGACGGCGGCGCTCGCGCGTCACCAGAACATACATGTAGCCGAGGATGAGAAGGTAGGCCAGGGATTGTCCCGCGATGACGACTAGAGGGACGCGAGCGATTTCGCCGAGACGCGTGTGCGGATAGAACCACCAGCGGGCGATGAGCAGCACGGTAAACATGCCGACGAAAAGAGCCACGATGGTGAGAAATATGAGGCGGAGAACATCCCAGCCATTCCACGCGGGATCGGGCAACGCAGCGGGGACGAGTTCGGCGGGCGGGCCGTCGGAAGCGCGACTGGCAGTTAAAGCGAATTCGGAATCGCTGTGGCCGCCGGCATCTGCCGAGCTGCGCTCCGTTTGGACGGGCGACGACGCCCGTCCCTCCACGGGCACATTTGGAGTCTCCGGCAGTTCGTCGGGCAAGCTCACGCGAGTTCCCCTGTGCCGGTCGGCGCAAGCACGCTTCTTGCTGAGCCATTCTTTGGCGATCCATTTTTTTCTGCGCCATTTCTTGCCGAGCCGTTGAAATACGCGGTCAGCGCCTGGCCGGTGTAGGACTTCTTCACGCGCGCGACTTGTTCGGGCGTGCCCTGAGCCACGATGCGGCCGCCTTCTTCTCCGCCTTCGGGGCCGAGATCGAGGATCCAGTCGGCGTTCCGGATTACGTCGAGATTGTGTTCGATGATGATGACCGTGTTTCCTAAATCGGTGAGACGGTGCAGCACATCGAGCAATTTTCGCACATCGTCGAAGTGCAATCCCGTGGTCGGCTCATCCAGCAGATAAAGAGTCTTTCCCGTCTGGCGCTTGCTGAGTTCTCGCGCGAGCTTGATGCGCTGGGCTTCGCCTCCCGAAAGAGTGACGGCAGATTGACCAAGATGAATGTATCCCAGGCCAACGTCGACCAGCGTTTGCAGCTTTTGCTTTACCTGCGGGATGTTTTCGAGAATCTGGAGCACGTCCGATACGGGCATTTCGAGCAGGTCGGCGATGGAATTGCCATTGTAGTGAACCGACAACGTCTCGTGGTTGTAGCGGCGTCCGCCGCAGACTTCGCACTGCACGTAAACGTCGGGCAAAAAATTCATCTCGATGCGGCGCTGGCCCTCGCCCTGGCAGGCTTCGCAGCGTCCACCGGAAACGTTGAAGGAGAATCGTCCTGGCTTGTATCCGCGCTCGCGCGATTCGGGCAGCATGGCGTAGAGGTCGCGAACCGCCGCAAATATGCCGGTATAGGTCGCGGGGTTCGAACGTGGCGTGCGCCCGATGGGCGACTGGTCGATGCG
>CAVRNL010000023.1:0-107122 GCA_963722485.1 uncultured Acidobacteriaceae bacterium
GAAATAGCAATCGATAGAACCCGAGAGACGCCGTTCAATCGCACATAGGCAGCGATAAAATTGCGATAGCGCTCACAACTCCAGAATCGTTTGTTTCGCTGGCAGGTAGGCAGCGATGCGGAAACTGACCCACTACGAATGCCGGCCCTCCGCGCCAGATCAGCCCTCCCTCGTGGTATCCTTCTCGCCGTTTCCTGAGTTCGGAGAATTCATGTCCATAAATCGTCGTGGATTTCTAGGTTCTGCAATTGCTGCATCGCTGGCTACGGGTTTGAATGTGCACGGTGTCGACGCCCAAGACAAATCGCAAGGCGACGCGCACGGCCCCGCCAATCCATTTGGCCCCGCCAAGCGGCCGATCATCATCAGCGCCAACAACGGCGTCAATTACCTCGATGACGCGTTCGCTTTCCTGAAAAGCGGCGGTGACACGCTCGACGCTGCCCTTCGCGTCGTAAAGGGACCGGAAGACGATCCTAACGACGATACCGTCGGCCTCGGCGGCCTTCCTAACGAAGAAGGAGTGGTGGAACTCGATGCCTGCTGCATGCATGGGCCCACGCGCCGCGCCGGATCGGTGGGCGGCGTCCGCAACATTAAGAATGTTTCGCTCGTTTCTAAAGCTGTGATGGAGCATACCGGCCACGTCATGCTCGTCGGCGAAGGCGCGGAACGATTCGCCGTAGCCGTGGGCTTTCCGCGCGAAAATCTGCTCACCGAACGCTCGCGCAAGATCTGGCTGCTCTGGAAGGAGTATCACTCGACCGACGACTGGTGGGGACCAGGATTGGCCGACCCGAATTGGAAGCCGCCTTCCTCATTATTACAAACGACACCACCAACGGCTGCGCCGCAATCCGAACCTCAATCGGAACTCTGGGAAGAACGCATCCAGCGCCTCGAAGAGCGTGCCGCCCGGCTCGGCATCGAACCGGAATTCCGCATGGCCGCCGTCCGGCGCGTCCTGTTTCCGCCGTCAGGCACCATTCATTGCTCCGCGCTCAACGACAAGGGTGAAATCTCCGGCTGCACCACCACCAGCGGCCTGGCCTACAAACTCCCCGGACGCTTGGGCGATTCGCCGATCATCGGCGCCGGCTGCTACACCGATCAGGACGTGGGCTCCGCCGGAGCGACCGGCAGCGGGGAAGAGAACATCAAGGTCGCCGGAGCGCATACCATCGTCGAGAACATGCGGCGCGGCATGTCGCCGCTCGAAGCCGGCATGGACGCCCTGAAGCGCATTGCCCGCAACTACAACAACGATATGACCAAGCTCAACTTCATCGACATGACCTACTACATCCTACGCAAGGACGGCGCCTACGCCGGCGTTTCTCTGTGGGAGGGCTATTCGAAACAGCAACTCCATAAGATTGCCGTGCACGACGGCGCCAGGCGCTCCGAGGCTACCGTCGCGTTATTTAAGGGCGTCTCGAATGAGTTCCCGCCGTTCCCGGTCGCCATGCCAAAGGAGTTGACAAAGGATTCCGAGTACGCGAAATAGCGGCGAGCTACGGGCGAAAATCCTCACCACAGGGGACGGAGGAGTTTCTTGTACAACCAACCATCGATTATTCAATTAGGCCAATGCTTTTCCCTGTGTTCCTCTGTGTCCCCTGTGGTGAAGAATTTCGCTTCCTACCGGGTGTACAATTCTTTGTATTAGGACCGCAGCTTCACGGGGCTCTTTTTTCCCGGGTTCGAGGCTCGACAATGAACGTTCACGTCAGTTACAAGGTCCACAAAACTCCCGACATCGAAAAAGAAATCAGCCGCCAGATCGAGAAAATCGAGAAGCGCCTGCATGTCTTCCGGCCCGAACTGGTTCATTTGAAGGCCATTATCGATCAGAATCCGGCGCGCGAAGGAACTCTTGTCTCCTTGAATCTGCGCTTGCCCTCGGGCCAACTGACCGCCCAGGAGAAAGCTCCCAGCACCACCGCCGCCATCAAGGCTGCCTTTGACGAGATCATCCAGCAGATCGGCCGCCATAAGGAACTGCTCCGCGCCAGCCACAAATGGCGCCGCTGGCGCGGAGGGCCCCAGGAATCCCCCGAACCCGGCGTTCCCTTCGAGCAGACGCTGGCAGCGGTTCCCGTGCCCACCATTTCCGCCGACGACATAGGCTCCTACGTGAATGCCAATCTCGGCCGCCTCGAACGATTTGTGGATCGCGAACTTTACTTCCGCCGCGCCGACGAGGAGATTCCCACTTCCGACGACGGCCTCTCCACTTCCGACGTCGTGAACGAGGTCATCGCCCGCGCCCTCGGCGACCACGACCGTCCCGAAAAACTTTCGATTGAGCCCTGGCTCTACCGCCTCGCCCTGCAAGCCATGAACGAGATGACCGCGCGCCTTCAGGAACTGGAGTCTCCCGAGCATCTGCACCTCGAAGACAGCCGTCGCCAGCAAAATGTCCGGGCCTCCGACGAGGCCGCCCTCCAATTCCATCAGCCCGACGAGGGTTGGACCCGCGAAAGCGCCATCCCCGATCGCCGCGTGTCCACTCCGGAACAGTCTGCCTACTCCGACGAAGTGATCGCTCTGGTGCAAGCCGCCCTCCGCGGCGCCGACCGCACCGACCGTGAAGCTTTTCTCCTTTACGGAATCGAAGGCTTTTCCCTCAGCGAAATTGCCGCCATCACTGGCCGGCATGTGGAGGCCGTGCGCGAGTCCGTGCAGCGGGCGCGCGACTGCGTTCGCAGCGCGCCTTCGCTGGCGGGCGAATTTCCCCAGATACTTTTAGCGAAAACCCGAACCTAAGCATCTCCGCACCGCATCTCATTGGGTTTAAGGAGAGTCGAGATGATGACCCGGGACGAAATCCGTGAATTGGCAGCTTTTCAGGCGGACGAAACCAAAGGGGCGTGCGCCTTGAGTTTTTACTTTCAGCCCGATCCTCCCCAGGATCGTTCTCATCGCCGAGAGGCGATCGTCGCCAAGGATATTGTGAAGCAGGCCCTGAAGAGCGCCGCTGCCAGCGCCAAAAACGGAGCGCTTCACGCCGACCTCGATCGCGTCCTCGATCTGGCCACGAACCTGCGCGGCAACGCCCGGGGAAGGGCAGTCTTCGCCTGCTCCGCTCAGAATTTTTGGAAGGAGTACGAACTGCCTCCGCAGCTGGGAGGCACGCACATCTATCTCCAGCCGCGTTTTCAGTTGAAGCCGCTGGCCGCGCTCCTGGGAGCGCAGCCCGCTCTGTGCGTCGCCGTGGTCGACCGCCAGCGCGCCCGTATTTTCGATCTGCGCCTCGACGACCTGCGCGAACGCGGAGCCATTGTCCACATGCTCTCGCGCAGCGGATCGAGCTACGGCTTCAACGGCTATGAAGCCGGACATGCCGAACGCCGCGTGTCCGAGGAAGCGCTGCAGCATTTCAAGGGAGTTGCAGAACGGCTGCGGACCGACTTCGAGAAGGGCATCTGGGAGCGGCTCATCGTCGGATGTCAGGATGCCAACTGGTCCGAGTTCGAATCCAACCTTCACCCTTACGTCAAACAGCGCTTGATTGGCCGATTCTCAGCCGATGTAGCCAGCGTCTCGAATGAAGAGATTCGCGATCACGCCGCCGCCGTTCTCAAGCGTTGGATCGCGGAACGCGCTTCGACGAAAGCCCGCGAAGCGGTGGATTTCGCCAAGTCCAACGGACGCGGTGTCACCGGCCTCCGCCGCGTTCTGCAGGCGCTCGAGACCGGGGCAGTGCAGAGCCTCTTCCTCACGGAAAACTATTCTGCTCCAGCGGTCGAGTGCCCTTACTGCGGACACATCGATGCCCACCTGATCGCCTCGTGCGTCGCCTGCGGACGCGCCACTCGCCAGCTCGCCGACGTCTGCGACGCCATCATCCCCATCGCCATCCGCCGCGATATTGAATTGTTCTATCTCAAGGAACCTAGCGACCTGGACCGCGCCGGCAACATCGCGGCGCTGCTGCGCTTCCGCTCCGATCAGACCACAGGACAGGTCGCGGCGGCTTCGTAGGGAGGGACAACTCCATAAAAGGGAGGGACAAAACTTCATAGAATTGTCATCCCATCATAAGATTGTCATCCCGAACGCAGTGAGGGATCTGCCGGGTACCCCACTCATCGCGCACTCTGCGATGGGTGGGCTTCGCGACAGGATCAACGTTCGGCCGCAGCGGTCGTACGGCCCTCACCCATACATTCGCAAAGAACGCGAATGTGTGGGGCACCCGGCGCCTTCGATCTCGCTGACCATGGATGGCTGACCCTTAAGCAGTTATGTGATAAAATCCCAACCCGCCCGTCAGGGATCCCCATGGAAATGTCAACCAACAGCGCACCGTGCAGCCCGTCGTTTTGGGCATGTAGTTCACTTCGCAGGTGGCAGATGTTTGGTCTCACTGTCTGCCTGCTAATCGCGTCAGTCACTCAGGCCGGCACTTCCTTGTTCCAAGTGTCATTTGAGAAGGGGCATGGCGATTGGACAGTCATTCGTGGTACGGCGACGCCGGATTCCCGCATCTTACACGGCAAGGAGACTTCCCTCCGCATCCAACCGGATGCGGCCTCGCAGGATGCGTGCGTTCGCCTCACTTCGGTGGCACTCACTCTGGGCAAGCGCTATGAATTGAGTGGTTGGGTCCGCACCGAGGCGCTCCAGGTACACGATCTCGGTCGCTCGCCGATTGCCTCCGGCGCCGCGCTCACCATGGCATCGATGCCTTTCGATGTCCATTCCGGAATCGATCGGTGGCACACAGCCGTGGACGCACTTGACCCTCCAATTCATCGCCAGCCGTCAGCGGGACGAGATACTGCTCACAGTCGGCAGCGGCGGCACATTGAGTGGCAAGGCTTGGTTCGAGGGCATACACCTGAATGCAATCTCCTCCGAGAACGAGTGGCCAGTTCGGGAGGCCGTTGAGACCTTTGGGCCCGCCTATCGGTATCCTGCCGCCGGTTGGATCTATGTGCACATCGAAGGGCAGCCCTATGAACGAGGATACCAGCACGGCCATTTGATGGCCCGCGAGATCCCTGAGTATTTGGAGCGCTGCGCGTTCGATGCTCGGCTCAAAAGAGCATTGGAGACGACTATCGCAAGCTGGCGAATTCCCTGTTCCTCCGCGGCTTCGATCAGGAACTCCTAGAGGAGATGCGCGGCATCGCCGATGGCGCCTCTGATGCCGGCGCCCGAATGGCAGGATCGCCGCCTCGATCTCATCGATGTCCTCGTGGCCAACACAACCATCGAAATGGCAGTACTGATCGTGCCCTATCCAGAACTCGTACGGGTCTGGAAGGCCTTGGTCTGGAACTGCCCCCATATGCGAACGGCAAACACGATTCTGTCATGGACCATTGCAGCGCGTTTGCCGCAACCGGTCCGGCCACACGGGACGGAAAGATGGTCATCGGACAGGTCACGTGGTGGCCGCTGACGCTGGCGGAGCAAACCAATGTCATGCTCGACATCAAGCCTGCTTCCGGGCATCGTATGCTCATTCAAAGCTATCCTGGTGGCATTGAGAGCGGCACGGACTGGTACCAGAATGATGCAGGAGTTGTACTGACGGAAACCACCATCGACCAAACACCTTTCAACATGGAAGGAACATCCGTGGCCTTCCGTGCCCGGGCTTCGATCCAGTACAGCAGCAACATCGACGAGGTGGTTCAGCACCTCGGCACCCGCAATAACGGTCTCTACACAAATGAGTGGATTATCGGCGATGCCAAGACAAATGAAATCGCGATCTACGATCTGGGCACGAACCACACCCGGCTCTGGCGCAGTTCGAAGAACGAATGGTTTGGCGACACGCCGGGCTTCTACTGGGGCGACAACAACACCAAGGATTTGACGGTTCGCCTCGAGGATTATCCCGATCCCGAAGGAGATGGCGGCTACATTCCGTACGTACCCGGGCCTCGCGATCTGGCATGGCAGGATCTCTATCGCAGGTATCGTGGCCAGATCGACGAGCAGTTCGGATTTCTCGCATTTCGTACGGCACCCTTGGTCAGCGCCTCCACGATGGACGCGAAGGTCCTAACTTCAGATATGGCGTCTCACCTCATGGTGTGGGCAGCCATCGGCAAGCCCAACCAGCGAGAGTGGCTGCCGCAGAAGTGGGACTCTAGTAAGGATGACGGGCTCTATCCGTCGGGCTACTATCTGTTTCAACAAGAACCTTCTGATGCGCTTCGCGCTGCGCTTCAGGAAAACGAAGAGGCACGATTGGCGGCATTGGCGGATTCGCCCAAGGCTTCCATTGCGGCAGTTGCAGAACCGCCTTCCTTTGAGGGCCGCCTATGGAAAGGTTGGGTGCTGCCTGCCACTGACGCTGACATGTGGTTTGTTGCTGGTTCGGCAAGCTACAAGCGCGTTCTTCAATCGAAAGATGTGGAAGAGGCGCTGGATGCGCAGCGTGCCACTTGGCGCGGCCTGGAACTGGTCCCCGATACACCTGCGAATCACTTTCAGCGGGAGCGGACTAGGGGTGCACTTTTTCTCGATTCTCTCCGCAGTAAGATGGGCGACACCGCATTCCTTAAACTCATGAGCGACTATTTTGCGGCGAATACCACGAAGACAGTTACCGCGCAGTCGTTTCTTGATCGAGCCGGCGCCAAGGTCGATGTCATCGACCCGCCCGACGGCCCCGCCTACCTTACTCGCGACATTTTGGGGAAACTTGCGTCCTCCATCATCGTTTACGGTACCGTGCGTGACGCAGGCTCGAATCGTTACGCCGCGGAACAAATTCAGGCTCGTTTTCTCGATTACTATGAGAGCCAAGTACTAATCTATAAAGACTTCGAGGTGACACAGGACCTGCTTCGACAGCACGAGGTCGTTTTCGTCGGTCGCCCTGAGTCGAATTCCGCGTTGGCACGCTGGTCCGAAAGGCTCGGACTGGACTACCAGGGCGCCGCTTTCAAAATTAATGGAAAGGTGCATGCGTCGGAACGAGAGGGACTGATTCTCGCTGCAGGGAATCCTCTTGATGCCACTCGCATGGTTCTAGTGGTGGCCGGCAACGACGCTCTGAGCACCGTAAAGGCGCAAAAAGCGGATTTATCGGCCGATGAGTATGTGATCTTCAGGGACGGAGAACCGCCACTCAAAGGCTTCATCCGACATAACCTGTCCAGCGGGCAGCACTCTGACCAGGCTCATCACTAGGCCACCAACTGCTTGTTACTCGGCCCGCAGCGTGTTAACCGGATCGATACTGGCCGCCCGGCGTGACGGCAGATAGCATGCGAGCCACGATACAGCCGGGTGCCCATTCATCGCGCACTCTGCGATGAGTGGGCTTCGCGACAACGTCAACGTTCGGCCGCAACTGTCGTGTGGCCCTCACCCACAGATTCGCAAAGAACGCGAATGTGTGAGGCGCCCGGGAAATCCCGCTCAGATATTTATGACCGGCTACTCGTAGCGCAGTGCCACCATGGGGTCGACCTTTGCCGCGCGGCGTGCCGGGATGTAGCACGCCAGCAATGCGGTCGTTACCAAAAGCAGTATCACTGCAGCAAAAGTTACCGGATCGGTTGCCGTCACGCCAAAAAGCAGCGACTGCAGCGTGCGTGTGATAGCGAGAGAACCGACCAGTCCGATGGCGATGCCGACGAGGATGGTGCGCAATCCCTGGCCCAGGACCAGCGTGAGAACATCTCGGGAACGGGCGCCCAGAGCCACCCGCACGCCTATCTCGTGGGTGCGGCGGCTGACTGAATACGCCATCACTCCGAACACCCCGACCGCTGCCAGCAGCAACGCCATCACTCCGAAGCAACCGACGAGGATCACATTGAAGCGGCGCGAACCGAGTGAGGCCGAATAGATTCCGGACAAGGTTCGAAACCTAGGCGGAATCTCGGGATTAAGGTCATGCAGGATTTCGCGGGCAGACGAAGTGATCATTCGCGTGTCGGCGTCGGCCAACATGGTCACGGTGATCGACGGCTGGGGACGCTGAAACAGATCTGCGTAAACAGTGGGGCGGGGTGGAACATCGACGCCGTATTCGTGAACGTCACCGACGATCCCCACAATCGTCAGCAGGCGCAGATCGCCATCCATATTTCCGAATTCGATGGCGTGGCCGATCGGATCCTGGCCCGGCCAGCGATCACGTGCGAGCGACTCGCTGATTACCGCCGCGTGCGGAGAATCCGGGCTGTCGCGATCGTCGAAGATGCGTCCGCGAAGCAGCGGAATTCCGAGAGACGAGAAATATCCCGGCGTGGCGGCGCAGAAATCTGCTTCTCGCTGGTTCTCCTTGTCTTGAAACAGGGTATCGAACAGGTGACTCATGGCGTCCAGGCTGCCGGGAGTTTTGGGGACTTGGTCCGGCCTCATGAGCAAGAACAGGCCGTCAGGGAGGCCGCCATCGAGAGGCAGGCCGCTGGTGGCGCCGACTCCGCGCACGCCCGGAATCTGTTGGAGGCGGTCAAGCAGGTTCCTGAAGAAGACTGTCTCCGCGGCTCTTGCTTTAGAGTCGTTCCACTCCGGCCAGGGCAGCGCAACATCCATGGTGACGATCTTGTCGACGCGAAATCCGGGATCGACGTCGAGGGCTTTCCTCAGGCTGCGGCCAAGCAGTCCTGCGCCGATCACCAGGACGAGAGTGATGGCGATCTGGCCGGCGACGATTCCGGGGCCGATGCGGAGGTTGTGTGAACCCGCCTGCCCGCGTCCGCCCTTCTCCAGTTGATTGCGCAAATTGTGGGAAGTGGCTCGCCAGGCGGTAAATGCGCCCAGCCCCAGGGCGACCGCCGACGATAGCGCGAAGGCGAACACAAGCACCGGAAGATTGACCGAGACGCTGCCGGAAGAGGGAAGGTTCTCGGGTGCGAGCGCGAGCAGAGCCGAGACGCCCCAGAAGGCCCCGAGCGCTCCAAATCCGCCGCCGAGCAAAGCCAGGCACGACGCTTCGGTAAGAAACTGCCGGAACAGGCGTCCGCGCCCCGCGCCCAAAGCGCCGCGGATGGCCAGCTCGCGTTCTCGCACCGAGGCCCGCGCGAGCAAGAGGTTGGCAATGTTGGCGCACGCAACCAGAAGTAGAAATCCGACCGCCCCGAGCAAAACCAGCAATGCGGGTCGAACCTCGCCCGTCATGGAATCCTGCAGCGGGACGACCGTGGCATCTTTGAGAAGATAGTCGTTTTGCTCGCTGGCGGAGTCATGAATGCGACGCCCAATCGCGCTGATTTCCGCGATGGCCTGCTTGACGGTGGCGCCATCTCTGAGACGGCCGACCGCGCTGTAGTTGTGTGAGGTTCGGCTCGGATTCTCGCCGTCCCTATCGGCCGCTACCCACAAGTCGGTCTCAGCAGGGAACTGGAATGCCGGCGGCAGCACGCCGATCACAGAGAATTCCGCCTGATCGATTTTCACGTGCAGCCGCGATAGATCTGGGGATGACCCGAGATACTGCTTCCAGTATCCGTAACTGACGAGAGCGACCGGAGCCGCGCCCTTCTTGGAGTCCGCAGCGGTGAAATCGCGGCCGATGATCGGCTGAACACGAAACACCGGGAAAAAGTCAGGAGTGACATGGGCAACGGTTGAACGGCTCGACTGCGCAGCGCCCGAGACCGCGGCGATGTAGGCGCTGTACTTTGCCATCTTCTGAAAACTGTGGGCTTGATCGCGAAAGTCGTCGAAATTCGGATCGGAGAGACGGTTCAATGTTCCCTTGGTAGTGACCTCAAAAATGGCCATGATCCGATTGGGATCGCTGTAGGGTAGCGGCCGCAGGAGCACGCCGTAGACCACGCTGAAGATGGCGGTGGTGGCGCCGATGCCGAGGCCGAGCGTGATGACGGCAACCGAGGTAAATCCTGGACTCTTGCGCAACTGACGCAGCGCGTAGCGAACATCCTGAGCTAGTGCTCCCATCTCGAGTTCCTCCTCCTACTGACGCAGGGCTGCCATAGTGCGCGGGCCAAATGCCTCACTAAACGATGACTGATTAGTCTCTAACAGCAAGCTTCTTTCCAATCTAGTGCGAAGCGTAACCCCTTGGCGGGAAAGGACTGAAGAATATCGCTTTCCGAACGAGTGTGTTTAAGAAGTGTCCGTTTCCGTCCTTAGATGTCCGGAAGCGAACAGGTAACTATCGGTCTGCTGGCGTTTATAAGACAGGTTCACAGAATATGTGGGACCAGGGCTGCCACTTGTCGAGAATAAGCGTCGTAGGGCTCGCCGAAGTGCGCGCGCATCCATTGCTCTTCAAGCCTTAGTTTGCGCCAGAGAACCGCGAAAACAATGACTACAGCCAGTAACCCGCGCCATTCGCCTCGCGCCACTGCGCAACCTAACAATCCCAGCAGAAGTCCGGTATAGATGGGATGACGAACCATGGAGTAAGGGCCACTCGTAATAAGTTCGTGACCTTCCTTTACCGTGACCGATTGGCTCCAGTTACTTCCCAGGTGACGGCGTCCCCAGACAGAGAAGAGCAGCCCAGCTGCGGTAACGGCCGCGCCGGTCCAGAAGCACCAGGCGCCGCGCGGAAGAAAGCGCTTTTCCAGCAATGGAAGCGGAACGTGAGGGCTCAACAGAAGAGCCGCTGCGCAAACCATCGCAAGCAGACGTAGGAGCCGCGACGGCAATGATTCGCTACGCTCGGCTGCCTTCACCTTCGTCGACATCGCCCACCAATAGGCGATGTAGCTAAGCCACATCGCAGGGAAAAGATAATCGTGGATAAGTTGCATCATTATTATTCCTCGGTACGCTCTTCAGGCTGGCTCTAGAGCCGTTCGCGGGAGCTGAGCCTTTAAGAGGGAAGTATAACGCGGAGATGTCCTGCAACATCCTCGCTCCCAAGGGCGAGACGCCTTCGGGACAGCCGACAGGATGCCCGGCGCTACCTATCATGCGGGCACGGTACTGGCGAGGTGGTGAATTGTCGCGGGCTGAGCGAAAATCAGATCATGATCCACAAGATCCTTCCCGTTGGGCCGCTGCAGTGTAACTGCTCCATCATCGGCGATGAGACCACGCACGAAGCCATGGTCATCGATCCGGGCGACGACATTGAAGACGTGCTCACCGTCATACGGCAGTACAAGCTGGAAGTGAAGCAGATCGTCATCACCCACGCCCACATCGATCACGTCGGCGGAGCCATGAAGCTGCGCGCGCTGACGGGCGCGCCCATCCTGCTCAATCAGAATGACTACGCGCTGCTGAAGATGCTCGACGTGCAGGCTTCATGGCTGGGCATGGCCGCTCCCGGCGAAGTTGCCATTGCAGCCAGCATCGCGGATGGCGAATCGTTGCAGACGGGCAACCTGACGGCGAACGTGCTCCACACTCCCGGCCACACCGAAGGCAGCGTGTGCCTCTATTTTCCTGCGGAGAAATTGTTGATCGCTGGCGACACGCTTTTCGCCCGCAGCATTGGACGCACGGATCTTCCCGGAGGATCGTTCGAGAAAATCATGCGGTCGCTGCACGAACAAGTCATGACTTTGCCTGACGACACCCTTGTGATTCCAGGGCACGGGCCTCGAACAACCATTGGACAGGAAAGGGAAGAGAATCCCTTCTTGGTGGGATGATCGCGTGGCGCGCCGTACGGTGGAGCTACGGGCGACGCGCGTCCATCAATTCGGCGGCCGGGCGCGGACACCCGGTTCTCCACTGCCAAGCCTATTTCTGAGTCGGCGCCTGGTTTTGCGGAACGGTCGGCGGTGCGGAAGGAGCGGGAGTCGCGGGCTGCGACTTTGTCTGCGACGGCTTTACTCCCGAAAGCACGGAAGTTGGCCCCGATCGCCGCGCCGCGAAAATCGAGAGCGTGATCGATGTGAGCATGAAAATGATCGCGGACCAGGTCGTCGCCCGGGACAGAACCGAAGCCGCGCCCCGCGGGCCAAACGCTGTCTGGCTACCCTGGCCGCCAAAAGCCGCGGCGAGGTCGCCACTTTTTCCGCTCTGTAGCAACACGACCGCAATCAGGAAAAAGCAAACGGTGATGTGAACGGTGGTGATTAGGATCGTTACCCACATGCAGGAAACTCCAATGGAGCCGAGGCTCAGATTCGGGCAGTCTCTTCTGCCCCGCAATCAATACGCTGGTGCGGAAGGGGGGATTTGAACCCCCACGCCTTTCGGCGCCACCCCCTCAAGATGGTGTGTCTGCCAGTTCCACCACTTCCGCACTTTGTAAATTACACTTGCTCAATAACTTAGCCGCGCCAGAGTCTGAGGGCATTTTTTTTGCTGCACCGGATATTACCACCGGCATCCCATACTCAATTCGCTCCTCCGGTGGCCGCAGGTTCGCGAGCCGGACTACCAGCTTCTTAACCGCAGCCTCCTGGGGGTGTGCACCTGGCGCATCGTCCTCTCAATGTTATCGTGTCCGGCGACGCACTGCAACGTGCAGGACTGGGTGTTAGAAAATGCTTTATGGGATGTTCTTTGTGAGGCGACTAGCCAGAAAATGCACGAATGCTAAAACGCGATCATGATTGTTATTTGAGGGTTTTTTTGAAGGGGCATGTTTTACTTCCCGGCAATCGACATCATGACGCAGTCATCGAGGCCGATCAAGGTTCAATCTTAGCTAGACATGCTTCAATTGATCCTCATCCATCCCGAAGTAGTGGCCCAGTTCATGGATGACCGTTAGCCGGATTTGTTCGCGGACTTCGGCCTCGCTGGAGCAGACGGCTTCAATGTTCTTCTGATAAAGCACGATGTGATCGGGCCCCGCCGGCATGTCAAATATGCTCTTCTTGGTCGTGGGCACGCCATGAAATAAGCCCAAGAGCAGGCGCCTTTCCTTTCTGGGCTGCGGGGATCGCTGGTTCCGCGGCACATCCTCTACCAGAACGGCGACGTTACGAATGCGACTGCGAAATTCTTCTGGGAGCGAGTCGAGCGCCTCCTCGACTACCTTGACGAAATCTTCACGCTTCATCGTTCACCGACTGAAATGAGGATAGGCTGACTCCGAGTAACCATCGCCTGGGTTGTTGTCGTCGTCATCGTCATCTTCTTCTTCATCGTTTTTATCGTTCTTATCGTCGCGATCGTCTTCCTCCTCTTCTTCTTCGTCTTCTTCCTCGTCCGGTTCTTGCCGGAGGAGGACATCGGCAGCTAACAGCCGATCAGGAGGGTCTGGGTCGAGGAATTCTGGATCTATTCTGCTCATGTCCAATGGTACGCCACGGACCCCTTGGGCAAAACCCATCTTCAGGTGAAATTCAGGTGAAACTATTTGCCAGATGCTAAGCTTCTGATCCAGGGATATTGAGCATGCCTACACAAGATGCGGATAGTTCCGCGACACGGAGAGACGAACGGGAGTTGCGCGACGCGCGCTTCGCCATGCGTCTTTCCTTGATTGTTGGATTGGCAATGCTGATCGGCAAGACCACAGTCTATTTCATGACGCATTCGGCGGCCGTTTTTTCCGATGCGGCCGAATCGGTGGTCCACGTGATCGCCGTGGGGTTTGCCACCTTCAGTCTTCGGCTCAGCACAAAATCGGCTTCCCCTCATTTCCTCTACGGTTACGAGCGCATCACGTTTTTCTCCGCTGGCTTTGAAGGAGCGATGATCGTCGTGGCCGCTATCGCAATTTTCGTGGAGTCGATCCGGAGGTGGATTGCCGGGCTGCAGCTCGAGCACCTGGGAGCCGGCGCATTGCTGGTGCTGCTGGCGGGAGTAATCAACGCGGGTCTCGGTTACTATCTCCTGCGGACCGGCCGGCGCACCAATTCACTCATTCTCGAAGCCGATGGCAAACACGTTTTGACCGATAGCTGGACGAGCTTTGGGGTTGTAGGCGGACTGGGGCTGGTGATGCTGACGCACTGGAAACCGTTCGACCCGCTGGTGGCCATCGCGGTCGCCGCCAACATTCTCTGGTCGGGAGGGCGCTTAGTCTGGCGCTCGGCGGTGGGGCTGCTGGATTATTCCGATCCGGAAGCTGGCCGTAAAATTCGCGACAAGCTGGATGCAATTTGCTCGGAACTGGCCATTCAATACCATGGCGTACGCTTCCGCACCACCGGATACCGCCAGATCATCGAGGTGCACCTGCTGTTTCCGCGCCTGACGTCGGTCAGCGAGGCCCACCGCCTGGCGACGATTCTGGAAGAACGCCTGCCGTACGAACTGGGGATGCCGGCTGAAGTCGTCACTCACTTGGAGTCCTTGGAGGACCACGCCGATGTCCACCGCCAGCAACACTACACGGGGAAGCCTGAATAAGCTCAGAGTTCCGATTACACTTCCAGAGGACGCACCAGCATCGCGTCCGCGCGGTATGATGGCTCTGAACTTTTGAACTTTTAGTCTTTTGATTCTTTGATCCTACGGAGCGTGCCATGAATCCTGCACTCGCGAACCTGGAACCTGAACCGGTATGGAAGCACTTCGATACATTGGCGGCAATCCCTCGCGCCTCCACCAAAGAGGCCGCGGCGCGCGACTACATCAAGACGCTGGCTACGAAGCTGGGTCTCGAATGCGTGCAGGACGATGTTGGCAATCTGGTGGTCCGTAAACCTGCGCAGCCGGGACGCGAGGGAGCTCCGATGGCCCTCTTACAAGGTCACCTCGACATGGTGTGTGAGAAGAACGAGGGAACGGTTCATGACTTCGATGTCGATCCTATCAAGGTAATAAGAGACGGCGACTGGCTGATGGCGGAGGGCACGACCCTGGGCTCCGATAACGGAGTCGGCGTGGCTGCGGCACTGGCGGTGATGGAGAGCAAGGACATTGCTCATGGTCCGCTGGAATTCGTTTTCACCATTGACGAGGAGACAGGGCTTACGGGAGCTTCGGAATTTCCCGCCGGCTTGCTGAAGTCGAAATATTTTCTCAACCTTGACAATGAAGATGAGGGGACACTCTGCATCGGTTGTTCAGGCGGCGTGAAGACGACGGCTCGACGGAAGGTCGGGCTTCATCCTGCGGGCGCGAGATCGGCTTGGCGGATCAAGGTGTCTGGCCTGAAAGGTGGGCACTCCGGCGTCGATATCCATCAGGGGCGCGGCAATGCGCTGCGGATCATGGGTGGGGTTCTGCAGACCTTGCTCGATCGTATTCCGATCGAAATCGCCGAGGTTAACGGTGGGAGCGCGCAGAATGCGATTCCGCGCGAAGCTGCGGCCGTGGTGCTGGCCGATTCCCCGCACGAGAGGGAACTGAAATCGATTGTCGCCACAGCCGAAGCTGAATACAAAACTGACTTGGGAGGATTCGATTCCGGACTACAGATCACGGTCGAGAAAGCCGAACGCCCGGCAAAGGTGCTGGATGCGAACGATGCGAAACAAACGGTGGCGCTGCTCGCGACCTTGCATCATGGCGTTGTGGCGATGAGTCCCGATGTTGCCGGCTTGGTCCAGACGTCCACCAACCTGGCGACAGTGAGCACCAAGGGCGACGTGGTGGAGATTGTTACCAGTCAGCGAAGTGCGATCGAGAGCAGCATGCTGGCCGCCGCGCGCATGGTTGCGACGGTATGCGGTCTGGCGGGGTTCGAAGTGGAGCACGCAGGGAAGTATCCGGGCTGGAAACCGGAGCCCAACAGCGACATCGTGCGCAAGCTGCAGGAGGTACATCAGAAACTCTTCGGCGAACCGGCCAAGCTGATCGCCATGCACGCTGGCTTGGAGTGTGGCGTGATTGGCGAGAAATATCCCGGCATGGAGATGGTGTCTTTTGGCCCGACGATCGTAGGTCCGCACAGCCCGAACGAGCGCGTGAAAATATCTTCGGTGCAGAGCTTCTGGAACTACCTTAAGCTGGTGCTCGAGAACCTGTGAGGGGCGGTGAAGGGAATTAGTGGGACTTAGTGCTCATGATCGTGGGGAGAATGCCCGTGAAAGTGAGGATGCGAGTGCATGACACCGTCGTGAGAATGACGATGGGCGTGAATGAGGTTTGCTCGCAGAAGTAAGCCGGTGTTGGACAGAATCTCGGATGGCCAGCCTTCGGCGATCACGGCGCCTGCTTCTAGCACGAAAACGCGATCCGCAATGTCTTCGACAATCTCCAGTTGATGAGTCGCGGTGATCACGGTCTTGGCCGTGCCTTTCCACTGTTGAATGAGATCCACGACCTGGCTCTGGCTCTTCGGATCGAGCGTCGCTGTCGGCTCATCGAGCAGCAGGACTTCGGGGTCGAGAACGAGGACGGAAGCCAAGGCAACGCGCTTTTTCTCGCCAACCGAGAGCCGGTAGGGCGAGCGGTCCCTCAAGTGCGAAATGGACATCACCTGGAGCGTCTCCTGCACACGCCGGATCACGTCTTCCTTGCTCCATTGCAGTTGCAAAGGACCGTAGGCGACCTCGTCGAATACGGTCGGATTGAATAGTTGGACGTCCGGATTCTGAAAGACCAGGGCCACGCGCCGCCGGAAATTTAGAGAGAATTCGTCGTGCTGAAGCTGCTTTTCAGTGAGCGCGTCTCCCTTGAATGTGACCGTGCCTGCCGAGGGAAAATAGAGGGCGTCCAAGATTCGCAACAGCGTGGACTTGCCGGAGCCATTGGCGCCGAGCAGCGCAATCCGATCGCCTTCTTCGATGTGGAGTGTGAGTCCACGGATCGCGGGGATTGCTTCGTAAGAGAAGCTGATATTTTGCACTTCGAAAGTTGAAGCCAATTCTCGCTTACCTCCCCATCCACACAGCTAAGCCGCCTGTAAAGAGGAACGCAGTCAGGCCGGCGTAATCGCGCGCTTTCAAACGGAAGTCGGCCAAGAGACGAACCTCTCCGCGAAAGCCCCGCGACAACATGGCGAGGTATACCTCCTGGCTGAGTTCGATGCTCTTGCTGAGCAGAACTCCGGCGGTTCGGGCTGTCATTTTGCGCCGCTCTGCACCGCTCAATGTACCAACCGTTCGGCTCTTCCTCGACTCGAACATCTGGTTGGCGGTTTCGATGAGCAAAAACACATAGCGATGCGTCATGGCCAGCATGATGACGATCTCGGCCGGAAGATGCAGCGAACGAAGCGCCTTTAAAATGTGAGTCCATGCCGTCGCAAGCACGAGCACCGTGGTCAGTGTAGCCGCGGTTTCCACGCGCAGGACCAGCAAGACGGCTGCGCGTACTCCTTGCACGGAGATGCTGAGGTGCAGAGCCGGCAGAGTGGCCAGTGCCTCTCCGGGAGTAATAAACAGGGCGGGCAGTGCGATCACGCCCGAGAAGCCCAGAACCACAAGCCAGACGCGTTTTGCGAGCGACGCGAGGCTCACTCTGGACGTGGCCGCGATGGCAATTGCAACCAGCAAGATAGCGGCGATGGCCTCAATCCGCCTGCAGAGGATCACCGAAACAACGAGGCCAAAGATTCCGAGGACCCGGACGCGAGGATCAAGTTGCTGCAGTAAGCCCGGTTGGGCTGCGGCATGTTCCGATTGGAGCGCTTTCGACACGGCTCGGGTAAAGCCTTGCAGCGTCGCTTCGAGAAAAGAATGCCGGCTCATGACCCTGAGTTCCTCCCGGGCCATTTTCTGGCAGCCAGTCTCGCGAGCAGCGAAGCCAAAACAATGAAGCCCACGCCAAACATCGCTGACAGCAAATACCCAAACCCCGGACTTTTGACAAACCTCGGCGCATAGCCGGGGAACGGCGCGGTCCACACGGTCGACAGCTTTTCGATTCCAGCAGGAACGGACGATGGAGGCGCATGGTTCCCCGATGCGGTTCCGATCTGTTCGCGCGTGTGAGGATTCATCCAGTCGGCGGAAGACCATTCACCCCAGGCAGTGCCTGCCGCTAAGATGCCGAGGGGGGTGAACAACATCAGGCAAGCGACTGCCCACCATAGTCGTCCTGGCGAAAGTCGCCTTGGTGAATCTTCAGCGCTCGCGCTAGCGATCATAGCCCCGGGCGCCTGGGCCAAGCCGCTTACTCCTCGAAGCAGACTCAATTCGGCTCGCTGGAGATAGGACACCATGCCTGCCGAGATCACCGCTTCCGCCAGTCCGGCAAACGTCAGGTGTCCGATCATCATGGCTGGGATGGCCACATGCAGTGGATAGGGCGCGTAGAGCGGCGTGCCGCTGGCGTCATGAAAAAGCAGGGGCTGAATGCCAAGCTCAATGGCCGTAACCAAGGCTGAGGCGTTGATGGCAACATAACCGGCAACGGCTGCCGCTACTACCCTCTGGCGAGAATTCAGTTTCGAGTTCGCCGCGATCATACGGTAAACGGCGTAGGCTGTGAAAGACCCAACGATAGCCATGTTGAAGCAATTCGCTCCCAGCGTGGTGATTCCTCCGTCGCCGAAGAACAGCGCCTGGATGGCGAGAGCGATCGAAATGGCAAGAATTGAAGCCCACGGGCCGAGCACGATGGCGGCGATGCCAACGCCAACCGCGTGACCGGTGGTTCCGCCGGGCAGCGGCACATTGAACATCATGACCACGAAGCAGAATGCCGCGAACACCGAGATCAGCGGGATCGCGCGCGTGGCCAGAAGCTGCTTGACGCGCTTCAGCGCCGCATACCAGCCCGTCGCTGCGAACAGATAAAAGGTGGCGCAGGTCGACGGGCTGAGATAACCATCAGGAATGTGCATGATCTGGTCAATTTCTACCGGGTTTTCCTACTGTTGCGCAAGGTGATTCCAACGGTGGCATGGGCAACTAGAACGAATCCTACTTTAGAAGCTGGTGGTGAGGCGGAGGGCAACGCTTCGTGATGGGCCGATGGCGTTGCCGGAGAAAAGACCGCCGAAATCGATGACGTCAAGCACGTTGGTCAGATTTTGTCCGTCGATTTGAAACCGCATATTTAAATGGTCCGACTTGTAAACATCCGCACCCGCCGAGGCGTTGACTTGGAAAGAAGGATAGATGCGCCCGCGGGCAAAGTTGATGCGATTCAGCATCTGCTGGCCGTATTCGGCAAGCACCACGGATGGGTCGCCATCGAACTCGAAGGGGAGCCCGGTGTCGTATTGAATTCCGCCGGCGATCCAGAAGCGCGGTTTGACCTGATAGCGAAGACGTCCGCGAACGGTGTTGCGCTGGTCTTGCGAATCGGGGAAGTGGCCGGTTAGCGATTCCGCGGTAGTTGCGGCGTCCCCTAGAAACAGGCCGCCTGTCACTGGAGCCCACGCTTGGCCGACAGTGTAGGAATAGCTGAGGAATCCCGAAAAGCGCCGCCAGTCGGGAAGGTCGAGTTTCGCTTCCGCACCATAGACGATGGATTTCCGGAATGCGATCGGGAAGCTGATCGTCGTGTTTTCGATCTGATCGTCATCCGCGTAGTTGGATACGAGCCGCCGGAAATAGTTGGCGTCCAGCCTGACCTTCCCGGTGAATACCTTGGTCAACCCCGCTTCGTAGTAGTTTCCTTCGGAAGGTTCGACCGGCAGCCGCAGAAAATTTGTCGGGCTGATGGATTCGACAGCAACTGAACTCGAAAGCAGGATGTTCTCGAAAGACGGAGTCTGAAAAACCCGGTCATAGGAGAAATGCAAGACCAGGTCGGCGGAAGGGAAGTAGCGCGAAATCGCAAAGCGTGGATCCAGCGCCTGCCGGTTCAACAAAAGCTGATAGTGGTCCCAGCGCAGCCCGGCGTTGATGGCCCAGTTCTTAAGACGGACTTGATCCTGCACGAACGCGGATTGCTCAAGATCGGGCCGGCTTCCCAGGAAGCCGAAGGTCTGAGGCGTGGTGGAATCAAACTGAGTCGGATCGGTGATGACGTAACTGAAATTCTCGTTCAGAAATATGTTGTCCGACTCGACTCCAAACTTAAATTCGTTCCGGCCATGATCGACGGTCGCGATGCCTTTGAAATATCCTTCGCGAAACCGGTTGTGCTGGAAGACCGCGATCGGAGTTGACTCTGCGTTGGAGTTGAAATCGTTCGCGTTGTCGCGGAGCATCCCGCGAAAATCAGCGACCGCCTGGGACGAAAAAGTGTGCTGGTAGGAGGCGCTTCCCATGGTCTCAATGTTGTCGGCAGTTTGGCGCTGACTCGCGGCTTGCTGCACCTGTTCGTTCGGAATGTCGTAGCGTGAGAGTTCGTGGCGAACGATGAAGCGCAAACGGTCTTTCGGCGTCAGGTCGCTCTCGGAGTTGGCCGAAAAATCTCCCAGAGTGCCGGTATTCGTGTAGTTTTGCGGAACCACCGGATTCAAGTAATGGCCAGTCATGCTGCCGCTGGCGCTCGCGCCGAAGGTATTCTTGTACCAAACGTACTGGCCCTGTGCCGTCGCTCCAGCCGTATCGAAGCTGCCGCCGGAAAGCGCGACTTGGCCGTGGAACCCTGGCTGTGAATCCTGCAGCGTGTTGACCTCAACCACGCCGCCCATTTTTCGGCCATATTCCGCGGGAATGCCCGCGGTGTAGATGCTCAGCGATTGCACGTCGTCGGCATCGATCGCAGGTCCGAAGCTCGGCGAGCGATTGTCCGTTAGCGGAATGCCATCGACCACAAACTGTGTCTGATACTCGGAGCCACGCGGATGCAAAACGGCGTTGCCTTCATACAGCCAGCCCGGCTGTGAGTTCACCAGGTCCTGCAGAGAACGGCCCGGAATCGAACTCAGACGGTTTTGGATAAGGTCGGAGGCTATCTGGCCAACCGAGCCCGCTTGATCGGGGTCGATCAGTGTGTCCGCCGCAGTGACGGTTACGGATTCATTCACCGCAGGCAGCTTGAGTTGGATGGTGTATTCGACCGGAATCGTGGAGTGAATTTCGACAACCTCGGACTGGCCGGCAAAGCCAGGCTGCTTGATTTCGAGCTGATAAATGCCATAAGGCAGGCGCTGCACGTTCAGGCTGCCCTGATCGCTGGTGGCAAGAGTATTTCGATACCGGTTCGCCTGGCTGACGATCTGAACCGTTGTCTTCACGCCCAAACCGGCCGGATCGGTCACTCTAAGGCGCAGTTCGCCGCTATTGCTCTGGCCAAAGAGCGGCAAGGCACAGAAGACAAGAATGGCTGCAAATCTCTTCATGAAAACTCGGCTTTTCTAGTGTAGCGGTTGTGGGGGCCAGCGTTAACCAGCCTTACCTGCCGCGATGGTTACGTTCGGGAGCAACAACCCAGTTTTCCGCCCCTACACTTGAGACTCCGTATCTCGCCATTTCAGGCCCAAATTGAGGATGTGGCAAATTTTTACAAATCCATAACCCAGCCTTAACATTGCTGGTTTATTACTTCGGAGTTCCCACCTCTTACTCACACTAGTAGTTTGACCGTCTTGGTCTTGGGACTATCAACCTGAAACGATCTCAGTCTTGGAGGATCACCGTATGAAGATCACGAGTTTTCTTCGCGGCGCAGGCTTAGCGGCCATTCTCGCCGTGGCCTGCTTTGCGTCTGCTCAAATTCTGCCGACCGGTGCAACCATCACACCAAGCGCAGCCCCGGGTTCGGTATTTGTGCCTTTGACAACTTCTTTGCAGGACGTTCCGGTTTATACGCCGGACGGCGCCGAGACCACCGCCATTAGCCCGGACGGCAAGACTTTGCTGATCCTGACCAGCGGCTACAACCTGAACGAAGACTCAAGCGGCAACTTTCCAGGGGCCGACTCCGGTGAGTTTGTTTTTGTTTATGACATCTCCACGCCCAGTACGCCGGTGGAAACGCAAGTAGTGCAACTGTTGAATTTTGATGAAACCTTCGACGGAATTGTGTGGGCTCCGAATGGTTCCGCATTCTATGTCGGCGGCGGCGGCAACGACAACGTGCACACTTTCACGCTGCAAAGCGGTCTGTGGGCGGAGCTCGGCACTCCGATCAACCTCGGCCATTCCGGCGATCTGATGTCAGAAGAGACCGAGACCGGCCCGACCGCTGCTATCCTCGGCATCACCGCCGATGGCAATACGCTCTTCGTAGCCAACCACGAAACCGACTCCGTGACCGCGGTTGACCTGGTCCATGGCGTGGTTCTGCAGGAATACGACCTTCGTCCCGGCATCATCAATCCAGCGCAAACGGGGGTTCCGGGTGGAGAGTTTCCCTACGGAGTCGCCGTCGTGGGCAACAGCACGGTTTATGTTTCCAGCGTTCGCGACCGCGAGATCGACGTGCTGAATTTTGCCAACAACGCTCTGACCCTTAGCACCCGGATTCCAGTCGCCGGCAATCCGGAGAGGATGGTTCTCAACGCTGCCCAAAGCAAGCTGTTCGTGGTGGCGGCCAACTCCGACGAGTTGATCATCGTTAACACCGCGACCAACACGGTGCTGAGCGAGGTCAATGCCACCGCGCCCGTCGATGCTCTGGGCAGCGGCAAATTAGTGCCCAAGGGCAGCAATCCCAACAGCGTTACCCTTTCGCCCGACGAGAGCACCGCTTACGTCACAGACGGCGGTACCAACGCAGTGTCGGTCATCAGCCTTACCGGGAAGAAGCCCGTCGTCACCGGCTTGATCCCGACTGGCTGGTACCCCAATTCGGTCAGCGTCAGCCCGGATGGCTCTACTCTCTACGTCGTGAACGGCAAGAGCGTGGAAACTCCGAATACGCAGAACTGCCGCTACATCAATAACGACCCCGGCGGCGGCTTCGGCTCGGCGTGTCAAACCTTATTTTCGCAGGATGGCGCCGCTAACCAGTATGCGTGGCAGAACGAGTACTCTGGTTTCCTGACGCTGCCCGTGCCCAATGCGGTTCAGTTGGCGCAGTTGACCGGCCAGGTCGCGCAAAACAACGGCTTCAACTTCCAGTTGAGCCCGAACGACATTGCGACCATGACGTTCCTGCAACAGCACATTAAACACGTCATCTACATCGTGAAAGAAAACCGCACCTTCGACCAGATCCTCGGCGACCTGACCAACGGAGCCAACGCGGACGCGGCCTACACCCAATTCCCGGCCTCAGTCACGCCGAACTTCCACAATTTGGCCAACAACTTTGTGACCTTCGACAACTTCGACGACAGCTCGATGGTGAGCATGGACGGCTGGCAGTGGTCGCTCGCGGCACGCGCTCTCGATATCAACGAGAAGTGCGTTAAAGTCAACTACGGCAAAGGCGGTTGCCAGTATGACAGCGAAGGCACGGCACGCAACATTAACGTTGCCATCACAGGCGTCGCCGCTCGCCAGGTGGAGCAACCGCTGTATCCGCCCGATCCAAACCTGCTACCCGGAAACGCCAACGAAGTCGAAGCCGACGGCCCCGATGGCGAGCAAGGCGGGGGCTATCTCTGGGATGCAGCGCTTAAGGCTCATCTCACCGTTCGCAATTACGGGTTCTACACCGATCTGGGTGCTTTGGATGTACGCGAAGCCCTTGGCGAAATCAGTCCCACTCTCGCCGATCCTTGCTCCACCAAGCCTCCGACCCAGGTGGAGTGGCCGGCGAAAAAGGAACTGCTCAATCGCAGCGATCTCTGCTTCTGGCCCTTCGATCAGAGCTACCCCGATTTCTTCCGCTACAAGGAGTGGGCGCGGGAATTCGACCTGCAGGTCAAGCACAATACATTCCCCAATCTGGTTTTGCTGCGTTACGATCATGACCACTTTGGCAGCTTCGGCAGCGCCAGTTTCGGCGTAAACACGCCGGAACTTCAGATTGCCGACGACGACTACGCCGTAGGACTGACCGTCGATAAGATCGCCCACAGCCCCTACGCCAACAGCACGCTCGTCTTCGTGATTGAAGACGATCCCCAGGATGGCGCCGACCACGTCAGCGGCGACCGCAGTCTTGCGTTCATTGTTGGACCTTACGTGAAGCAGGGCGCCGTCGTTTCTAACCCCTACTCCACGGTCAGCATGGTCAAGACGATCGAGGAAGTTCTGGGCCTGCCCCCGCTAGGTGTGCATGACGCGGGTGTTCCGCCCATGACGGACGCCTTCAACATCTCGCAAGCGGGCTGGACGTATTCCGCGATTCCTTCCAGCTACCTCTATAACACCACGCTTCCGATTCTCAACAAGTACGTCATCAACCGGGACAATCTGCCACAGCCGACGCACGACGCGGCCTGGTGGGAAGCGCAAACCAAGGGCATGGACTTCAGCAAGGAAGATCGGATCCCTACGGAGAAATTCAACCGGATCCTCTGGAAAGGCCTGAAGGGCACGCCCTATCCGGCGTTGAAGCCTGGCAAGACGGTGTCCGAGGACAAGGAAGTCGGCAGGACGGGTTCTGAATAGATCCAGAGCCGCCGTTCGATAAGCATCCCGGCTGTCCCTCGGTAGACGGGGACAGCCGGGACTTTTTGTGCGCTTGGCAGGATCGTTAGAAGGCCGCTAGCAATTCGGGTGAAGCATCGAGCCGATCGAGCGATGGTTCTTCGGCTGTAGAGACGGGGCTTGCCCCGTCTCCGGAGGCTTGAGGGAGCTTTGACTAAGGCACAAGCAATTCAGTCAAGCGATGCGTCAGCGCCAGCATTGCGCCGTAGTTGCTGACCATGCCGGCGATCGCCGGGATCAGAACAAGAAGAGTCCAAGGCCAGGTGCGTTGGAGACGCCGGCCAGCGGTGCGCCATTCAAGCAGGCGCTCTACACGCAGGCGAATCGAACATGAGCCACTCACGAACCCGCTTGCCAGCGCTGGCTCGGACCACTGCTTCGAAGATCTTGAAAGTTTGATCAGCGCCGCCGCCAGATTCAGCGCATCCTGACGATTGGCCACGGCTGCATCGTCTGCCGCCAGTTCGGCCGCCTCCCGCCACGCACTTTCAACGCCGCCCATGCCGGGAAACGGAGTCGCAGTGATTAGAACCTTCTTCAGGTTATCCCAGGTGCGCATGTGCCCGAACTCGTGCCGGACGGCTGCTTGCAGTTCGTCCCTGCTGAGCACACTCGTTGCCATGTCGGAGACCATGACTCTGGGCCTCCGAATACCAACCAGAATCAGCGCGGGCGCGCCCTTCGAAGCACTCAGCGCCGGCGTGTCCGGCTCGTTGCCGATGCTCGCCGCTCCCATGCTCCCCGCTTCGGACGACCACTGCGTCACGGTGCGCGTCGTTCTTGCCTGAGCCCGAAGCACACGGAACAGGCCCGCGCTCAGGATGACCAGCGAACACGCGGCGAGAATAAACGTCCCGGCGTCTTCGTCGAGCGACGCCTTCTCCATCAGCCAGAACGACGGGAAGGTGAAAAACACGGCGACCACAGCGGAAACGGCAAACGAAAAGATGCGCAGCCCGAACAGGAAATTCGCGGAGCTCACGATGGCAGAGCTGAACTGAGACTTCCGGCCGATCCGGTTCATGCAGTGCGATGCCAACACAACCAGCGACGCCAGCGGGCAGTACACCATGGCGAAAAACGCTAGAGAAACGAGGAACCCCCGCGCCGCAAATATCACGCCTGCTCTCCCTTCTTGAGCAGCAGTTCCGCGCGCCGGCGCTCCACCATCGATTGCAGCTCTTCGAGCAATTTCTCGTCCTGCGCGCCGACCGCATCCACGAAATACGAAAGGTGAAGCGAAGCATACTCAGATCCGAGAAGCTGCCGGATTCCGTTCACCGCAGCCACGCGCTCCAGTTCTTCCGGGCTGCATCGGGCCGAGTAGCGAAACGCCTTTCCTTCGAGAACGCGGCCGAGGAGTCCTTTGCGAAACAGACGGTCCATGGTCGTCATGATGGTGGTATAGGTCTGCCAGATGGTGCCATCCTCCAGCACTTCACGAACCGTGGCAGTTCCTCGCGCCCACACGGCGTGGTGGATTTGCCGCTCCAGCGGTCCAAGCCGGGCTGGAGGTGTATGTTCGAAGATAGAGTGAAGCGGGTCCATTTCGATTAGTGCAGCGGATCGCGCTGATCCCAAAAAGAGAACTTTAAAGTCGGAGGGTTTGCTAAGTCAATGCACGCGTCACAAAATTCATCGCGCCTCAACAATCACCGCAAGTAGTAGATATAGGAACGTATTAGCGCCAATAGTAGGCTTTTCTTAAAGCATTCACGCCTGTGTGACGTACCATTAACAAGGCGCGACTATCGTCCGGTGTCTTGACCCATCTCGAGGACGCGCATGGGGTCCGTGTGCGAAGGAAGATAGAGTTATGAAGCTAGAGGAATACCCTCCCGCCACGCTTTTCACACACGTCGTTAGGAGCATTATTGGGGCAGGCATAAGAACACTTTCCGTGGTCAATCGCTTGACGGTCTGCATGGTTCTGGCCGCCGTGGCGAGTTGCGTATGGCTGAGCGCCCAGAACGTGGTGTTGACGGGTTCGCTCGGCGGCCGGATCACCGACCCGAGTGGAGCGGTAGTGCTGGGCGCGTCGGTGGTGGTGCGGAATCTCGCGACCGGCGTGCAGGAATCTGCCGACACCAACTATGCCGGACTTTATCGGTTTCCCGTGGTTATGCCCGGCACCTATTCCATCACCGCAAGTCTCAAGGGATTTCGCGATGTCCAGGTATTGGTGCGAGTGCTGGTAGGCAATACCACGTCGCAGGATATCAGGCTGCCGATGGGAGCCAGCGCGGATATGGTTAAAGTAATCGGCACGACACCGCTGCTGCGCCCGGAGGATTCCTCCGCCAGCACGGTCATTGACCGTTCTCTTATCGAAGACTTGCCGCTCAACGGACGAAAATACACCAACTTCATGTTGCTCACTCCGAATACCAGCTACGACGGCGACACCGGCCTGGTGAGCGTTGCCGGTCAACAAGGCGGCGAGGATTCCGGTTACGCCAACGGAAATGGTTCCACTTACTTCAGCGTCGATGGCTCCAACGCCACCAACAACTATTTCGCCGACATCATCGGCCGCAATCGCATCCCGTATTTATTTGGCGAAGATTCGATCCAGGAGTTTCAAGTCACGGTCAGCCCCTACACCGCCATCTATGGCGGCGGAGCCGGTTTCGTGAACGCCATCACCCGCTCCGGCGGCAACGCCTTCCATGGCGAAGTGTTCTATTACAACCGCAATACCGCGTTCGAGGCCAACGACGCCCTCGACAAGGCCGCCGGCAATCCGAAACCGGAAGACAACTTGCAGCAATTCGGAGCCGCGGTGGGCGGCCCCATCCTGCGCGACCGTCTATGGTTCTTCGCCGATTACGAGCAGCAACTGCGCAACAACCCGATTGCCGTCATCAACCCGGCCTTGGCGACGAACTCTTCGAACTTGGACGCCTTGCTCACTGAACCCGGCGGTTTCGAGGTTCCGGCCGGAACGTCGCTCCCGGCGCCGACTGGGCCCTTGCCCATTCCAAACATCGACACGGACGCCGACGTCGCGGCTGGTCCGAGTGATCTGTATTTCACCGAGTACTATCTCCCGCAAGTGTCGAACGCGATCCATGCCCTGAGCTCCAATCAAGGCATCAAAGGCAGAAAGGGCAACGATTGGGTCATTACGCCGCGTCTCGATTATCAGCCCACGAGCCGCGATAGCCTGTTCCTCAGCCTCAATGCGAACCATTTCGATTCCCCCGGAGGCGTCATCCTTGACCCGACGGTCGGTAACTATGGCACGCAAACCCTCGCCAATGCGGCCGTCCGTACCTACCAGGCCACGTTGGGATGGACGCACACCTTTTCCCCCAGCCTGTTGAACGAATTTCATGCTGGCCTGTCGCAGGATAAAGAAAGCGCGACCCCCACCGGTTTGGCTGGGAACACGCCAACGGTGGTTCTGGATAATCCCGCCGCTTTCATTCTCGGCAACGCTCCTTTCTCGATCGGAAGAGTTTTTGAAAAACAGTACTCTTTCTCCGACCGCGTCGATTACGTGATCGGCAAGCACACGTTGCAATTCGGCTTCGACTTTAACCACACCTGGGATGCGGACACCAATGACGGCGGCGCCGATCCCAACGAGGCCATCGATTTCGGATCGCCGCTCGGCCTCTACGAATTTTCCAATCTGGAGGATTTTGCGCTCGGAGAGTACAAAACTTTCAATCAGGCTGTGGGGAATCCGACGTTTTCTTTCGCCGTGCCCTACTACGGATTTTATGCTCAGGACACGTTCCGCGCCTGGCCCAAGTTGACGCTGGAAATGGGCTTGCGCGAGGACTTCCAGGTCTTCCCGCAGCCGGCGGAAAATCCATTGTTCCCGGCCACCGGACAATATCCGAACCAATATAAACGAGTGGCCCCGCGCTTCGGATTTGCCTGGCAACCCGAGTCAAAGACGGTCGTGCGCGGCGGCTTTGGCCTATTCTATACCAACATGAACGGACTGAACTATCGCAACGCAGTCGTCTCGAACGGCCTGCCTTCGCAGCAGGTGGAATACAGTTCCAGTTACAGCGCTTCAACGGGTCTCCCGAACGCGCAGCTGCCCACATTTCCCTATATTCTCCCCGCTAATAGCCAGCAGTTCGGCATTTCCCCGGACATTTCCCTGGTTTCTCCACAGTTCCGCGTGCCTTATATCGAGCAGGCAAGCTTGCAGATTGAGCGCGAGATATCCGAGAACACAACTCTAACCCTGGGTACCATGTGGAATCACGGCGTGCACATTATTTCCGGCACTGCTTACGACGCGAACCTCCAACCATTGACCGGCACGACCACGTACATCGTTTGCCCTCCCACTGCGCTTGCCCCATCCTCCTGCAATGGGCCGACCTACACCTTGCCGACTATGGACAACGGTCTGCTCGTGGACGGTGTCTCAGGCATCAACCCACAACTCGGCCAGGTCCAGGAGCTCATTAGCCCCGCGCAAAACATTTACAACTCTTTGTTCGTGCAGGTGCAACACCGCCTGTCACAAGGTTTTTCGCTGCAATTTGGCTACACCTACGCCAAGAGCATCATGATGGACGGCATGGATTTCAACAATCAGTTCGACTTCAGCAACACTCATGCCGCCTCATTGTTAGATCAGCGGCATCGCATTACCTTCGCGGGAGTCTATCGCCCCCGTCTCGATCAATTAACCACGTCCGATATGGGACGCAAATTCCTCTCCGGCTGGACCCTGAGCAGCGTCATGGAGTTCTCTTCCGGTCGTCCCTACGCGGGTTTGTTGAGTACCGCGTGCACCAGTCTCCTCAGTCCAGGTACTCAATTTGCCAACGCATTTCAGAATTGCGGCCCGATTGCGCCGGGCAACCCGGCGGGCAATGACAACCTGAACGACACCGCCTTCAACGAGGACACCGCAGCCACCGCCGGAGGTATCAACGGCGCTGGCCCCACACCCGGTGTCGGAATCAATTCCTTCTACGGCCCCTGGCTGGAGAGGATCGACATGGGCCTGGCCCGCAGTTTCGAAATCCGCGAAGGCATGCAACTGCAATTCCAGGTGCAAGCCTTCAATCTGTTCAACCACGCGAATTATTACGTGCAGAATGGCGACGGCGTCAACCAAATTCAATACAATCCCGTCGGCACCACCTGCGGCGATGGCCTAACGCCCAACCAGACGTGTTATCTGGTGCCCAATTCCGGCCCAGGCAATTTCGGAAGCTTCCAGGAAATCAGCCCCGACGGCCTTCCCCGCGCCCTGCAATTTTCCGCACGATTCACGTTCTAGCACCGTAGCGCCGGCATCTTGCCGGCTGTACCGAAGGCGTCTCGCCTTCGGCGCGTGGGCACGCCCGCCGTATAGCCGCCGGGACGGCGGCGCTACTCTCAGTGCTGAAACATTTGCGCGGCGTCCGCGATGAGTTTATTGTGGATGCGCTCATATTCCGCTCATTGACTCTATCCATCTATGAATGCTCGTGTCTTCTTCTGGTCGCTCACGTCCGCCCTCGCCGGCTTCCTTTTTGGTTTTGATACGGTCGTCATCTCCGGCGCAGAAAAAACAATTCAATCGCTATGGGGCCTTAGTCCCGGACTCCACGGCATTGCCATGGCTTCCGCGCTCTACGGCACGGTCGTGGGGGCGCTGATCGGCGGCTGGCCCGCCGACCGATTCGGACGCAAAGCCACGCTGCTCTGGATCGGCGTACTGTACTTTATCGGCGCAGTAGGATCGGGTCTGGCGCCCAATGTTTCCACCTTCATCGTCGCGCGTGTGATTGGCGGCTTGGGCATCGGCATCTCGACCGTGGCGGCTCCGCTGTACATTTCGGAGATCGCGCCGCCCAGATACCGGGGACGGCTTGCCGGCATGTTCCAGTTCAACATTGTTTTTGGCATCCTGATCGCCTTCGTATCCAACGCGCTCCTCGCCGGCATCGGCGAAAATGCCTGGCGCTGGATGCTGGGCGTGGCCGCGTTCCCCTCGATGCTCTACGCTCTGCTTTGCATCGGCCTTCCCGAAAGCCCGCGCTGGCTGCTCAGCAGAAAGAGCGATTACGCGAGCGGCGTGAAAGTCCTGCAGCGCATACGGCCCGATGCCTCCGAAGCCGAGATCGAAGCCCAGGCAAACGAGATTGTCGCGGCATCTTCGGAGAAAGCGACCTCGGGGCATTTCTGGACACGCCGTCTTCGCAAACCGATCCTGCTAGCTATTTTTATTGCATTCTTCAACCAACTCTCCGGCATCAATGCGATTCTCTACTTCGCGCCGCGCATATTTGAACTTACCGGCCTGGGTGCGAAGGCTGCGCTGCTGCAATCCATCGGCATCGGCGTCACCAATCTCATTTTCACCTTTGTTGGCCTCTGGCTCATTGACCGGCTGGGCCGCCGCACGCTGCTCTTTATTGGCTCGTTCGGTTACATCGCATCGCTGGGAACGATTGCCTGGGCTTTCTTTACGGAGCATTACTCGATCGTGCCCGTTTGTATTTTTTCTTTCATCGCCGCGCATGCCATCGGTCAAGGAGCGGTCATCTGGGTTTTTATTTCCGAGATATTTCCCAACCGCCAGCGCGCCGAAGGCCAGACCCTCGGCAGCTTCACGCACTGGACCTTCGCCGCCCTGCTTACGACCTTTTTCCCCAAGATGGTTACCGCCTTTCCCCCCGGCTACGTCTTCTTGTTGTTCACCTTTATGATGGTTCTCCAACTCATCTGGGTAAAGCTGTGGGTGCCGGAAACCAAAGGCGTGCCGCTGGAGCAAATTCAGAAACAACTGGGCATCGAATAGGACCACCATGGACTTTAACGTTGTCGGGGTAGGAGAAGTGCTGTGGGACTTGCTGCTCACAGGTGAACAGCTCGGTGGAGCTCCTGCGAACTTCGCCTATCACGCGCACGCCCTCGGCGCGCCGGTAAAGTTCATCACGCGCGTTGGCAAGGATGATTACGGGCGCGAAGTCATTCGCCGCTTCCGCGAGATGGGACTGCCGGTCACCACCGTGCAAGTGGATGAAACCGTAGCTACAGGGACGGCGAAAGTAGCGCTCTCCGGCAATGGGCTGGCCCAATTCACCATTCAGGAGAATGTCGCTTGGGACCACATTGCCGTGACGCCCGAGGCGCTGGCGGCCGCGCGCGAGGCGGACGCAATCTGCTTCGGCAGCCTCGCTCAGCGTTGCCAACCGTCACGCAACACGATTCAGCAACTAGTAGCGGCGACGCCAGCGGACGCGCTGCGCGTCTTCGACATCAATCTTCGGCAGCAGTTCTATTCGCGCGCTGTGATTGAAGAATCGCTCCAGTTGGCGAACGTGCTGAAACTGAACGATGACGAATTGCCGACCCTCGCAGAAATGCTAAACCTGACGGGTTCCACCGAACGTCAGATCGAGTGCCTGGCACAGAGCTTCAGCCTGCGATTGGTGGCGCTAACGCGTGGCGCGAAGGGCAGCTTGCTCTATCAGGAGGGGCGGTGGTCCGATTGCCCGTCTCGTCCGGTGAAAGTCGTCGATACCGTGGGCGCAGGCGATTCGTTTACCGCCGCCCTGGTTCTAGGACTGCTCCGCAAGATGGACTTGGACGAAATCAATACTATCGCCAACGAAGTTGCACGATACGTTTGCTCCTGCGCAGGCGGGACGCCATCTTTGCCGCTGGAATTTGCGAGAAGGTTTTCGCTCACACCCGCGCAGTGACGACACGAAGCGAAGACCCGCAGATGACCGCAGCCGATCACTTCCGCATCACGGCTTCCGCTCTCAAGCACTGGGCTATCGCGCAGTTGCAGGACTCGCTCGCGGTCGGCATTCTATGGCTCATCGGCCTGTGGATTATCCGCGTTCCATGGGCTCCGCTCTGGGCGGTGCTGGCCGCGGTGGTGCAGATCGTTCCTCACCTCGGCCCGATCCTTGGATTGCTTGGCCCGGTGCTGGCCTCAGCGCTGCATTGGAACGACTGGCAGCATCCGCTCTACGTGCTCATTCTCTATGCGGTGATCGTCTTGATCGATGGCTTGCTGCTCCAGCCTTACATCATGCGGCGAGTGGCCAGGGTGCCGATGTGGGCGTCGATTCTGGTTCCGCTGGTACTTGGATTTGTGATCCCGTTCTGGGGATTCCTTCTCGCGCCGCCGCTGCTGGCGGTGTTGTATGCATATAAGGCGCGACGAACGGCAAACGTGTGAAATCGTGGTGGCTGTGTAGATCATATTGAACCCGGCCGCTCCCTGTTTCTCGATAGATTAGAATCCATTAGTCACGAGCCCTGTCTTAGAGGAGATCATGGCCGCACTGATCGATGCCATCGACGTGAAGCGCAAAATGTTTTTCGAGTTTGAGAACACGCCATTCGTCTGCCTGGAAGCGGAGGTTTCCACCCCGACAGCCCGGGGCGGACAGACCTTGGTCCGCCTGAAGATGCGTAATCTCATTACCCGCGCGGTCTTTGACAAGACATTCAAGGCCAGTGACCGATTCAAGGAGCCGGACCTCGAGACGGTCCCGGCATCCTATCTTTATAGGGACGGAAGTGATTTCTACTTCATGGACCAGGAGAGTTTCGAAACGCTCACCCTTTCCGGCGAGATGGTGGGGGACGCGGTGGACTTTATCGTGGAAGGGGTCATCATCCAGTTGCATAGGTACAACGGCAACCCCATCGGCCTGCAACTGCCGCCCCATGTGGAGTTGAATGTCACATACACGGAGCCCGGCGTCCGCGGCGACACCTCCAGCGGCAGCGTGACCAAGCTGGCGAAGCTTGAGACCGGCATCGAGATTCGCGTCCCCCTCTTCATTAAAGAAGGAGAAACCGTCAAGGTGTCCACCGAGACACGGGAGTTCGCAGGGCGGGCTTGATCGCCAGGGTGCGGTGCGGGGGTCTGGCTCACCTTTTCCCTAGTCTCGACTCCGAGGGTGGCCCGTCCTTGTCGCGTTTTCTGCGACAGGGCGGGGACTTTGACTACTCCTTAATACTGTTCGACTTTCGTCAACAGCGCCTTTCGTAGCCGTGGATGCCGCTGCGTAAGATGCAGGTAGAGCATCTCGTCCCGCTTGGCTTTGGCGCGGATGATTCGGATGAGGTTTTCTTTTTCGTCTCGCGTCCATGCGCGCAATCCCGCCAAATCGGCCAGAGCCAGCGCAAAATTCTCGAAGGCTGCCTTCTCCAGCGGCGTCCACAAAGACGTGCCGACTCCTAGCATTCGCTCCAGCGCACGCCTCGCGTGCTCGCGCATGAGGCTGGCGTCTCCGCCAAAATCGCGCGCCATTCGCCGGTTGACGCGCAATCCGATGTTGCGGGTTGAAAATTTATCCCACGCTCCTACTTCACTTCCCGGAAGCTCGTAAAAGACGTGTCCCGCCGCCAGCCGCTTCAGCGTGCGCGCGGGGGTCCGGTATTTTGAATTGGCGGCGATTTTCTGCTCTTCGCGTTCCGCCAGTCTTTGCAGGTCCGCGCGTCCTGGCCGGAAGCCGAGTTTCCGGTAGAACCAAAACGCGCCCGATGCGATCGCCTCCTCGTTCTCATGGCCCAGTTGATACGGATAGACCGAGACGCACGCCGTTCCCATCAGGTGGCAGAGGCAGCGTAGCACTTGCGCGTAGATCCATCCCGCTTCGCCGCCGCGAAAAGTGTAAAAAGTGTTGAAGCCGACCTCCATCCACTCGCAGAGTCCGATGGCTTCGATGTAGTTAATAGGGACGCCATTCTTCAGCGTTAATCCCGCAACGTAGGCGCGCAGCGGCAGGCGGCGATCGGGCGGCAGGTTCCAGAGATAAATCGAAACGCCGCGGCCCACATCCGAGCGCACCACCGACCGCGGATCGCCCAACGTGGTGCCGTAAAGCTCGCGATAGCGCACCAGCATGACCTCGCGGATCAAGTCCATGATCTCGTCGCCCTGCTTGCGCGAGAGCTTCGTCAGTTGCGGTGGACGCCGCGCCAACTCATCAGCCAGCGGGACTTGGCTCCGGCTGATGAGCGGTTCGCTGTGATAGAAAACGCTGCGCACCGGCTTCCAGTTTCGCGTTCGCGTGATGGCTGAGTTTTCAAGCTTCCAACGCAAGGGCACGCGCAGCGATTCGTAGAGTTCGGCTTTTTGTTGCGCGGGCAGCGGCAATCGCTCGAAACATTCAATCAGCCATGCCGGCGTGGCGTGCGTCTTTCTCTTGAACTCGCCCCCCGCCGCCTCCAACCATCGGCGCCAAGGCGTGTCAGCCTCGACGTACGCATCGTCCTCGAGCAACGGAAGGAAGCGCGGGCCAGTGTTGCCTAAGTCGCGTCCGGGTTCGTAGTTCTCCCAGGCGATTTCGACTTTGCCGGGCATACGCTTGATGAGCCATCGCGCAACATCAAAGCTGAGCGTGTCTTCCATCTCGGTGCCGGCAATACCGGCGACCTCAAAGGTGTCGAAGTCGTCCACGTCAGCGCCTGCCTTGCGTAGCGCTTCCACTCTCTTGTGGAAACGATTCAGAATTCGCTCGGTGACGCGCACCACGGCTGGGCCTTGAGGGAAGGCGCGCAAGAAAAGCAGCGCTTCGTGGAAGCGGATCAGCGATGCCGAATCGGGGAAGCGCGCGGCGGCGAGCCGATTCAGCAGCTTCACGACGCTTGCGGCTTCGTTGGGGCCGAAGCGATAGCGGGAGGCTTCGAGTTGGGCGAGCTCGCGGTCGAGAGTTTTCGTGGCCATGGAGGTTCCCGACCAAGGGTACCTCATGGCTTGGCTATCAAGCGTTACTAGCTGATGGACGCTGTGGGTTTGGTGGGCAAAAGGCAAGACTTTGAACCACAGGGAGCACAGAGGAAGACGGGGGAACCCTTGATAGCGGGCTTCCGCAGGTCACCCAGAATGGTTACCGAAGAGAGAGCGGGAAGACTGACTTCCTGCTTGGTGTCCCTATAATCAGATTTGAGTTGTTGTAGGAACGAGGGCAGCACTATGCAGCCTGGTTGGCGCCGCTCGAACCAACGAATCTGCGGGATCGAGGGGACTCCTTTTGTACAGGTGGCAGTGCTGCTGGCTGCCATGTCCTTGCTGGGCTTCCTGACAGTGCCGGACCAACCCCATCATAGTTTGGGACCGTTTCTGCCGCGAGTTAACCATCCCGTTTCAATGGCACGCGCGGATTGGAAAGACGCCATGGTAGTCGCCATAACACGCGACAACAGAGTCTTTTTCGGTGCCGAGGCCGTCCGACCAGCCGATCTGCCAGCTAAGATCCAGGAAGAAATCAGCCGCGGATCGGAAAGGGAGGTCTACATCAAGGCTGATGCCAGGGCGAGGTACGGCTGGGTTGCCGAGGTTCTCGACAATGTACGTTCAGCGGGAATTGAGAAGATCGGCTTTCTAGTAGATCAGCGCCGACCTGCAGCGCCAAACCCGCAATAGGCCGAAGGCGGCGGGCGCCAGCCCCATGCTATAATCTCCATTCGCCTGAACGTTTGTACGTCGAGGCTGATCCTGTGATTTCCTCCGCGGGCGGACCCGTAATTCCGAGAACCACCGCCATTCAAGTATTCTAGAGACGAGGTACAGCTATGTCCGGCCATTCGAAATGGGCAACCATCAAGCACAAGAAGGGCGCGCTCGATGCCAAGCGCGGCAAGATCTTCACTCGTCTCATCAAGGAAATCGCGATGGCCGCCAAGTCGGGCGGCGATCCCGACATGAATCCGCGGCTGCGGACGGCGATTCTGGCGGCGAAGTCCGAGAACATGCCCGCCGACAACATCAAACGCGCCATCCAGCGCGGCACTGGCGAACTGCCGGGACTTACCTACGAAGAGTTTGTGCTGGAAGGCTACGGGCCGGGCGGCGTGGCTTTGCTGGCGGAAATTTCCACCGACAACCGCAATCGCACGGTGAGCGAGATACGGCACGTGTTCGGAAAGAACAATGGCAACATGGCCGCGGCGGGCTCGGTGTCGTATATGTTCCACAAGAAGGGCGACATCATCATCGCCAAGTCGACCGCCAAGGAAGACGATTTGATGAACATCATCCTAGAATCGGGCGGTGAGGATTTGAAGGACGATGGTGAGAACTGGGAAATCCTGACCGAGACTTCCGCCTACGAAGGCGTGCTGGAGGCTTTGAAGAAGGCTGGCATCACGCCGGTTTCGTCGAGCGTGAGTATGGTTCCGGATACCTACATCAAGCTGGAAGGGCAGCAGGCGGCGCAGATGATTCGGCTGCTCGAAGCGCTCGAAGATAACGAGGATGTGCAGAACGTGCACGCTAACTTCGATATCGATCAAAAAGTCCTGGAAGAGGTTGCGGGCTGAGAGGCGATCGGATCATCGGGTGATCGGGTCATCTGAGTTGGAAAACGGCTGTGTCTTTGCATTTCGCTTTTGAGTTTCGATCACCCGATGACCCGATACTTTTCCGGACTTTTCAACACCGCCGAGGAAAAGTTTGTGGAAAAACGGGAGCTTACTCCTGTAACCTTCTGTTAACGAAACCATTACAACAATCTGCACTGCATCGGGTGCTAGCCGCATCTGGCGGATTCGTTTTTTCGATACCATTCTATAGTCAGTGAAGACGCGTCTCGACAAATTGCTCGTGGACCGAGGCCTCACGCCATCGCGTGAGCGCGCGCAGGCGCTCATTCTCGCCGGAAAGGTTCTCGTTAACGAGCAGAAGATCGAGAAGGCGGGCGCATCGATTGACTCCGCGTCGGCCTTGCGCCTGCTGGGCGCGGATCTACCCTACGTCAGCCGTGGCGGCCTCAAACTCGAGAAGGCTCTCGATCATTGGCGAATCGATCTTCAGGGCGAAGTTTGTCTCGACATCGGCGCTTCCACCGGAGGCTTCAGCGACTGCATGCTGCAGCACGGCGCCGCTCGGGTGATTGCCGTCGATACCGGGTATGGTCAGATGGATTTCGGTTTGCGCAACGATCCGCGCATGCGGTTGCTGGAGAAAACCAACGCCCGCTATCTCACGTCCGGCGATCTCAACGAGAATGTCGACTTCATTGCCATGGATGTTTCGTTCATATCGGCTACCCTGGTTCTACCGGCGGTGGCTCGCGCCGTTGCGTCTTGCGCCAGCCTGACTTCAAATGCCGCTCGCCAGGTTGTCGTGCTGGTAAAACCGCAGTTCGAAGCGGGCAGGGAACTGGTGGGCAAGGGCGGTATCGTGCGCGACGAATCGGCCCAGCGAGCGGCCGTGGCCAAAGTAGAAGCGGCGCTCGTACAACTCGGATGCGCGCACGCCGAGTGGATCGAGTCGCCCATTCTCGGGGGTGAAGGCAATCGCGAATTCCTGCTGCACGCAGAGTTTTCGCCACCTGCCATCCACTGATTCTGTACAATCGAAATTCCGATGCGCGCAGAGAAGCCAGAAGACATGCCCGAGTCTCCCCAAAACCCAAGCCGACGCAAGACTGTTGCAATTATTTCGAAGCCCGACCGTCCCGAGTTATCCGAGGCCCTCCCGGCGCTCGAGAAATGGCTCCTGCAGCGCGACTACTCGGTGGTCGTCGACCAGGAAAGCGCCGTCTATTTTGCGCCCGCCGTCGTCATACCGCGAAGCGAACTGGCCGCCCAGGCGCCGGATTTGGCGCTGGTGCTCGGCGGCGACGGGACTCTGCTTTCGGCGGCGCGCGCGGTGGCGAAAGCCGGAACGTTGATCCTCGGCGTCAACCTCGGCACCCTCGGATTCATGACCGAGGTTCCATTATCCGATTTGTATCCTGCGCTGGACGCGATCGAGAAAGGGCACTACATCGTCGACAACCGTTCGATGCTGAGTTGCTCCCTGGTGCGGGGCGGCGGGATCCTTGCCACTCACTCCGCTTTGAACGAGGCGGTGGTGAGCAAGAGCGCCATCGCGCGCTTGAATCACTTCGAGCTTTTCGTGGATGCGGAGTTTGTTTCCAGTTACAGAGCCGATGGCCTGATCGTCGCGACGCCGACCGGTTCGACCGCATATTCTCTCGGAGCGGGCGGCCCGATCCTCAAACCGGATGTGGCTGCCTTCGTTATTACTCCGGTCTCGCCCCACGGATTGACGCATCGTCCTGTGGTCGTGCGCGATACGGTCGAGATCGAAATCCAGGTCAAGACCGGGGATGAAGAAGCGTACCTGAGCCTCGACGGACAAGTCGGTATGCCCATGCGGGACAGTGACATCGTGCGCTGCGTTAAGGCGGAACATTCGGCCCGGCTTCTGCGCTTTAAGAAAACATTTTTCGAAGTGCTCGCCACCAAGCTCAAGTGGGGAGAACGCTGAAGCTAGGTGTCAGGTCTCAGCTGTCAGGTCTCAGGCTGCTGAAAACCTCTGGTTCGTATCAGGGTATCGCTTAAGCGATGCCGCAAGTTGCGGGAGATTGGACAACCCCTTTAGGGTTGCGGCTATTGTGAGCGAGATATTTCCAGGCCTGGTTGAGCGCACCTTCGACACCGGCGAAGTTCAATTGAACTACGCCGAAGGCCCTGCCCATGGGCCGCCGCTGGTGTTGCTGCACGGACTCGGCCGGCGCTGGCAGGTATTTCTGCCGGTGATCCCCGCGCTGAGCCTACGCTGGCATATCTTCGCGCCCGACCTTCGCGGCCATGGCAAATCCTCCCGCGTGGCTCGCGGCTACCGGGGCCCGCAATATGCTGAGGACATCGCTTGCCTGCTTCGCGAGCGCGTTTCCGCTCCCGCCGTGCTCTTTGGACATTCGCTCGGCGGCATGTTGGCCATGTGGGTCGCCTCTCATCATACGGAATTGGTGCGCGCCCTGATTCTCGGCGACAACATCATTGTTGCCCGGCGGCTGCACAATCCGATGTACACGGCGCTGTTCTCGGGACTGCGCGATCTGGCGCGCAAGGGCGGTTCGGTCGAGCAGATCGCGGACGGCATCGGCAAGATTGTCCTGCCCGTTCCGAACACTGATGAGTTCGTTACCATCCGCGAACTCCCCGGCAACGATGAGGCCTACCTGCTTTCATGGGCGCGATGCGTGCAGCAGGCCGACGCTGATACCTACGACATGACGCTCGACGGATCGTCGCTCGAAGGCTGGGACGGCGAAACCGTGTTGCGCGGAATCGCTTGTCCAACACTGCTTCTGCAAGGCACGCCGGAATTAGGAGGTCTGATGTCCGACGCGGACGTTGCGCTGGCCACGCGCCTGTTACCCCATCACACGCACGTGAAGTTTCGCAACCTGGGACACGCGCTGTTTATCCAGCAACCGGAGCCGGTGCTGCGGGCAGTGACGAACTTCTTGGAGTCGCTGTAACTGAGCGACGCGTCCTCGCCCGTCGAGCCGGGCGAGACACGCGGCTCTCCACTAAAGCTTTTCCAATCTCAACTGATCTTGCAAGCTCTCGCGTCTCCGTATCACTCGCGCTTTCGCCCCGTCCACCAATACTTCCGCCGCGCGGCCGCGGGTGTTGTAGTTCGACCCCAGCACGGAGCCGTACGCGCCCACATCGAGAATGGCTAGAAGATCTCCCTCGCCGACCACCGGAAGTCTTCTGTCGCGCGCAAAAAAATCACCCGTCTCGCAGATGGGACCGACTACATCGGTAGTTTCGGTCTGGCGGGTTTCGCGGCCCACCGGAACAATCTCGTGATACGCGCCGTACAGCGAAGGACGCAGCAGATCGTTCATCGCCGCATCGACAATCAGAAAGCGTTTGCGGCGATTTGTCTTCCGGTAGAGGACACGCGTCAGCAAAACACCCGCCGGGCCCACGATGGCGCGTCCCGGTTCGAGCAGTAGATGCAGTTTCAATCCGCGCAGTGGTGCGAGCACCGCCCTGGCGTACGCCGCAATCTGTTTGTCAAAACTCCGCTGCGCGCCTTCGTAGGAAATTCCCAGGCCACCGCCGGCGTCGATGTAGCGGATGTCGTGTCCCTGCTTGCGCAGACCGCGAACCAGATCGGCAACGCGTTCGAGCGCCGCTTGAAACGAACCGACATCGCTAATCTGCGACCCGATGTGGACGCTCACTCCGGCCACTTTCAAATAGGGCTGCTTCGCGGCCTCCGTGTAGAGCGCAAGCGCCTCGGGAATCGGAACGCCAAACTTGTGCTGATGCAATCCAGTCGAAATATACGGATGAGTCTTGGCCGGAACGTCGGGATTGACGCGCACCGCGATCGCCGCGGCTTTTTTCAATCGCGCCGCGGTTGCGGCCAGCAATTTCAATTCCGAAGCGCTTTCAATGTTGAACAGCAATATGCCGGAGCGCAGCGCGAGTTCCATTTCCGCCGCGGTCTTCCCCACGCCGGAGAACACAACCTTGCCCGCGGCCTTCCGGCGCACGCGCAGAACTCGTTGCAGTTCTCCGCCAGAAACCACGTCGAAGCCCGCCCCCGCGCTGGCCACGAGGCGCAGAATCCCGAGCGTCGAATTGGCTTTGACCGAATAGCACAGCGTGTGGGGGACGGAGTGAAAAGCGTGAGCGAAGGCGTCCATCGCGCGCCGGATCATCGCCGCTGAATAAACGTAGAGCGGAGTTCCATGGCGCGCGGCAAGACTTTCGAGCGAGCCGACTCGCAAGGAGTTCTGTGGCGCAGTCCCGAGCCCGCGCCGATGATATGCAAACGCGGGCGGCCGTAACCTCGCGATGCCCGTGTGCGTTTCACTTGCGTTTGCCGGAAGGCGACTGGTCTTCACTTTGATGGCGACCACCGTCTGATCGTCGAATGTTTCCACACCAGCAGCGTGCTCGGTGACCGCCTTGAAGATTTCGTTGACGACGCAGTTCGCCGATCTTGGCCGCGCAGCCGGCAACGATCGCCGCCACTTGCTCCGGCCCAAACGACTGGCCGTGCCGGTTGCGGGCATCAAGGATTCCGTCACTGTAAAACACGAACATGTCGCCGGGCTTGGCATTGAAAGTGAATTCGTCATAGTCGGCTTCGTCGAATAATCCCAGCGGCAGCCCCGTCGCCTCGATAAATTCGATTTTCCCGTCATGACAATAAATCGGGCGCGGCAAGCCAGAATTCGCCACCAGCAGGCTGCGCTGCTCGTCGTCCCACACGGCGTAGATGATGGAGACAAACTGCGCCGCAATCCTGCGTTCCGCCAGCGAAAGATTCACCGCCGAAAGCATCTCCGCCGGTCCCGGCTCAATCGGAGCATGAGAACGCAGAATGCCGCTGACCAGCGCCGCATAAATGGCGGCCGGAGCGCCTTTGCCGCTCACGTCTCCAATCGCGATCCCCAAGCGCGACAGCGAATAAGGAAGAAAGTCATAGAGATCGCCGCCAATGGCGCGGGCGGGAACAAACTTCGCCGCAACGTCGAGATGCCGCATCCTGGGAAGCGAGTGCGGTAGCAAGCGAAACTGCAGCTCGCGCGCCAGCGCCATATCGCGCTCCAAGCGCTGCTCTTGCCGGGCAATCTCCTCATACAAGCGCGCGTTTTCAATGGCGATCGCAAGTTGCGCCGCGAGCGTGGTCAGGGTCCGCTTGTGATCGTCGGTGAAATATCCGCGGCGCGTATGCTCCAGATCGAGCACTCCGATCACTCGCTCCTGGTAGATGAGCGGAACCGCCAGCTCCGAGCGCGTCTCCGGATTCAGCGCGATATAACGGTCACTCTTGGCGACGTCAGGCACCAGGACTGCTTCCTTGGCCTGCGCAGCGTATCCCACCACGCCGCGGCCCATCGGGATGTCGTGCTTCAGGTGCAGTCTTTCCTCGAAGCGCTGCGAGAACCGGTGCTGCAGTTTTCCTCCCGTCGGGTCCACCAGAAGAATGCTGAACATCTGATAGTCGATCAATCGGTTGAGCAGCTCGGCGATGCGCTTGAGTAGTTCGTCCAGATTCAAAATCGAGGTGAGTTCGCGCGCAATCTCGTTCAGCAGCAGCAGCGTGCGCGCCTGCCGCGTTATGCGCGTGTGCAGCCGCGCGTTCTCGATGCCGATCGCCATGCGCGAGGCGATCAGGGTCAGAAGGCGTTTGTGTTCCTCGGTGAAGTAACCCTTTTCACGCGCTTCAAGGTCGATCACACCGATTACCCGGTTCTTGACGATGAGCGGAATCGCGAGTTCCGAGTGAACATTGGGGACGGCCTCAACGTAAGAACTGTCCTGGGTCGCGTCGGCGACCAGCACTGCCCGGCGCGTCTCGGCCGCGCGTCCGGTAATCCCCTGGCCCACCTTCACGCGCAGGCGGTCGGCGATGCCCGGAGGATATCCCACATTGAAGCGGACGTACAGTTCCTGACGCTGGTCGTTGAGCAACAGGATCGCAAAAATTTCGTAGTCAATGACCTTGCGCACCAGCTCCGCCACGCGCCGCAGCGTGGTTTCGAGGTCGAGCGTGGTGTTGACCACGTCGGCCACTTCCAGCAGGAGGGGTTCCACCTCGGAAGCGCGTTCAGTTGGCGAGGCCGTTGTTGTCACAGGCTTCATCATAGCAGCCGATTAGTTTGCAATTTGTGATTCATAAAGTGATTACTACTTTTCCCCGGGCGTGTCCTTCTTCCAGATACCGGATGGCCTCAGGCACCTCACTCAACCTGTAACACCTGTCGATCACCGGTGTTACCTTTCCAGTCGCGAGGAGCTCGCGCATGATAGCCAGGTCCTTTTTGCTCGATTTTGCCAGGAAGAACGGGACCAGCTTCTGGCTCACAAACCATGACAAAACCAGCGCCATGATCGAACGCGCCAACCCGCCGATCATCCAGCGGCCGCCCTCTCCTCCGACCGGAATGTATATCCCCTTAGGATTTAAGACGCGTCTGCACGCCAGTAAAGAATGGTTCCCAACGCAGTCGAGAATCAGATCGTAACGTTGCCCACTTTTGCTGAAATCCTGTTGGGTGTAATCCTCTTTCGTGTAATCGATGACCCGATCCGCGCCGATGGATCGCACCATTTCCGCATTCCTCGTACTGCATACGCCGGTCACATCTGCGCCGAACGACTTAGCGATCTGCACCGCGAACGTACCCACGCCTCCTGCCGCGCCGTTAATCAGGACCTTCTGCCCCGGCTGAAGCTGTCCCTTGTCGCGAAGACCCTGCAATGCGGTGAAGACTGCGATCGGTGCAGAAGCCGCTTGCTCGAACGTCACGTTATCCGGCTTGATGGCCAACGCCGACTCGGAAATGCACGCATACTCGGCAAAGGCCCCACGGCATGTGCCGAACACCTCGTCGCCTGGTTTGAACTGGGTTACATTCCTACCCACCGCTTCCACCTGGCCGGCCACATCAACGCCTAGCCGCTTGTCCTTGGGTTGGCGCAGCCCGGCCATTAGCCGAACGACATACGGCGTGCCTCTCATGAAGTGCCAGTCCAGGGGATTGACGGAAGCCGCGCGAACTCTTAGCAAAACTTCATTGTCCCCAACGGCTGGTTTTTCCATCTCTTCCAATTTGAGAACGTCGGGTGACCCGTAGTTGTAGTAGACAACCGCTTTCATGTGGATATCCTTTTGTAACTGTTCTTGGCGGGCACTTTAACGGGGAAGTATAACCCGGGTTTGTCTCTTAAGTTCGACTGAAACAGCCGGGGATGCGCCACTCTCGCGCTTTTCGAGTACGCTGCTCGCGTTCGCTACCGGCTGATACCGTTGATCTGGTGAGCGCCTTCAACGCGGAAAATAGTGCGCCAGTTCACCCGCACAGTGCCCGGCCAAAAGCCGCCTCAGATCGACTTCACCGGAATCGCCATCACATCCTCCACCAGCCCGACTTCCTTCTGCACAAACGGCTCGGCGTAGGCGACGCCGCCGAGCATGCCGTAATAGCGGGCCATGGAATCAATCCGCGCCCGAATTTCTTTGTGCGCGGGAAAGATTCCGCTGCCCGCCTCCTGGTCCGTGAACTGCGACTTGTACGCCATCAGCGAGGCAAAGCGCGTTTCGAACTGGCCGGTGATGTCTACAACAAACGTTGGCCGGACGTCGCGGTACAGGCTGGCGTAAATAATTTTGAAAGGACGATGCGGTGCAGCCGAATCGGTGGCGGCGTCACTGAGAGCTGACGGCTGAGGGCGGACGGCTGAATTCAGTTTCGCGAGCCCCGACAGAAACGCCGCTTCGTATCCGAGGACGGACGCGGTGTAGTGATCGGGATGCCGTCCTTCCCAGTAGGGCAGAATCAGCACGCGCGGACGCTGTTCGCGGAGTACGCGGACGACCTTCAGGCGATTCTCCCAGGTATTTTCGACGCGACCGTCGGGGAGGTCGAGCGCGTGGCGCCAGGAAACCTTCAGGATGCGCGCCGCCTCGGCAGCCTCGCTGGCGCGGTCTTCGGCGGTGCCGCGCGTGCCCATTTCACCTTGTGTGAGGTCAAGGATGCCGGTGCGGTATCCGCGCTCCGCCATCTTGAGCAGAGTTCCGCCGCAGGTTTGTTCCACGTCATCGCGGTGCGCGGCTAGGGCGAGAATGTCTAAGGGCATAAATGCGTCGTTGGTCGTTCGTCGTTCGCGCGGTGTTGCCTATTGAGGCTTGCGTGCTCTACCCAAAAACCAAAAGCTAAGAGCCAACGACGAACGACCATCGACAAACGACTGTTTTTACGCGGCTGGTTTCGTCGTGCGCCGATTCGCCAGCACGAAGGCTAAGCCGAACATGAACAGCGCAAACAGCACTAACGTCAAAATCGATGCGGTCAGCGAGAATGCAAACGAAAATGAACTGGGCGCTTCGGGATACATCAGCGTGCGCAGCGCTTCGACGCCGTAGGTCAGCGGATTGGCGTACATGAGCCAGCGAATCCATCCTGAAGCCTTGGACAGAGGGAACAGCGCCCCGGAAAGCAGCCACAGCGGAATCAGGAATAAATTGATGATGGCGTGAAAGGCTTGCGTCGAATCCATGGGCCAGGCAATGGCGAAACCGAGCGCGGTCAGGGCGAACGACACCAGAAAAACGGTGAGCGCGATCAACCCGAATGAGACGAGCGTCATGTGTACGCCGACGAGCGGCGCGAAGACGAGGAAAATCAATCCCTGGATGGTCGCGAGCGTGGTACCGCCTAAAACTTTTCCCAGAACAATGGCCGCGCGCGGCACCGGAGCCACCAGCACCGAAAGCAGGAAACCCTCGTTGCGGTCTTCGATGACCGACATCATGGTGAAAATCGCGGTGAAGAGCACGATCATCACCAAGGTGCCAGGATAGAAATAATCCAGATAGTTCTGCTGGCCAGCGCCTTGACCGGAACGAAAAGACGTTCCAAAGCCGCTGCCGAGGACGACCCAGAACAAGAGCGGAGAAAGGATTACGCCCACCACGCGCGCGCGCTGCCGATAGAAGCGCACCACTTCGCGCCACCAGAGCGTGAAAGCGGGCAGGAGGATTCCGGCGGATGCGGGGCCGGTTGCCGTTGCCGGGAAGGTTGCCGTTTGGGTTGCCATTGGTTTTAGTTTAGCAGCGTTGGTGGTTCAGTTTTTCTTTGGTTTCTTCTTGCGAGTTTCTGTCGCTGGTTCCGCGTCTTCGCTCCAGAACCGGTGTCCAGTACGATGGATGAAGACGTCTTCCAGTGTGGGCTTGCTTACGCTGAGTGACTGGATTTCTCCGGGAAAGGCTTCGACTACGTCGGGGACGAAGCGATGTCCGTTTTCGATTTCTATGCGGACGCGGTTGTCCATGACGGTGGTGTCGACTTGAAACTTGGCGCGAATACGGTCTGCCAATGTCTGCGGGTCGCGCGCTTCGAGCAGAATTACGTCGCCTCCAATCTCGCGTGTCAAGGCTTCGGGCGTGCCGAGCGCCACCAGGTTGCCTTCGTTCAGGATGGCGAGGCGATCGCAGCGCTCGGCTTCTTCCATCAGGTGAGTGGTAACGATTACGGAGACTTGCTCCTGATCGCGGAGGATTTGCAGGTATTGCCAAAGGTCGCGCCGGGCGCCGGGATCAAGGCCGGTGGTGGGCTCGTCGAGCAACAGAACTTCGGGATGATGGAGCAGTCCTTTGGCGAGTTCGATGCGGCGCTGCATGCCTCCCGAAAAAGTTTCCACGCGATCGGCGGACCGGTCGAGCAATCCGACGCGGGTGAGAATCTCGTTGATTCGCGTTTTGAGCTCAGCACCGCGCAGGCCATAGAGGTGTCCCTGATGCCAGAGGTTTTCGTAGGCGGTGAGTTTGAGATCGACGCTCTGGGCCTGGAAGACGACGCCGATGTGGCGGCGCACAGCTCCGGGCTGGCGAACGGCGTCGAAGCCGGCGATGGTGGCGCTGCCGGAAGTCGGAACCATGAGCGTGGACAGAATGCGGAAGAGAGTGGTCTTGCCGCTGCCGTTCGGACCGAGCAGTCCAAAAAGCTCAGCGGGGCGAACATCGAACGAGACTCCGTTGAGCGCGGTGCGGTCCTGGTAGCGATGGACGAGGTCGCGAACGGAAATGATGGGCTGGCTCGCTTGTTCGGCAGGCTGGGCGGCTGGAGTGAGGTCAATAGCAGTCGAGTTCGAAGTCACAGTCCATTCTACGACGCGGACGCGGCGATTATCATCCAGAGCGGATCAAACCGGGGATCGTGGGCCAGTTTGAAGTTCAGGCCTCGCGTTGGCTCTGCTGCTGTGCCATCATGTCTCGACAGAGGGAAAATATCAGGCGGTTGGAGGTCTCCTTGATGACAAACACATCTATTGCGAAAAGGATCAGCCCTATGTTGGTGACTGACAATATGGAGGAAACCGCTCTGTTTTACCAGAGCGTGCTTGGATTTACGCCAACCAGGAAGTCGCCGGGATACTTGATAGTGGAGCGGGATGGCCAGACCATCCACTTCCAAAAGACTGCATCCGAGGAGGTTATGAAGTGTGTCCGCGAGCATACCGAGATATACATTGAGGTTTCCGGCATCCATGCTTTGTGGGAGCATGTGAAAACTTTCAAGAACCGCTACAGAATTCGGGATCTATTTGACCGGGACTACGGGATGACCGAGTTCCATATTGGAGATCCAAACGGGTGCCTGGTGTTTGTAGGAGAGCCTATATCCAAGTGAAACTGACGCCAAAATATTCAAACTGACCTACTACCTGATCGGGTTACCTGCTAATCGAAAACACAAATCCGTGCTGGGTTTCAATGGCCCGATGACCCGATCATCCGATGACCCGAGCGCCCTACGCGGCGACGGGCTTCTGATCCGATCCGGGGACGCGCTCTTCGAACGCTACCGGCACGTGGCGCCAGACCTGAATAGCCAGCACGACGGTCGTAGCCAGAAGCAGCGCTCCGACGGCGACGTGGACTACCGTCGAAATCACCATGGGCAGCTCGGGTTGCGCGGCGTCTCTTCCCCACATGACGCGGGTGACGAAGGCGAGAAAGCCGAGGCAGAGTTGCGCGACCATGAGGCCGAGCATGGCGATGGCCGGACGGCGGACGGCGTCCACCTGCGGGTAGACGGTGATGGCGCGAACGGCGGTCCAGGAGAGGACTATGGCGACGACGAGGGCGTTAATGACGTGCGGCCACCAGCTCAAGCCGTGGTGGCGGAACATGGCTCCGAGGATCAGTTGCACATAGAGCACGGCAATCGAGAGCAGAGTCAGGGTGAAGAGAGCGGGGCGGCGCTGATCGAGTTCGGTGCGCGGTTGCTCTTCGACCCAGCGGCGTCCGGTGAAGACGGCGATGGCGACGGCTATGCAGAAGAAGGTCTGGGCCACGGCGGCGTGCGCGCTGGAGATGGGTGCGGGTAGAAAGAATAAAACCGTCAGTCCGCCGAGGATGCCTTGCGCGATAACGGTCGCGAGCGCGGCCAAGCCCAAAACGCGCAGCCAGCGGCGCTTTTCAACAAGCCACGTCCAGACGGCGAGGACGACGGTGAGCAGTCCTACGAACTCCGCCGCCATGCGATGGCCATGTTCATACTGTACGCCCCCCACCATGCGCGGAATTTTGTAGAAGGACCCGAAGCTGGTCGGCCAGTCGGGAACGGATAGGCCGGCGTCATTGCTGGTGACCAGCGCTCCCGCAACGATCAGGATGAGAGTGGCGCAGGCGGTGAAGACGGCGAAGCGGTGGAGTCCGCGATGGTAGGGAAGTTCAATGCTCTTCACGATAGCCCCCCGGTGGAAGACCGGCGATGCGCGTCGCCCGGTACGTTTCCAGAAACGCAGTAGTTTAACAGATGATCTACGGGAACGGATTCACCACCCGAATCCCGTCGATTTCGCGATCCGTCTGAAAGTCTTCCGAAAAAAGAACGCGACAACCAGACAGTTTGGCGGCTCGCAGAATCAACGCATCCCAAAAAGAAAATCCGTGCAGCCGGTGGAGGTCGATGGCGGCGAGAATATCGGCCACTTCTGGGACGGCGACATCAAACTCGGACAGTATTTCGACCTTACGGCGCGCAGTGCGAGCATCAACCTTCAGCTTTCGCGTGACGGCGACGAAATACTCCTGCAGCACCTGCAGCGAAACGACCCCAGTTCCCGCGCGCCGATGTTGGGCCACCAGATCGAGGGAGCGTCGTTGTTTCACCGGTGCACTCTTGTCGTCAGCGTAAACCAAGACGTTGGTATCGAAGAAGCTACGATCGTTCATGGATCTCGTCGCGATTGAAGCGCCAGCCTTTCGAATTGCCCGTGCCCGAAAGCCGCTCGAACTCCTCGATGCTGCGCTCGGGATCGTCTCCGCCAGCCAACTTTTGCAGGTAATCCCGGATAAGCTGGTTCAGGCTCTTGCCGAGAGCCTCCGCCCTTTTTCGCGCGCGTTCGACAGTCTGCTCGTCAATAGACAGCGTTACGTTCATGAGCACAGTATATGTGCGCCCATATCCCGTGTCAACTTTGTTTGCGATCCGTTACCCCCTCAAGCCAATTCGTTGTTCTGCGGGTAGTGGACACTAGTCGGGAATTCGAATACCTCCATCCGCCGAAATCGAGAAGGATGGATTCCAGGCGACCTCCCATAGAAACGCATCTGGATCGGAGAAGTATCCCGAATAGCCGCCCCAGAAGGCCTCATCGGCAGGCTTGACAAGTCTTGCTCCGGCGGCGACAGCGTCTTCGAGCACTGCGTCAACTTCTGCGCGACTGCGGGTGTTATAGGCAAGCGAAATTCCGCTGAAGCCCTGGCCGTCGGAAGCAATATTCGCGTCCTTCGCAAGTTCGTCTCGCGGGAACAGGGCAAGTGCCATTCCTCCTGCCTGAAAGAATACGATATCCTCTGCCTTGGCCATTGACCGCCGCCATCCAAGGCGCTCATAGAACTCCCTGCTGCGCTTTAGATCCGCCACGCCAAGCGTGATTATGCTCACGCGCTGTTCCATCTGACTCCTCCTTGGTCGGCGATTGTACCGCGATACCGGCAGGGGCACTCACTACCGGCGCCGTTTAAGGCTCTTCACCCGGCCGCCGCGGAATTCTGCGTCTCCATGGCCAGAATGATGGCGTCGGCGAATTCCGAGGTGCCGGCGGTGCCGCCCACGTCGCGGGTAAGTTTGCTGCGGTCGCGGTAGACCTCGTCGATGGCGTTGCGGATCTTCAAGGCGGCGTCGTGCTCTCCAAGATGGCGCAGCATGAGCAAGGCGGATCGCAACACGGCCGTGGGATTGGCAATATTCTTTTCGGCAATGTCGGGCGCGGAGCCGTGGACGGCTTCGAAGATGGCGCACTCGTGTCCGAAATTCGCGCCGGGGACGAGGCCGAGTCCGCCCACCAGTCCGGCACAGAGATCGGAAAGAATGTCGCCGTACAGGTTTTCCATCAGCAGAATGTCGTACTGGTAGGGGTTCATCACCAGTTGCATGCAGGTATTGTCAACGATGTGCTCGCCGTAAGTGATCTCGGGATAATCCTTCGCAACGGTGCGCGAACAACGCAGAAATAATCCATCGGACAACTTCATGATGTTGGCTTTGTGGATGGAATGAATCTTCTTGCGCTGGTTCTTGCGGGCGTACTCAAAAGCAAAGCGCGAGACCCGGGTGGAAGCCTTCTCGGTGATGATCTTCAGGCTCTCGACCACTCCCGGAACAACTTCGTGTTCGATGCCGGAGTAGAGGCCTTCGGTGTTTTCACGCACGACGATCAGGTCCACGCCCGGATAGCGGGTGGGAATGTGCGGGAGATTGTGGATGGGCCGGAAGTTGGCGAAGAGTTCGAAGCGCTTGCGCAGTTCGACGTTGATGCTGGAAAAACCGCCGCCGATGGGCGTAGTCACTGGCCCCTTCAGTCCGACGCGGGTGCGCTCGATGGAGTCGTTGAGTTCCTTAGGAATGTATTCCTTGTATTTCTCAAAGGCTTCGGCGCCCGCGGCGAAGCTTTCCCATTCGAATTTGACACCGGTGGCTTCGAGTATGCGAACCGTGGCCTGGATGACTTCAGGGCCGATGCCGTCGCCGGGAATGAGCGTAACTTTGTGGGTCATAAAGAATAAACGTAGATCGGGCCATCGGATGATCGGGTCATCGGGTCATCTAAAGCCACGAATGACTTGCTTTTCGATCAACCGATCACCCGACGATCCGATCACCCGATTTCGCTTTGCCTTTTGGTTCGGGCGCGTCTTTGCCTTTCAGCAGATCTTTCAGTTCGGTCATGAATTCCTGCACGTCTTTGAAATCGAGATAGACAGAGGCGAACCTCACATAGGCGACTTTGTCGTAGCGGCGCAGGCGGTTCATGATCAGTTCGCCGATTTCGCTGGTTTTGCGCTCGCGCTCAGCTGACTCGATGACGAAGGTCTCCGCTTCATTGACGATCTGCTCGAGTTTGCTGATCGGCACCGGGCGCTTTTCGCAGGCGCGCATGAGGCCGTTGAGGACTTTCTGGCGGTCGAAACGTTCGCGGCGTCCGTCTTTCTTTACCACCATGTAGGGGATTTCGTCGATGCGCTCGTAGGTAGTAAAGCGCTTTTCGCACTTGAGGCATTCGCGGCGGCGGCGAATGGAATCGGCTTCCTTGCTCTCGCGCGAATCCACGACTTTGTCGTTTTCAAACCCGCAAAAGGGGCATTTCATGCGCTGGCTGCACTTCGCAATTCAAGATGATTGTAGCAGGCGACTCGAATCGGGTGATCTGGCCATCGGGTGATCGGATGATCGAAAATCCAAATGGCGAAAGGTTTTTGGTGACCCGATGGCCGATGACCCAATGGAAACGCACGCCGGACTTAAGACGCGCCAGCGCTGCTGCGGGCACCTCGCGTTTCAATGTGAAGGTCAGAAAAGTATCAGCCTGAGTATAGCCACCCATCCCGAGGCTCTGTGGGCAAAGACAAACATGTCTTGTCCCTTTTCAGTTTTTGTTTCGCCTTTTTGTTCGTAGGTCATTTCCCAGTCATAAGTTGCCGCAGCAACGTCGCCCCAGATGTCGATCGCGTGGTTGGATTCGGCGTACGCAATAACTGTCGACTGCGCCATGAACTGCACGTAGCTTTGGATGATCGCTTCACGACCCCTGCCAAACTCCTTTAGCCCCGGCCCTTTCATTACGATGTCTTCGTCAATGAACTGGGCCATGTCATCGAAGCGCCGTTCTCTCCAGGCTTGATTGATGGCGTCCAGCGTCTCGCGAACCTGATCCATTTACGTTGTCTCCTCTACCGCGGCGACATCCTCGGCCTGCTCGGTCTCAGCGGAAAGCTTGCGCAGCGACAGGCGTTCGTGATGCGCCAGGATGAGCCCAACGGGTACAACCGACGCGAAGGTGACGAGCCATAACAGGATTCCGCCGCTCGCGGCCAACTCCTTGGGGGCATTGAAAACTCTTTGCAAGGTGAAGATGGTGGCCAGTTGGGTGCCACCTCCTACGCCGGGCAGCGCGACCATCGACCCCACCATGCTGGAGAGCATGAGCAGCGGCACCTGGACAATCGGGATGTGGAGAGGTCCACTGCCGTAGGAGTGCAACACTTCCAAGTAAGCGAGCGCAATCATCATCCACATGGAAACGGAGACAACAACTGCGTAAAGCAGCGACCCAACGTCGTGAATTGCGTGGAGACCGCTGCGGAATTCTCGAATGCGCAGCGCGATCCGCGCCCCTAGAATCGACAGTTTCGGCGAAAATCGGTTGGCTGCTGCGACCACCAAATGGTCGCCCTTCCACACCATCAGAATTCCAAATGCCACGGCGACTACGCCGAGGGCGAGCGTGCCTAAGTTTCCAACCCGAAAAAAGTGGAGGAGCGCCCGCGTCGTCGGCGCAAACATAATCGCTGATAACAGGAGCAGCCCAAAGGCGCCCAAGTCAAAAATGCGCTCGACAGCCCAGACCGCCAGTTGCGAAGAAAAGCTTACATTCTCCTTGCGCGCAATCAGGTAAGGGCGAACCATTTCTCCCGCGCGTCCCAGCAGCGCTAGCGCCGTAAATCCCACGATGGTAGGCGCGACCAGACGGCCCGCGGAGGCCCGGCGCACCGGGCGAAGGAATATGTTCCAGCGAATCGCTCGCATGATGTAAGCCAGATAAATCCATCCGATGCCGAAGAGAATTCGAAGTTTGTTGACGTGGCCAGTCTGGCTTAGAAAAGCGCTCCAGTCGAAGTTCCGCCACGTCCGGAACTGCAGATAAACCAGCACGGCGAGCACCAGGAAGATCACGGCATAGGCTATGTATCGTTTTTTATTCATCTAGTTAGGCTCATTCAGTTCGCCCGTGTGGTGACCGGGCTTTGCCCCGTCTAAGCGGGGAGCAGCCCTGCTACCACACGGTAAATGAGAGAGCAGGCGGGGTCAACGTAAGGACACTCAATTCGCAGAGGCGGCAGAGGCGGCTACCGGTCTCGGAGCGATTTGGGCATGGCTCGGGGCTGTGCTCGTCGCTTTGGTCGGGACCTGCTTTCGTTTCGCCTCTTTTTCCTGGGCCGTCTTCTTAGTGTTGTATTCGTGCACGACGCGGGCCACGTAGGCGCGGGTTTCGCGAAATGGCGGCACTCCCTGGTACTGCTCGACGCGCTCGGGCCCCGCGTTGTACGCGGCCAGGGCCTTGACAAGATCGAAATTGTAGCGCTCTAGCAGTTCGCGCAGATAGCGGCTTCCCCCGGTGACATTCGATTGCGGATCGAAGGCATCGTTGACGCCCAAGTGGCTGGCGGTCGAGGGCATCAACTGCATGAGTCCGCGGGCGCCTTTGCGGGAAACGGCGCGCGAGTTGAATCCGCTTTCGGCGTGAATGACGCTGTTTACGAGGTCGGGATCGAGATGATAGGCGGCGCTGGCGGTGTTCACGACCTCGTTCAGCGGGGGCGCGGATTTTGCCGGCTCGGATTCCGCAAATCCTGAAGAGGCGGAGATGGAGGCGCGCGAATCTGCGCGTGTCGGCAGGGTAAGATCTTTTTCGTAGCCGGTGATTTCTTCGGTGGGCACGTCGGTAAAACTGGAATCGTCGGCGGTAAGGTACAGGCGAGTCGTCGTCCCCATCGCCAGGCGATGCTCGTGGCGGATGCTGAAGCCGTTGCGGAGGATTGCCAACTCGGCAGCGGTCGCGGGACGAGCGAGCAAAGCTACGGCTAGGGCACAGAGGAGCACGCCAGCTTTCGCCGCGATTCTTGCAGCCTTCACCGACGCCGATGAGCCACTTTGAGTCATCTTCTTAGTTACTGGCCACCTAAATTTACTTACAGGCTGCTCACAATCGCCGGCCCGAGGATCTGGTCAGCGACTACTGGTTCAAGCGCCTTTCCGTCCAGCATGTGCTCAATCGCCGCCGCCACTCCGCTGTGGGCGTTCGAGCGGGTGAGTTTCCAGCCGCGGGAACGCAATTCTTGCGATGCATTCCCCATGATAAAGGGGTGGCCGGCGAAGGCGAGCATCTCAATATCATTATAGTTGTCACCAATGGCCATGACCTGTTCGCGGGTAATGTGCCGGTGATTGACCCAACGCTCGAGCGCGTGTCCCTTGGAACAGCCCTGGTTGAGCACATCGACAATTGAAAGATCGCGGCCCGGGTACTCGGTGCGCAGAACGGTGATGGGCAGACCGCAGCTCCCGAGGACTTGCAACGCCCGCTGCATCTCCGCGACCGGACCACAGAACATGGCCTGCACGGGATCGGTGGTGAGCGCATTCTCGATCGGAACCACGAACTGGATGTACTTCATATTCTTCTCTAGCCAGCGCTGGATGCTCGCTTCGAGCTTGTCCAGACGCTCGATCACGATCGTGCCCGACGCATCGCTGTCAAAAGTCAGAACGGTTTGACCGCGAAATTCTTGCATCACGCGGACGAGGTCGCGGCAGGTTGGCTCGGGGAGCAGGTCGCGGTGGAAGGTTTCTCCCGCGAGCGAGCGAGTGATGGCGCCATTGGAACTGATCAACCAGAGATCAAACCCCAATTGCTGCGCGATGGGCAGGGCAAAAGTATGGCGGCGTCCGGTGACCAGAATGACCTCGATGCCTTGGGCATGGGCGCGCCGGAGGGTTGCGAGATCGGTTGCGGAAATCTGAAATTCCGGGTTGAGCAGGGTGCCGTCAATATCGATGGCAATGAGGCGGAGAGGAGCGGCGGTCACAGTCAATTTTAGCACTCGAGTGTGGGTGGAGAGCCGGGCGTCATTGCTCGGCCAGTGATCCGGCGGGACGGGCGAGGCGCCCGTCGCTCCACTGTCTTCTGTGCGACAATCATTCCCTATGGAGGCTATCGATGAAATTGAGATTCCTTTTTCTGCTTCTGATTTTGTTGCCACTCTCGCTACCCGCCCAGCCGGCGCCGGAGACCGGCAAGCCCTTCGTCACCGAGTACTACTACAAGGCGAAGTGGGGACATGCGGATGAGTTTCTGCAGCTCTTCAAGAAGAATCACTATCCCCTGCTGAAGAAAGAGGTGGAACTGGGCCGCATCCTCAAGGTCTGGATGGACCAGCCGCGCTACCACACCACCGAAGACGGGCGCTGGGATTATCGCGTGACCATCGTGTTCAAGAATTCAACGGTTGCCAATGAACCGTACGACGAAGACGCGTTGAAGAAGCAGCTCTGGCCCGATCAGGCTACTTATGCAAAGGAAGAGCAGCGGCGTTTTGAAATCCTCGACGCACATTGGGACTTGCCCATTAAAATCATGGACTTAGATGCGAAGTGACGGCACGAAAAGCGGGATGGGGGCTTTTTTGGGGGCAATGTTTGAGCGCCACGGCCCTTTGTGATTTCGGAGGCTTAGAGCAGAATTGAGCGTTCGAGCGGACCGTTTGCGCGGCCCGCCCGAACTCGCCACAAGAAACCACTAGGAGGTTCCGTCATGGCTGAATTGAGAGTACAAGCGCCGCCTGCTCGTCATCAACCCCCATACCCGAACGTCGTCCCCCAACCCGAACGTCGTCCCCCAACCCGAACTCGCGCTGCTCGAAACCTGGTCGGCGTTCCGCTCGAAACTCGACCGCATGCCGGTTGAGCAAATTATCCGCTCGATCGAACTGGGGCCGCGCTCTTTTGCTGAATACATACATTTTCTAAGCGGCGGTGGCTTGTGATCCGCGTCGTCGTTGCCTTCATCATCACGGCAAGCTGGGCGCTCGTTGCCTGTGGCTCGTCACCGCCACTAGCCGTTGAAAAAACGGGGAGCGGCATCTAAGCGCGTTCCCCCGCTTTTCTGGTTCCCACCAGCGGTTCGGCGCTTTTTGAGGTGGGCACGCCGAAGGCCCATGACAGTCATCCCGCCAGCGCGTCGCATTTGGAAGGCCCCCGCGCGTGACGGCTCGCTGTCCCCGAGATGCGAAAGGTGGGGCCAAACTTAAAGCTCCGGCTCGTGCGGCAGGCCCATCTCGGCATCGACCCATTCCCTGCCGGACAGCCGCTGGATCAGTTTCGATTCAGCTTGCGCGAGTTTTCTCAACTTGGATTCCTCCGCCGTGCGGATTGCGATCAAGCGCCGCTCCTCCGCGAAAGTCGCTTCCCAAGCGAACCGCGCCTCGTCCGCTGCTTTCACTAGGGTTACTCGCTTCGCCTCGTACTCGCGCAATTGAGCACCCGTCGGCCATCGGCCTAGGTTGTCCCGTTGTGCGTCCCAACTCGATAGCTGCGAGCCCGCGTTCAGGAATTCCGAGTGACGCGCACGCTTCACGACTAGGTAATCCGTCACGGCCTTGTCCGCTGCCGCATAGATCGCCGCTTGCTGCCTGCATTGCTCGGCCAGCGCAATTTGCTCCGCTGACAATCTGGCGATTCTTTTCTCGCGCCCTCGCGTGAGCACGTCACCCAGCTTCTCGATCAGCGAGAGCACCTCCCCTAGCATGGCGCTGCGCTCCGGGCCGGCATCGACAAACTTTTCCAATGCTTCCGAGGCCGGAGCCAGAATCTGGCGAGCGACGGCGCGCATGTCCCGAGCGGGAGGCGTGACCACGGGCGTAGTGTCCACAGCCGCCGCTTCTGCGGGCTCCGTTTTCTTGTCCGGCTCCGGGGCCTTATCCGGCGTCCAGAACGGTTGGGAGTAGCCTAAGTCGAATGGCGGTTGCGGCGTAAGCCGCTCGATCAGCGAGCGTTCGAAATTCATCGCTCACCCCCGCGCCCGCCACGCTCACCGGCACGCAATTTCGCTTTGAGGACAGCGGCCTGTTGAGTGAGCGATGCAGCTTCGGCGTCGCTCGCGCGCATCTGCCGGTCGACGCGTTTGATGGCGTTCGTAATGACGCTCTCAGGCCCGCCGTTCCTCGCCAGTTCTGCGCGCGATTGCTCCATGTGCTGGCCCATGCGGTAGCCTACGGACTCCCCTGCAGCCTTGCGGAGAGACTCGCCTGGGTCGGGCTCGTTGCCCGCAAGGTGCCCGCTCATGTGACCTTGTGCGATCCGCCACCTCTCGTCTCGCTTGCTCATTTGCGCCTCCGGTCAAACGTGTTTTCCTCGAAATTTTGCTCACCCCACCCATTGAGCGGGGCAGGTTGCATCGCGTTTGCGCCGATGTTCTCGCGAATGTCGTTGTTGCCCTGTTCATTCGCGGGTGCGTAGGGCTGGTATGGTTTTTGCGGTTCGTTGCTCATCTGATTTCCTCCAATCGAACAAAACCGGCTCGGAAGAGCCGGTCTTTGATCTCTTCGATACGTTGGCGGTTTTCGCCATGCATGCCGAGACACTTTTCTCGCGGGTCGCAGTGGTCGCGCCCACGCGGGCATTTCAGCTCGTCTAACTGAAACCTCACCGAGAAATCGCCCCGCCGGACCAGTTCCATGGCGGCGGGGAAAATCTCTTCTTTGATTTGACAGAGCCGTTGCTGAGTCATCTGCGCCCCTCGCGCAGTTCCTGGCGACGGCGCGCGTAAATTTGGTCTGGGGTTTCCGGCCGAACGGCGGCGTCGAACGCGCGACCGGCTTTTTCGATCAGCGCCTTGCGGCGCTCAACGACTATCTCCATGTCGTTAGCGAGCTTCGTTAATTTCGCAACTAACTCTTGCTGCTGCTTCGTGGTTGCCACTGGGGTTTCCTTTCACTTTGGGATTTCGAATCGTCGCGTGCGTTGAGCAACCGGCGCGCAGTTTGCGGCGGATGTAGCGGATGGTGGTCGAGAACTGTTCCTCGGTGATGCGGCCACTTTCAAGCTCGTCTACGAGCGTTGCCCGAAAGGCCATCGCGTCGCGCCATGAGTGAAGCATGGTCATCGCAAGCCTTCGAGCGCGGCGCGCAGGATCTTAACTAACTCGCGGTCCTGATGGAGGTGTTTCGAGTGCACGGCTTTTGCGCTCGAAGCTTTCCGCACTCGGGGCGCAAGCTTCTGCGCCGTCGCGACGCCGCCCCTTCGGCCTAACTCGCTTGCTGCCTTGCGTAAGTCCACCATGCTCGAAGCATGCTACGCAGCGCCCCGCGCCGCAATAAGAATCGTCGGTAGGCGACTGTACCCCGTCGTATGCCTTGGTAGCCAACATCGCGCGTATGCTTCTGTACCCCACTGTACCCCGCCTTACCGCCTTGTGCCCGCCTTGCGTTTCACCCTCATGGACATTGGTCTAAGGCGGGCAAGGCGGGCAAGGCGGGGTGTTCCAAAAACCTCCTTAGTAACATTTTGATAAAAATTTGCCAACGCGAACTTTTAAAACAAGCCCGCCTTGCCCGCCTTGTTCCCACAAGGCATATCAGTTATAGGTACTTACGCGGTTGCAACCCCGCCTTGTACCCCGCCTTGACCCCGCCTTGCCCGCCTTATTATCACGTGTTATTACGCAATAAGTTGCTTTCTACCTGGCTCCGCTAGCATAATTCCTTTTATGGTCATTACCGTCGACTTACCCGAGGCGCTTGTCGAGCTCATCGACACACGCATCTCCGCACGTCCGCGCCGCCCGGCGTGGCCGTTCGAAACGCACTCCGTCGTGCGTCAAAACCTGAATTCTGAAGCCCGGAAACTTCTGGATACATATCTTGAGCAGTACGACGCTTGGGAAGAAAGATGAAGCGCCGAAAACTGCATTCGCGGAGCGCGCTCGCCCGCGTGGCATTCTCTGAGTTTCTGGCAAAGACCGCGCCCGAAGACTTGACCGAAACACAGGCCCAATAAGTTGGACATGAACGCGGGAACCCTCATGGCTATTGGTCCCGCGCGAGCGCCGGGGACTTAACATCGACGGGGCGCACTCTTCCCGGCCCACGCTTCGCGAGGGCGCAAAACCCCTATAAAACCGATATGCCGAAAGCCTTGTATTTTCCTGTTGCGCGCCGCTGCGTGGGCGTGCACAATTGTTACTGGGTACGGCAACCTAAGCCGGGACACGGCGCAGTAAGTGGTAACCCGCTAGCAGTACACCAAAGCGGTGGAACCCACGAGCCGAGCAAAGAGTCTGGGATACGCAGCAAACGCCGATTTATGGCGGTAGGAGCTGCGAATGACGGACTTGGGCATTAGCAAGACGCGGGTGGCAGTAACAGGCTGCGTGACTGCGGTGTATCCAAAATTGCTCGTTGTGGATGGCCCGTGATGAACGCCGTCGTACCTTCCAACTGCTCGCCCCCTCCTTTAGACGAAATCTTCGAAACCATCAGCCCCGCGCTCGCAGGCGCTTTAATCGCTGCGAACCAACTGGCCTACTCTCACTGCAAACTGCACGCGAACGGCAAGGACGCGGTCTTCGTTTTCACGGACCCTCTGCACGTTGGCGATGAATTGCAGCGGCGCTACACGGCGGGAGCTTTCCCGCTCGTGCATGCGAAGGTGTTGGCCGAAGCGCGCGGGTTCCTGTCGGACGAAGCGTATCGGGTAAAGGGAGGGCGGCATGACAAAAGCCCTCGCTAAGCCGACCGAATATTTCACCCGCAAAGAAGCCGCTGAATTCCTGCGGTCGAGCGTTCAACTGGTGGATAAGTACTATCGCCAGCTTGGGGTACTTCCAGCCTATTACGTCGGCCCCAAGGCGCAGTCCCGCGATCCGCGCCGCGTCGTGCAGGCCCGCCGCAAGGTGCTCTTCAAACGCAGTGACCTCGAAGCGCTGCTCGAAAAGGCGGTGCTCTAAATGGCGGGTACAGCCTTCAACAAGAAGAAATACGATCGGCTCGTCCAGGAGCAGGCAACACAAGATGCGGGTTATTCCTTCGAAGTCGCGGACTGGTTGAGTCGTTCAGGGCTAACGTCGGAGGAGTTACCCGGCGTCTGGAATCCGAAGAGCCAAACTCGAACAATTCATTTCTTTGACATCGAAGGCAAGCGCCTTCCGAACGCTGACATTACTCGCCGCTTTAGTCAAAACGGGGAAGACCCCGACCCGAAGTATCTCTCTCCTGAGGGCGAACCGCCACACATTTACTACCCGCCGTCGAAGGGCGTCAACTGGCTTGCCGTGGCCCGAGGTTCGAAGCAACCGAAGATGTTCGCCGAAGGCTGCGCAAAGGCGGCGAGCGCTACGAAGCTTGGCTTTCCAATCTGTGGTATCCAATCGAATTGGGGATGGCGCGCCGCAAAACACGGCTACCTGCGTCTGCCGGAATTCAACCAGTATGTGTGGCCAGCTGGAACGGCAGGCGCGCGTTGTTACTGGATTCCTGACCACGATCGAAAACCGAGAGCAGTAGCCGATGTGCGGCGTTCGGCGAACGCTTTTGGGCGAGTTATGGAGTCTCTGGGCGTGGAGTTTTATTTCGTCTGGTTGCCGCTGCTTGAGGGTTATCAGAAAGTCGGCCTGGACGACTTCCTCTATTACTACAGCAATCGGGGTGTTGATTGGGATTTAGCGAAGGCGCATTTCGCTAAACTCATTCAGCAAACGGTGCGCTGGCAGGACTTCGAAATTACAGAACCCGGCAACGCTCGCCGCTGGGTAAGCCTGTACGGCTGTACGTTTCGCTATGCCGGACGAAGTTGGTTGGCATACCGCAACGGCGTTTGGCAAAAGGACGACCTGGCTGCGGCTGAACAACTGCGAACGGCGGAAGAGATGTTCGACGGCATGATCGAAGATGCCGAGCTCGCGGGCGATAACATTCGCCGCAAAGTGTTAGGCGCGCACTTTACAGCGCAAAGGATTGAGAACGTCGGGCGCATCGCGAAATACAATCCTGCCATCGTCATCGCGCGCGAGCTTCTGGACCGGCATCCGCTTTTCGTTAACTCGCTGGACGGTACGCTCGAACTGCCTGCGTTGAAATCGGGCGCAAAGCTCGTGTTTCGCGAGGCAAACCCGGACGACCTGCTTACGCGGCAGGCGGCGGCGCGCTGGGTGCCAGACGCTGAATGCCCGACGTTCCAAAAAGCCCTTGACGTTTGGACAGAGCGGGATAAGGAATTGCAGCGAACGATTCAGCAACTGCTCGGCCTTTCGTGCACCGGCGTCACAGACGAACAGTTGTTCATCATCTTATACGGCCCCGGCCAATCAGGTAAGAGCACGCTTATAGAAATCATTCGAGAAATATTGGCGTCTTACTCTGTCGGCCTATCTTCGGAAGCCTTGCTCCTGCGCCGCAACGGTGCGCCCGAGGAGCGTAAAGTCGCGTCCCTTCCCGGCGCGCGTTTCGCTAGCGCCTGCGAGACGGAGAAGGGCGGCGTGATGGACGAAAACCTTGTTAAGTTGCTCACCGGGCAGGACGCGGTCACAGGCCGCCGTTTGTATGAGGAGCAGTTTGACTTTATGCCGGAGGCAAAAATCTGGCTGCGTACGAATAACCGCCCGGAGATTCGTGGCACCGATAACGCTATCTGGCGGCGCATCGTCGCGCTGCCGTTTACTCAAGTCATTCCTGATAACAAAAAAGATCCGCGCCTGCGCGAGAAACTGCGCGCGGAGCGCGACGGCATTTTCCGTTGGATGATCGAGGGTTACTTGGATTACGCAGAGCACGGCATCTTCAAAGCCCCGGTTGTGCTCGCGGCTATTGCTGAGTACATGCACGAAGAGGATATCTTCGGGCGGTTTTTCGAAGAGGAATGCGCGTTCGACAAGAAGTACTCGATTCGTCGGGACACACTATACGACAACTTTGCGCGTTGGTTCGAGGAAACGAAAGGTGGAAAGGCGCGCGTGCCGACCGCTAAGAATTTCAAGATTGAACTATTGAAAAGATACAAGGCGGTTCAAGAAGGCAAAGTCTGGGTGAAACACGAAGGGAAAGCGCGCCAGGAGCATCGCTTTAAGGGCGTCTGCCCGAAGGCCGATATGCAAGTGTTTATCGAGCAAGCGGCGGGCAAAAAGATTGGCTCCTAATTTACCCCACGATGCGCTGGACCGTCGTGGATCGAGGAGATATGTGAGCGCCGGGGATTGAGAATCCTAGACGCTATTAAATGAAAAGGGAGAAATACAAATGTCAAGAAAGAAAAGTGACACGGATGTTCAGAATTGGGAGGAAGAATTAAGGCTCGCGAACAATGCGGCACTAGAGCAGGACCGCCAGCGGCGGGAAAACCCTCTGGAGCGCATAGCCGACGCGCTCGAACATATCGCCGAAACGCTTGGCTATTCGGGCGGAGCGGAGCAAGCAACCGTCGCGCAGATGCTCGATTGCCGTGATTCACGGCGAGTGTAGTGTGCACGTCGCGGAGCGCGTTAAGCGACAACACAAATACTAACGAAAGGCGAGGCGAATGGACGAAACCCTCAAAGAGATGCTGCGCGCCCGCCGTGTGGAGCGCCTGCTCGCCCGCGAGCTTCGGGCGGAGCAGGAAGAGCGCACGCGCCGTCTGGAGTGGGCTCTGGCAGCGCGAGAGCGCCGCGAAGTCAATAGCAACGACCCTTTTGGGAAGGCGAACAAACAGTGAAAATATGTGTTGCGGGTTTCGGAGTTTGAGTAGCAGAATTCACTGTTAACTAAATAGTTAACAGGAGGCAAGAAAATGAAAACTCAGAAACCCGCAACCTTAACCCTCAAGAAGATGCCCGAAAAAGACGCGCCCATCGCGCCACAGGCGCTCGGCATTTTGCAGGCGTTGAAAGCCCTCGGCGGAAGTGCAGACGCCGCCGCGCTCCGAGAGAAGATGAAAGCGACCGTCAAGACGAAACAATCCATGGGCCGCATCCTGCTCTACTACAAAGCGTCGCTCGCGAAGGGCGGGTACATTGCCATCGCGAAGAAAGGGGCGAAGTGATGAAGGGCGAATTTTCGGTCTGCGAATTTTACGAGGATGGCTCTTACGAGTATCTGGAGCGCTTTGTGGACGACGAAACGGCGTTCGATCTGTTTGCCCGCTGTGCCGAGCTTCGGGCGGCGGGCGTTACCCGCCTGATCATCACGGACGAGGGCGACCGGATCAACGCGGAGTGGAAGGCGGGCGTTGGTTTCACGTTCCCGCCCGAGCTTGTCAAGGCGCAGAAATATTTGGTCGAAGAGGGAGGCACGGCATGAAGAAGCCCCGGCAGTACGGCATGGGCAGTCTGTTCCAGAAAACCTACAGCGGCGGGCGCAAGGCGAACACCTGGACCATTCAATTTTCCGTGGACGGGAAACGCGTCAGGGAAGCAACGGGCCTGCGCTCGCGAGCCGAAGCGCAAAAGTTGCTCGCGGCGCGTCTCTTTAAAGTTGGCAGGGGCGAGTACGTCAAGACCCAAACGCAGGCGCTGCGCTGCGAGGATTTGTATAACGCCTCGCTCGCGGAGTCGAAAGCAAACGGCCGTACGGGCGGCGCAAAAAAGCTTGTGGCCCAGTGGCGCGAGCATCTGGCCCCGGTCTTCGGCCTGATGCGCGCCAGCCGCGTGACGACGACCGAAATCACGAACTATCAGGCGACGCGCCGCGAGCAAAAAGCCGCCCCGGCAACCATCAACAGGGAAGTCGGGGCGCTGCGGCACATGTTCAAACTCGCAGCGCGCAGCGGGCGCATTGAAAAAACGCCGCACTTCCCGATGCTCAAAGAAAATAATGTACGCACGGCGTTTGTCGAGCAGGCGAATTTCGATAAACTCTGCGGCCTTGCTGACGAGCTCTGGCTCCGAACGTTTCTGGAACTCGGCTACAGTTACGCGTGGCGGCGCGGCGAGCTTTTGAACCTGCGCGTTCGGAACGTGAATCTTCTGACGCGCAAGATTCGCCTTGACGTCGGGTCGACCAAAAACAAGAAAGGCCGCGAAGTCATCATGACGGGGAAGGTTCAAGAACTCTTGCGGGCTTGCTGCGCCGGTAAAAAGCCCGAGGACCACGTTCTGACGCGTAAGGGCAACCGCCCCGTGCGGCATGTGAACAGGGCTTGGAACGCGCTTTGCGTGCGTGCGGGCCTGGGGGGCTTCGTCTGCAAGGGATGCGGCGCGGCGCTCGAAGCCAGCGTAAAACGAACGAAGACGGGCGGATGGCGCGTGCGCTGCGCCCGTTGCGCAAAGTGCGGCGCAAAATGCAGCTCGCGGCGCGCGCGGTACGTTGGTTTGATCCGGCACGACCTGCGGCGCAGCGGGGCGAAGGCCATGCGTTTGGCAGGCGTCCCGGAGTCGCTCGTGATGCTAACGGGCGGATGGGAAACAGCCTCGATGTTCCGGCGTTACGCGATTGAATCCGAAGCCGACCAGCTCACGGTTGTCGCGGCCATCGAGAAGGCGCGGGCCGCCCGCCCCGCCCCTGCGATCGAAACCCCGGCCGCAAACCAGCCCGCTCTGAAGCTCCAGTAAGAAAGAACCGTGAATGCACGAAGCCCCGGCCCCGGTCGGGGCTTTTTTATGAGGCACACTTTGGGGGCAATCATGGTACTTTTCGGTAGGGTTCCGTACCCCTTGGTAGGCATAACGGGCGCGGGCAGGGCGCGCCAATGCTCGAAAAACCCAGTGTTTATGCGGGTAGAAACGTGCGCGACGTACTTTTGAAATCCTCGACGCGCATTGGGACCTGCCCATCAAGACCGTGGATCTGGATGGGAAGTGAGGATGTGCGCCAGGTTTCGAAAGATGTTAAAGGACGGTGAATCACGCGACGAAATCCTTTATCGCTGCCATCAAAATTTGGCGTTAGACGCGGCCCCAGTATGCCGATAAGCTAGATCATGGAAAAGTTAATGGCGGTTGAAGACTCGCCTGTCGATTTGCTCCACGAGATTGGTGGCCGGCTAGCGACGGAGGGTGGATTCCACGAAGTGCTGGCCCGGGTGGTGGAGTTCGCCTCGGCTCTCGTGAAGTGCGATTCTTGCCTGATCTATGTGCTGGAGGGCGAGGAACTGGTGCTGCGAGCCTCCAAGAACGCGCATCCCGATGTTGTGGACCGGCTCAAACTGCGCGTGGGACAGGGCATCACGGGGTGGGTGGCGGAACATCACGAGCCGGTGGCGATTTCGCAAAAGGCGGCGCAGGATCCGCGCTTCCAGTTCTTCCACGAGTTGCCGGAGGATAGTTACGAAGCCTTTCTCTCGGTGCCGCTGCGGTGCCGCGGGCGGGTCGTGGGGGCAATCAATCTGCAGCATCGTCTGCCTCACATTCACAAGCGCAAGGAGATCCGCCTGATTTCGGCGATTGGGTTTCTGGTGGGCGCGGAGATAGAGTTGGCGCGCATGGAGGAAGTCAACTCCAGCCTGACCGACCAGTTACAGACGCGAAAAATTGTGGAACGCGCCAAAGGGATTCTGCAACGCGATCTTGGATTGAGCGAAGAGCAAGCCTATCTTGCCCTGCAGAAGCAGAGCCGGCAGAAGCGCAAGGCCATGAAAGAAATTGCCGAGGCGATCATTCTGGGCGAAGAAGTGAGAGAGAACACGCGCGGAGCCGGAGCTGGAGTGTCGTAGCGCCGTCGCGGGAACAGCCAGCCCTCTAAAGCCAATCTCCCGTAGAGGCGAGACTTGCCGCGACTCCGGATGCGGAGAAGACGGGGCATGCCGCGTTTCTACGACGTTCCCAACCCTGATTATTCCAGACAACAAAAAACGAGAGCAGATCGCGATGAGATCTGCTCCCGGGGATGACAGTTGCGATCAGGATGCGGGCCCGATTGCAACGGAACGGCCGACTATTTGGATGCGCTCTCCGTCGTGGGTGCGGTCTCTGTCTCTGGCGGCACCGCAAAGCGCAGCGTCATGTCGAACGCGGGGAGGGACATCGCACTAACGAAGCTCTGTCCGTCTCTCGATACGAGAATGAGCTTGCTTTCTCCATCCAGCGTCGGCGACACAATATCGTTCAACAGCAGCATGGCCGCCGGGCCACTTCCATGGAGCGGCCGCAACGTGAGAAATTCGGACCCTCCCATGGTTTTGATGGAGAAGGTGTATTCTCCGGGCGCAAGGACACACTTCTGCCAGTGCACTTCGTGAGACAGCGTGAAGCTTCCCCGGGCGTCCTCGGCGGCAGCCAAAGTCGGCTGAAGGGCGAAGGCACTCAAAGTCAAAACGGCGGCATATGCGAATTTGCGAAGCGGTTTCATAGAGTCTCCTGTTTTCGGACTGAGAAGCACACGGCCACCTGAAGCTGCATGGCGTGGGCCTGGATTGATCGGGAGAACTACGGGGTCAGCAGATTTGCTATGCAGCGCACTTGGCTGGACGCAAAACATCGCGTTCGAGGAACCCGCTGCTCAGCGGGATTCGAACTGTTTTCACTATGCAGGAATTCAGCGCGGGCGTCCAACGCAAAGAATCGATCCGACGAATCTGCGGGGAGCGACGGCGCCGGTATCCGCTCGATGGTTTGTCTGACGACATGGGGCAAACCCCACCCAATGTGTTCTGGACACCATTGAAGTTGTTTTCTGCGCATTCAGGCGTGTGCATTTGCAAAAAACGGTCCGGATGCGCCAACATAGTTGGTTTGCATACATCCCACAGTTCTTACAAGGAAGCGGCTTGAATATGGCGAAGGCGAAAAAATCCCCCACAAAAACAGCGAAGACAGCAGTGAAAAAGGTAGCGAGCGTCGAGGTCAAGTCCGTCGAGGTCTCGAGCCCAGCACACAGCGGCTCTGGACGCGAATGCGCGATCGAACCGGCCAAAGGCAAACTGGGCGTGATGATCCCGGGCATGGGAGCGGTGGCCACGACGTTTGTGGCGGGCGTCGAAGCGGTGCGCAAGGGAATCGCGCATCCCATCGGCTCGCTCACGCAGATGGGAACAGTTCGTCTGGGCAAGCGCACCGACGGCCGCTCTCCCAAGATCAAGGACTTCGTTCCTCTCGCCGGGCTTGACGATCTGGTGTTCACGGGCTGGGACATTTTCGAAGACAACATGTACGCGGCCGCCCGCAACGCCGGCGTGCTGGAGCGCGACCTGCTCGACAAAGTAAAAAAGCGGCTCAGCGCCATCACGCCGATGAAGGCGGTGTTCGATCACAACTACGTCAAGAAGATCGACGGGCCGAACGTGAAGAAGGGGAAGAACAAGCTGGACCTGGCCGAGCAGCTTCGCCAGGATATCCGTGACTTCAAGAAGTCGAGCCGCGTCAGCCGCCTGATTACCATCTGGTGCGCTTCGACCGAGACCTTCATCAAACCCAAAGCCATTCATCAGAGCGTGCAGGCGCTCGAGAAAGCGATGAAGGAGAACGACGAAAATGTCGCGCCCTCCATGGTCTATGCCTATGCCTCGCTCATGGAAGGCGTACCCTTCGCCAACGGCGCGCCGAACCTGACCGTTGACATACCGGCGATGCTAGAACTGTCGCGTGAGCGCGATGTTCCCATCTGTGGCAAGGACTTTAAGACCGGCCAGACTTTGATGAAGACGGTGCTGGCTCCCGCCTTCAAAGCGCGCCTGCTCGGCTTGCGCGGATGGTATTCGACCAACATCCTGGGCAATCGCGACGGCGAAGTGCTCGACGACCCCGGATCGTTCAAGACCAAGGAAGAATCGAAGCTGGGAGCGCTGGAGCACATTCTGCAGCCGGCGTTGTATCCGGAGCTCTACGGCAATATCTTCCACAAAGTTCGCATCAACTATTACCCGCCGCGCGGCGACAACAAAGAAGGCTGGGACAACATCGATATCTTCGGATGGCTAGGCTATCCGATGCAGATCAAGGTGGACTTCCTCTGCCGCGATTCGATTCTAGCCGCGCCCATCGTGCTCGATCTGGTGCTTTTCCTGGATCTAGCGCAGCGCACGCCGGAACTGCGCCGCCTGGGCATTCAGGAGTGGCTAAGCTTCTACTTCAAATCGCCGATGACCGCGCCGGGGCTGTATCCGGAGCACGATCTGTTTATCCAGTTGATGAAGCTGAAGAACACTCTGCGGCATTTGAAGGGCGAAGAGCTGATCACGCATCTGGGACTGGAGTACTACGACTAACAAGGCCGGTGGAGGGACGGGCGTCCCCGCCCGTCCTAACCCGCGAAAGAAGGGCGAAGTCCTACACTTATTTGACACCGCCAGGAAGGGAACGGGCACCTAACTTCGGTAATTGGAAGGCGATGCCCTACCAAACCGTCCGAACCAGCGGACTCCGCCGTATCCGCTCATCCCGCGTCACCAGCGTCATCCCCTCCGCCCGCGCCGTTGCCCCAATAATTCGGTCCGCGGGATCGTGCGGATAGTCGTCAGGAAATTGCGTGGCGAGCGCAGCAATCTCGGGGGTGATAGGGCGAATGGCGATGCCTTCCGTCAAAGCCCGGAGCGAAGTCTCGACCGTGCCAGAAGACAAGATTCTGCCCCTGGCTAGCATCCACGAAAGCTCCCACAGGCTGATCGCGGAGATCGCTAAACCGCCGCCGCGCCGCGCCCGGCGCATCTCTGAGGCGGCCGCGCGCGAAAGCCGTTTCGAATCGTGCACCGCCCAAAATAGAACGTGCGTGTCCAGCAGAATCAGGATGCCTCCCACTTATCCGGAATCGGAGCTTCGATGTCGCCCACCGCCCGGAACATGCCCCTCAGCCGGTCGAAGAATTCATCCTTCTCGTCGTCGACCGGCACCAGCTTGGCGACTGGCTTCCCCCGCTTGGTGATCAGCAGCGGCTCGCGTTTGGAGCGAACGTCTTCCATCAACGCCAGGCAGCGCGTCTTAAATTCTCCCGCAGCAATTTTCTTCATGGACACATTATAACATACATGGTCGTTTCGTAGTGACCATAGCCGCAGATAACTCCTGGGCGCCTTACTCGGCCTCCTCATACGCCTTCTTCAGCCACCGTTTCACCTCATCGTCAATATCGGCCTTTGACCGGACCTCAATCCGCCGCGTAATCCGATCCTTCTTTTCGTAGCCGCCGGTATCGATCAGGCGCTTCGGCGTCCTCATGTTGCCCAGCGCCAATCCAAGATCGATTCGCGTGTTCGTCGACGGCTTGATCTGCGCGAATACGTGGTTGCGATAGAACGGCACCATCGTCTTGCAAGGACAAGCCTTCACGTCCTTGCCGAGCGAAAACCCGAGCTTCAACAACTGCTCATACAGCAAACGCAGCGCCGCGCGCGGTCCGGAGTACTGCGCCTCCACCCATTCGGCGGCGGTTTTCAAGTAAGCGTCGGGCGAGTCTTCCTCCGTGTTTTTGCCTTCAAGCCGCCCCGCGATCCACGTTGCGGTGTTTGTGCCCAGCTTGTGTTCTTTCTTTAGCCACTCGCGGCGTTCTTTCTCCGTCGGCGGACCGGACTTCCGGGCAAGATCGATCCATTCTTCGAGTGAGTGCCCGGTTTTGTTGGGCAACTCCTGTATAAACTTCTGAGTTTGGGCAACGCCCGGATGAACGGCGTAGAAACCTGGCGTCTTGGTGGCGGCTGACATGGGAACCTCCTGGGCGAGACATGATACCGAATCCAGCCGCGCGCTCGCGATAGAATCTTGCGATGGCTGGTAAGAAGTCCAAAGCTGGACGCTCCGAAGCTGGGCACGATACCCGCTACGTACAGCTGCAGAAGAACTACTGCTTCGCCTGCGGCCCGAACAATCCTGACGGCATGCGGCTGCGCTTCACCTACGACGAGGAGCGCGGCTGTTTCGTGTCCCGATTCCGGCTGGGCAAGCGCTACACCGGGCCGCCCGGACACTGCCATGGTGGCATCATCGCGACCATCCTCGATGAAGCGATGGGCAAGGTGAACAAGCTGCGTCACGTGGTGGCGCTGACCTCCGAGATTACCGTGAACTATCTGAAGCCGGTGCCGCTGCAGCAGTCGCTGCGAGTGGAATCGCGCGAGGTGAAGGTGATGGGCCGGAAGCACATTAATATGGCCGAGATCCTGAACGAAAAAGGCGAAGTGCTGGCGCGCAGCCAGGGCGTGTTTATCGCGATCGATCCGCACCGAATGTTCGCACGATTTGTGGAGCGCTAGCAGGTGGAGCGACGGACGTCCTCGCCCGTCACGGCCAAGCGTTATGCAGGAAGCGGTAGCCCCGTTGATATTGCGGCGACCGGGCTCGTTCTGTAAGATGAGCGCCATGAAAACTGTCGGGTTCCTCATATTCGCGATCATGTTGGCCGTACCGTTGTTCGCGCAAGATTTTCAACCTTTGCCCGCGCCCCCCAAGGTCGTCGGAGTACCCTTTTACCTCGACAGCTCCGCCGGTGAGCTCAAGAAACTCGCGAATGAGCCCTATAAGGAACACGCCTCTGGCGGCGGTCCTTTCAGCACCACGATTACCCGGAATGTGCAGATGGAGGGAAAGACTTCTGCGTTCCGCATTCCCAGCCATAACAAGATTGTGTTCGTCTATGACGCCACCACCCTGCCGCGGCTCTACAAGTTCACGATCAAGGGCTCTAAACGCGAGTTCCCTTATGAGAAGGGGAACCTGCGCAATTCGACGCCGATCGATGGCATCACCGTCAGCGTATCGAGGTACAAGGAGACTGCCCTCCAGTTCTCCTCTGACCAGCCTCTGGAGCCCGGTGAATACGCGATCATCTTCGGCGATCACATCTACACCTTTGGGGTTGATTAAGAGAAGTTGATTAAAAGAAACAGCGCTGCGTGACGGCTCTTGCGCAACCCGGGGTTCCGCAAACCATGAACGCCCTGTAAAATATCCGTAGCAGCGAAACTCACCCGGCATCGTCAAAACAGGGTCCGCTCGTAGCTCATAGCTCGAAGCCCGCAGCTGCTTTTGGGAGCCATCGCCATGTCGCAGAACAATGGACACAACAGCACCAGCCTCCGCCTGAAGACCGGCCTCGCCGAAATGCTCAAAGGCGGAGTGATCATGGACGTAACCACCGCGAAGCAGGCGGAGATCGCCGAGCGCTCCGGCGCGGTCGCGGTGATGGCCCTGGAGCGCGTCCCGGCGCAGATTCGCGCCGAAGGCGGAGTGGCCCGCATGGCCTCGCCAAAAATCATTCGCGAAATCATGGCGGCGGTGGATATTCCCGTCATGGCCAAGTGCCGCATCGGCCATTTTGCGGAAGCCCAAATACTTCAAGAACTGGGCGTCGATTACATTGACGAGTCCGAAGTTCTTACGCCCGCCGACGAAGCGCATCACGTCGACAAGCACGCGTTCACTGTGCCGTTCGTCTGCGGCGCGCGCAACCTGGGCGAGGCCCTGCGGCGCATTGCCGAAGGCGCGGCCATGATTCGCACCAAGGGCGAGGCTGGCACTGGAGACGTAGTCCACGCCGTCCGCCACATTCGCCAGATTGTGATGGAGATGAAGATTCTAACCGTGCTCGGCGAAGAAGAACTCTACGCCAAAGCCAAGGAGCACGGAGCGCCCTACGAACTGGTAAAGATGGTGGCGCGCGACGGCAAGCTGCCGGTGCCGAATTTCTCCGCGGGAGGAATCGCGACTCCGGCCGATGCGTCGCTAGTGATGCAGCTCGGAGCCGAAGCGGTATTCGTCGGCTCGGGCATCTTCATGAAGAACTCGACCGAATTCGCCGATCCCGCGGAATCCGAGAAGCGCGCCAAGGCGATTGTGCAGGCGGCAACGCACTTCAAAGACCCTAAAGTGTTACTTGAGGTCAGCGAGGATCTGGCGGGAGCCATGAAGGGGCTGGCCGTGTCTACGCTCGATGAGGCGCATCTGTTGCAGACGCGGGGTTGGTAGGAAGCTTGAGGCACCAGGACTGAGAGCAATATGAAAAGCGTTATTCTCACAATTAAGGACCCTTCGGGCCCGCCAGAATTCGATGCCAAAGTCAGCGTCGATGACATAGCGTCGTTCGCGGACTATCACGTGACTCTTAAATCCGGACGCGTGCTGAAAACGATCCACACACGCACCGAAATAGAAGGGATGCTAGGCCGGGACCAATGAAGAGCATCGACGGGCATGTCCCCACAACGCCACGCTAAGCAAAGGGGGACTGGTAGCCGCGTCCCGCGTATTGTTCGCCAACCTTCCGGGCTTCGCTAACAGCGTCCTCTCGTTTTTGCCTAAGGAGTGCCGCATAGGATGCCACCTCAGCCTTTCCACAGAACACGTCCCATAGCCGGAGGAGATCGCGAGCAAGGGTTACCACTTCTTTCTTTACCTCTTCGTACCCCGTCCGGTCCCAATCGAGGTGCATAACCCGCCCGTGCAACGGGTCCCTGAATTTGTCGTAAGTCGCCGAGTTCTGACGGCAATCCGCCCCAAAGTCGCTCCACGTCAGCCGCCTCATCTTTTTTTCCTTGTTTTTCGCGCTTCTCTTTATGGCTCCCTCTGTCGACGTGAAGAACTCATAAAGACTTCGTGCGTGGAGCAGGGCGGAATCCATAGCGTATACCCCGATGTGGAAACAGGGCTGCGGGCTGCTGACCGCACGGCGCTGCTCCGCATCCCACTCCGCCGCCGAACACAGCAGCCATCTCAGCTCGTTGTAAAGGTCCTCTACACAGTCGGTAAGAACATTTACGGGCACGCGCGCCTCCTACCTGCATCAACAGACTATACGTCCCGGGACAGACGGCAAATGCGCTCGTCCGGAGTAAGATAGCCCTGCAGGAGTGAGCGAGCTCGACCCCCTCGGCTGCCACGGAGCGTTCCATGAAACTCACCGTTAGAGCAGCAATCGTTTTTGCGCTCTGCGCCTCGGCATCCGCGCAGATAGGCCCTAAACCTTCGTCCTGCACTATTTCTTTCGGTTTCATATACACGGACAAGCTCGACAACAAGTATGAAAGCGTGCAGGGAAAAGAGCTAAGAGAAATCCAGCAACGACTTTCAAAGAAGCAGCACGGAAGAGTTTGCATCGTGGATGAGGGAGCTCCCGACTACATCTTTAGCGTTCGGGCCTACCCCAAAGTTAGAACGGTTGAGGGTACGGATTACTCCTACAACGAATACATTTTGGAAATTCACAGAGGAAATGATCCATACGAGCTGGTGCACACGTTTTCGCGAAGCTCCCGCCTTGGTCGTCGTCACTCTGAGAGCAGCTCCCCAATGATCGACCTGGTTGAAGATGCCGCCGCGTGGCTCAGCGTGAACCCGAAGGGCTGACCACGGGGGCGAGTGTCCCAGTCTAATCGGCATCGCAACTCGGGTCGACGCGGTGGCGGGTGGGCCACATCTACCTAGGCGGTATAGGTTGAACTGTCTTTGACGCTGACATCATGAACCGGGGGTGCGCCACTTCTCACGCTTTTTGAGAAGTGGCCTGCCGGACAATCCGCAGTTTCGGGCTTCCCTCGCGCGCGCGGATCATTTGCGGTGCCCCTTAGAAATTCAAAAGCCCCGCTAGTCAGGCGGGGCTCGGCAAAATTGCCAGTAGGTACGCTACCTTTCAAGCAAACTCATTCTAGCACACCAACTCTAAGTCGAGAAGCCCGTGCGGAGGACGACGGACTCGAACCGTAATGGCTGACTTGGCCACTCGACTGCTTGAAAGGCAACGTCCAGTACCCACTGGCAACGTCCTCCAGACGCAACCTATCTCCCGTTCAGTATTTCCCTCGCCGTAGGCACGCGCAATCCCACAAAAGTAGCTACTCCAAATTGGGAATGAGCCAGTTACTTTCGCGGCGAGAGTAAAACCGGGGACAGACGGGACGTAATTTCTGATCCAGAAATTCAAAAGCCCCGCTAGTCAGGCGGGGCTTGAACAATTGCCAGTCGGTACGCTGCTTGCCAAACAACATCATTATAACACTACTAGGCAAGCCTCACACCTATTACTGAAGTCGAGGGCCGTGCGGAGGACGACGGAGTCGAACCGTAATGGCTGACTAAGCCACTCGACTGTTTGGCAAACAGCGTCCAGTACCCACTGGCAACGTCCTCCAGACGCAACCTGCCTGAATCTAATATTCGCTTTGCCTTAGGCATTCGCAATCCCACTATAGTAGACGCTCCAAACGAGCAATCCGGGCCGGTGCCCCACCGTTCGAGTCCGTCGTCCTCCGCAGCCCTTTGTTTGTCGACCTTGGGTTCAAGGTTTGCTATACTCAATTTGATAGGCGGCGTACCAACTGGCATTTGCCAAGCCCCGGATGACTACCGGGGCTTTCGTATTTCTGAACTAAGTTCTGAACTAAGGGCCACTCTCGCTTGCGCGCTCCCCCTACCTGACCGGGGCTGGCGTTCCATCCGACCATCTGCCCGCAGGAACCATGAATACGTCGATTGGTTCCGGAGCGCCATGGAACTGTGGATTCAGCATGACTGGAGAGTTGGGAACATCCGCACCCCAAATGGCACCGTCCATGAGTGGAGTGTAAAACATCAGGTGAGCTATCCAGTTGTGGCGGCCGCCGTCGGTAAGGTACTGGTCCTTCGACATCATGTAGCTCATGGCTCCAGGCTCCAGGGGCGGCAGCCCTTGCTTTATGAATGTCTTGGTGCCGTCGATGATCTGAGCTTTGGATTGGCCGGCCAATATCATCTCCGTTCTTTTATAGGTCAGCGGCAGGATGGAGCGGGCAGCCGGCGGGTTGTAGCAGACCGGGCCTCGAATTTTCGGGTTCCAAAAATTAGCGGCATCCTCGCCATTGAATGGGCCCATCCACCCTCGCTCCACGAGGCACACGAAACCATTCTTGCCTTTGACTGCGGTTTCATAGCCCTGCCTTTCAAGGACGAGGACGTCGGCATCGCGTGAGATGGCCTCCGGGGCCGCGCTTTGCGCCAGCGCGATCTCAGCGTCTCGATCCGCCATTAGATATTGATCAAGCGGAGCCATGCTCGCATACGTTGCTTTTGTGTCCTGCGCTTGCGCTGGCCAGCACTCGCCGAGCGCGATAACCAGCGCAAAAGCTCCCCATGCGATCATCTTGACGATTTGTTGGTCCATGGATTCCTCCTTGGAATTAAAACGCTCGTACATACTAGTATGGATGTCAACGAGGTGGGTGGCCGTCGATATCATCACAATCAACCTGTGATCGCTCTCACAGACATCTGCCTGACTCCATGCGAAGATTTTTATGAACGACGCGGCGAGAAGTGTCTCCGTCTCCAGAGACGTGCGCTAAACGTATCGCAAAAGCACATAGTTACTCTTTGATAATTAATTGTTGACGCGACCGAGGGACCCGAACTCAGCCCAAATCGGGACAAAACCGAGAATTTCGGACCTAACTCCTTATTCCGGAATATTTTCCATATAACTCCCTTGCGCTCTAGATTTTGAAAATTTTCCACAGGCTAACCCTCTGATTCTAGGGATCGGGGGGTAGGGGGGTAGTAGTAAACACGGGTTAATAACCTGGCAGTAAACAAAGGCCTTTCCGATCTCGAGCTTGAATCCCATCCGATGTCGCGCTGGTCGATCGAGCGATTCTCCCATCCACTGCCAACAAGAATCGCCCGTAGGGGGGCTGGCACCCTCACCTTGAACCCATTCATAAACTGTCATATTATGAAGCCATGTCCATGACCTCACTGAACATCTCCCTCCCCGAACCGCTCAAACAATACGTCGAGAGGCAGGTCGCTTCGGGCGATTGGGGAACGCCGAGCGAGTATGTCCGCGAACTGATTCGGCAAGACAAGGAGCGGCGCTTAAGCAACCTCGAACAGGAACTCGTCGCTGCCGCCAAGGGACGGAAAATTGAAATTCCGGTAGCTGAAATCCGCCGCAAGGGCTTGATCACCGTTCTCCGCGAGCGCGCCCGTCGGCGATGAAAAAGAACCGTCTTGTCCTCAGCGATGCGGCTGTCGCTGACATCGTCGAACAGTCCGAGTGGTATTCGGCGCAGTCGGGAAGCGCACTCGCTGGGCGCTGGGACAGGGCAGTAACGGCCGCCTTACTACGCGTGGTGAGCCGCCCAACAACGGGAGCGCGGTGCGCATTTCAATCTTCGGAACTTCGCGATGTGAGACGAACGGCGATTCGGGGATTTCCCAAGCATCTGCTTTTCTACAGTTTTGACTCCGGAGAGGTACTTATCCTCCGCGTGGTGCACGGCGCACGAGATTTGGAACGTCTCCTGTAGATTCACACGCGCAGGCGACTCGTGCGTCCGCTAAAATCAATTGACATCGTTCGAATACGAACCAACCGCGAAATGACAAGCAGACGACCATGAAAATTGGAGTTCTAGCTTTACAGGGCGATTTCGATGCGCACCGCCGCCGACTCGAAGAACTCGGCGCGGAAGTTGTTCTGGTGAAGAAACCCGAGCAACTAAACGAAATCGACGGCCTGGTCATTCCCGGCGGAGAGTCGGGGACATTTCTCAAGCTGCTGGGTGCGGACGGATTCGTGAAGCTGAAAGATTTCGTGCGCGCCAAGCCGACCTTTGGCACGTGCGCGGGATGCATCCTGCTAGCGACTGACGTGGAGAATCCGAAGCAGGCCGGATTGGGCGCGCTCGACATCACCGTGCGCCGCAATGCTTACGGGCGCCAGATCGACAGCTCCATTCGCGAAGGTCGATTTCTTGACGAGCCCATCGAAATGGTATTCATCCGCGCTCCGAAGATCGAACGCGTGGGCGCGGGCGTGGAAGTGATCGCGACCGAAGGCAGGGACAACGTTCCGGTGATGGTGCGCCAGGGCAAGACGCTGGCGGCAACGTTCCATCCTGAATTGAGCGACGATCCTCGCATTCACAAATATTTTCTGGAATTGGTGGCGAATCGGGCGGCGCTCGACAGCTAAAGCCGCTGCTGTAGCAGGTTTGGGCGCCATCGCTGAAGTGCCGCTTCCAAGACAATCCGGGAACGAACTGAAGCGGCGTTTTTTGTCTGGCGTGAAATCAGGAAGTGATGCCGAGGGGGCTCTCGGCAAGAAAGCGAGCCAGTTGCTCAGATGACGCCGAACCAGGGTGGCCAAGCCAACCAGGCCGCCTCCGAGTAGAACGAGAAGACCAGCTTCCGGAATCACAGAGGATCGTACGACGGTAGTTGCGGCAAAAGAATTCGAAACCAGGACAAGGACGAGCAAAACGACAGGGCCCAAATTTCGCACGGATGAAACTCCTTTCACACTAGACAGTTGCAAGCTGTTCTCCAACCGGTCGACATTCACGATTCCTTCAAAGAGTCGTTTTCTGGCGCGGTTAAGCCCCGGGACGATGAGAATCGGGAGAGTTTTGCAGAGCTCAGGGTTTTCTCTTATGCACCGCTTTGCACATTCTTGCCATTCGGCGGCACATTTCCGGCTCTGGTTGCGGGGTTTGGAGGGAAATCGAGTGATCGGCGATCGGATGATCGGGCGATCTAAAAGAATCCTGTGGCTTCAAGATCGCCCGATGGTCAGGTGGCGCGATTCACAGGAGTTGGTCAATCTTCGCTGCCAGGATGAAGTCCGACTCCGTCAGGCCGTCCACGGCGTGCGTCCAGGTCGTGATCTCGACCTTGCCCCATCCCAGCAAGATGTCGGGATGATGGCCCTGCTCCTCGGCCACTTCGCCAATGCGGTTCACGAAAGCCAGTGCGGACTTGAAATCGGGAAACTTGCAGGCGCGCGCGATGTGATGCTCATTGACGATCTTCCACTGCGCAGGATCGTGCAGCAGACGATGAACGTCGGACAGGTCTTTCCCTTTAAGCGGCGGCACGCCGCCGCGGCAGGAACGCAGTTTTTGTTGGCGAGACTTTGATCTCCATAGTGCTTAAGATGCCGGATCGTGGAGGGACAGGGCGATGCCGCTAGGGCGGTTGCGTCTCAACGCCATTGGACGGGGCGAAGCCCCGTCCCCATACGAGCATGGCTAGAACGGAATATCTTCATCCGTAATCGGAGAGCTGCCGGCTGGCGCGTGTTCCGGTTCGGGCGCGCTCTGGTCGAAATTGTTGCCGCCCGCGGATGACGCGGCTCCGCGCGAACTGCCAGGGTGTTCGCCGCCACCGCCGCCTTCTCCGCGTCCGCCGAGCAACACCAGATCGTTGGCCACGACCTCAGTCATGTACTTCTTCTGGCCGGTCTGCTTGTCGTCCCAGGAGCGGGTCTGCAGGCGGCCTTCGATGTAGACTTTGCCGCCCTTTTTCAGATACTCGCCGGCAATCTCGGCCAGCCGTTGCCAAAGCACCACGTTGTGCCACTCGGTGCGATCCTGCCACTGTCCGTCTTTGCCCTTGAAGCGCTCGTTGGTGGCCAGGGTGATCTTGGCGACCGGCGTGCCCTGCGGCGTGTACTTCACTTCGGGATCCTTGCCAAGGTTTCCAATCAGGATGACTTTGTTTACGCTTTTCATGAGTGCGGGCTCCTTCGAGAACGCTGACCTTCGAGACGCTCACTATAGCAGAATTGGGCGGCCCAGAGGCAGTGTCGCCCGTACAAAGAAAATGTGATGAATCGAACCAGGCGCAGCCCGGAATGGGACTCCCTTGCTTTCTACCCTTTGCGCGATGCCCGAGCCTTCGATGAGTTCTGTTTTACTCTGAGCTTCACTAGTCTTTTGATCAATCCGTAAGGGATTGGTTGGTCGAGTGGAAATCGCAGATTGCCTTTCTCTCCGGCATAGGGTGAGGCCGCCTTCTCTAACCTCGCATCGCCCCGGACGGGTGGAAAGAACCCGATGTGCTTCTTGAAGGCAGCAAAGTGAACTAAGGCACCCTCAAGGGTAAACGTTGGCATGTTGTAGCTGATGGTCTCCTGCGCATCGGGTGCGGCGTTCCTGATGGTCAAGCGTATCTTTTCGAGGATGGCCTGAACCTCAGGAGAAAACGATGCAATGTACTTATCAATGCTTTTGGGAGCGGCACGAACGGTTGGCATATTGCCTTCCTTTACGCAAGGAACTGAAACAGCATCAAGTAAACGATCACTCCCGTCACCGAAACATAGAGCCAGATGGGGAACGTCCAGCGCGCAATGGCCCGATGCCGGCCAAATTGCCCGCGCAGTCCACGGGTCAGCGTAATCAGCACCATGGGCACAATAACGATCGCCAGAATCGTGTGCGAGATCAGAATGCTGAAGTAAAGTGTGCGAATCCATCCCGTGCCGCGGAAATAGATAATGCCTCCGTGATGCGGCCAGTGGTAGTACAGGTACGACACCAGGAAGAGGGCAGAGGTGGCGAACGCAGCCAGCATCACGGCGCGATGGGCCGCCATCTTGCCGCGCGCGATGAGCGCACGTCCGGCAACCAGCAGCACCGCGCTCGATCCGTTGAGCGTGGCATTAATTTTCGGGAAAATCGAGTAGTCGGTCATGGGTGAAGTCTAGTTGTACGAGGAACGGAGCGGATTGGCAAGGTCGGAGGCAAGGTCAGAGGTGAGAGGTCAGATTGCAGGGGTCAAGAACAAGGGCGGGTTTTACCTCTGCAATCTGACCTCTTACCTCTGACCTCTCGCTCCGTCGCCCGCTTGCGTATAAAATGTGAACACGATGCCTGACGTGGGGATCCCTCAGCCGCCAGCCCCGGCGGCTACAAAAGAATCTGGTCCGCGCCCGCTACCGGTGGTGGCAGTGTGGGCGCGCGATCTGCTGGTCTCGCTGGCTATCTCCGCTTTCATCATCATTTTTCTCTATCAGCCGGTGAAGGTCGAGGGCACCAGCATGATGCCCGGCCTCGAAGACCAGGAGCGCATCTTCGTCAACAAGTTCGTCTATCGCTGGGAGCCCATCGAGCGCGGCGACATCGTCGTCTTCCGCTATCCGCGCGACACCTCGAAGAGCTACATCAAGCGCGTTGTTGGCATCGCCGGCGACCGCATCCGCATCGAGAACGGCCAAGTCTACGTCAACGGCGAGGCGCTCGACGAAGATTACGTTCCCAGCGATTACGCCGACGCCCGCTCTTACGGAGAGGTGGTGGTGCCGCGGAACAGCTACTTCGTCCTCGGAGACCATCGCACCATGTCCAACGACAGCCGCGACTTCGGTGCCGTGAACGAACGCTACATCTACGGCAAAGCCGTCTTCGGATATTGGCCGATGGAGAAGCTGGGACGGCTGCGGTAAGGCAGCTCTCAGCTATCAGCTGTCAGCTTTCAGTAAACCCAAAAACACACGGTAAATGGTAGCTCCATCCCTGCGGTGAGATTTCACTGATAGCTGAAAGCTGAGAACTGATAGCTTTTCTGCGACAGCTTTCTGCTGACACTATCTCGCTCACCTGCTAGAATCTCTAAAATCCACTCCCAGGAGTTCCAATGCAAGCGATCCTTGCGCTCGAAGACGGCAGAGTCTTCCGAGGCAAAGGCTACGGCGCTAAAGGCGAGTGCTCCGGCGAAGTCGTTTTTAATACTTCCATTACCGGCTACCAGGAAATTTTCACCGATCCCTCCTATGCCGGGCAGATCGTCGTCCTGACCAACCCCGAAATCGGAAACTACGGCACCAATCCCGAAGACAACGAGGCGGTGCGTCCGTATATCGAGGGGCTGATCGTGCGCGAGTTTTCGAAAGTCAGCTCCAACTGGCGCTCGCAGCAGGTCACCGACGAGTTCATGGAGCAGTTCAGGATCCCGGTGCTCGCCGAGATTGACACCCGCGCGCTGGTTCGCCACCTGCGCACTTACGGCGTGATGCGCGGCGTGATCTCGACGCTCGAAGACGATACCGACAAACTAGTCGCCAAGGCGCGCGCGATCCCAAAGATGGACGGCCAGGATCTCGCCAAAGTCGTCTCCACCAACCACACTTACGTGTGGGAGACGGGCGAGCGCTCGCATTTGCCCGACGAAATTGTCGGAGTCAAAGACGAGCCGGCGCGCTTTCACGTGGTCGCCTATGACTTCGGCATCAAGCAGAACATCATGCGCAAACTGCGCGGAGAGGGCTGCAAGGTGACGGTAGTCCCGGCGCAGACCACGGCGGAGGATGTGCTGGCGCTGAAGCCCGACGGCGTCTTTCTGTCGAACGGGCCGGGCGATCCCGAACCCTGCACCTATGCGGTCGACAACATAAGGCGTTTGATGGGCCGCCAGCCGATTTTTGGAATCTGCCTGGGGCATCAGTTGGTCGGCATTGCGCTTGGAGGGAAGACCTTCAAGCTGAAATTCGGCCACCACGGCGGGAATCATCCGGTGAAGCAGTTGGCCAGCGGCAAGATCGAGATCACGGCGCACAACCATAACTTCGCCGTCGATCCCGATTCGCTGCCGCAAAGCGAAGTCGAATTGACCCACATCGATCTAAACGACCAGACGCTGGAAGGCATGAGGCACCGGAATTTGCCGCTGTTCACCGTGCAGTACCACCCGGAAGCGGCGCCCGGCCCACACGATTCGCACTATTTGTTTAAGGATTTCGTGCGGATGATGGAGGAGTGGAGGCGGTGAGAACTTGGCCGATCGTTTTCGTGCTCAGCGCGGCGACCCTAACTCATGGGCAGAGGGTTGAGGTACCTGTCCAGCCTCAAACCTCGACCAGGCCGACCGTCGAGATTTCACATATCCGCGGCTATCTTGCCGATCCGACATGGGCGAGGATTCCTAACGCAGTGATTACTCTACAGAGAAGGAAAGCCGGTGTCTTCGTCGATGTCCAATCCGTTAAATCGGGTCCGGCAGGAGAGTTCGATTTCGGCAAGGAGCCACCAGGTGTATATCAGCTCGTCGCAAGCGTCCGAGGATTTTGTCGAATTACTCTTCCGATTAGAGTTTCGGAGAAAGGCTGGCCGGCGCTAAGAATTGCGGTTCCCGTGGGCGTCACTGACACACCTTTGGGGTATTGCGACGACCGGTTGAAGATCGAACGGTTAGAGGAGTGATCTTTGAACATACGCGCTAATGGCGAACGACTAGCGACCAACGACTGATATCAATGCCTAAACGAACTGACATCTCGAAAATCCTGATCCTCGGCTCCGGTCCCATCGTCATCGGCCAGTCGGCGGAGTTTGACTACTCCGGCACGCAGGCTTGCAAGGCGCTCAAGTCCGAGGGCTTTGAAGTTGTGCTGGCTAACTCGAACCCAGCCACTATCATGACCGATCCTGAGTCGGCGGACCGCACTTACATCGAGCCGCTAACTCGCGAGTATCTCGAAGAAATCATTCGCGTCGAGCGCGAGATGTCGCCCAGCGCGGGCTTTGCCATTCTGCCCACGGTTGGCGGGCAGACCGCGCTCAATCTCGCCATCGAACTTTCCGACACCGGCGTGCTCGAAAAGTACAACGTACATCTGATTGGCGCGCAGATCGGCGCCATCAAAAAGGCCGAAGACCGCCTGTTTTTCAAAGACGCCATGCAGCGCATCGGGCTCGATGTTCCGAAATCGGCGCTCGTCAACAATTTGAAAGATGGCATTGAGTTCGCCGGCAAAATTGGATTCCCCGTCATCATTCGTCCGTCGTTCACACTCGGTGGCACCGGCGGAGGCATCGCCTACAACCGCGAAGAACTGATGGAAGTTTTGGCCCGCGGCCTCGATCTTTCGCCCGTGCATGAGTGCCTGATCGAAGAATCCGTTCTCGGCTGGAAAGAGTACGAACTCGAGGTGATGCGCGACACCAAAGACAACGTCATCATCATCTGCTCCATTGAAAACTTCGATCCCATGGGCGTGCACACTGGCGATTCCATCACCGTCGCCCCGGCGCAGACGCTTACCGACCGCGAGTACCAGGTAATGCGCGATGCGTCGATTGCCGTGATTCGCGAGATCGGGGTCGAGACCGGCGGATCGAACATTCAGTTCGCCGTAAATCCTTCGACGGGACATATGGTGGTGATCGAGATGAACCCGCGCGTCTCGCGCTCTTCCGCGCTGGCATCGAAGGCAACCGGTTTCCCGATTGCGAAAATAGCCGCCAAGCTGGCCGTCGGTTACACGCTCGACGAGATTCCGAACGACATCACGCGCAAGACTCCCGCCTGCTTTGAGCCCACGCTCGACTATGTTGTCGTAAAGATTCCGAAGTGGCAGTTCGAAAAGTTTCCTGGCGCCGACGAATCGCTGGGACCGCAGATGAAATCCGTCGGCGAAGTGATGGCCATCGGCCGCACCTTCAAGGAAGCGTTGCAGAAGGGAATTCGCGCGCTCGATACCGGCAAGAAGGTGGGCTCGGAAAAAATCGAACCCAAGATCCTCACCCAGCGCCTGGTAACGCCGCATCCCGAGCGGCTTTCCTACGTGCGCTACGCTATTCGACAGGCACACACGATCAAGCAGATCGCGAAGATGACATCGATCGATCCCTGGTTTCTCTACCAGCTCAAGGAAATTAACGACATGCAGCTGGAGTTGGAAAAGCATCCGATGGAATCGATTCCCACCGAGGTGCTGCGCGAAGCCAAGCGCATGGGCTTTTCCGACGGGCGTCTCGCTGGGACCTGGCGTCTCGACGGCAAAGGCGGCCAGGAACAAGTTCGCCACTTCCGCAAGAAACATGGATTGAAGCCGGTTTACAAGCGCGTCGATACCTGCGCCGCGGAGTTTGAGAGTTACACGCCTTATCTTTACTCGACTTACGAAGATGAAGACGAAGCTACTCCGACCGCTAAGAAGAAAGTCGTCATTCTAGGTTCCGGCCCCAATCGCATCGGGCAGGGAATTGAGTTCGATTACTGCTGCTGCCACGCCAGTTATGCGCTGCGCGAGGATGGCTACGAAACCATCATGATCAACTGCAATCCCGAGACAGTCTCGACCGACTATGACACCAGCGACCGCCTCTACTTCGAGCCGCTCACGCTCGAAGACGTGTTCGCAGTCTGCGAGCACGAAGCCTCGGGCGGCGCGCCGGTGGGCGTGATCGTGCAGTTTGGCGGGCAGACGCCGCTGAATCTTTCTCTGCCGCTCAAGGCCGCGGGCGTCAACATCATCGGCACCACGCCAGAATCGATTGATCTCGCCGAAGACCGCAAGCGCTTCGGCAAGCTGCTGGAGGAACTCGACATCCCGCAAGCTCCCGGCGCCATGGTCGCGTCGGTCGAGGAGGCGGTAGAAGCGGCGAAGAAGATCGGATTTCCGGTGTTGGTGCGTCCTTCGTACGTACTCGGCGGGCGAGCGATGGTCATTGCCTATGATGAAGACACGATTCAGCAGTATATGAAGCAAGCGGTCGAGTACTCGCAAGACCGCCCCGTGCTCATCGATAAATTTCTCGAAGACGCGATTGAAGTCGACGTGGACGCGCTCTCCGATGGCGAGGACGTGGTGATCGGCGGCATCATGCAGCACATCGAGGAAGCGGGCATCCACTCCGGCGACTCTTCCTGCGTGCTGCCCGCCGTGGATATTCCCGAGCCGCTGCTCCAGCGCATGCGCGAATACACCTTCAAGCTGGCGCGCGCACTCAAAGTGATCGGCCTGATGAACGTGCAGTTCGCGATCCCGCGCGGCAACGGCGCAAGAGGCAACGGCCATCATGAAGCAAAGGTCTACGTGCTCGAAGTGAATCCGCGCGCTTCGCGCACCGTGCCCTTCGTTTCAAAAGCTACTGGCGTGCCCATGGCCAAGATTGCCGCGCGACTCATGACCGGGCGCAAGCTGCGTGAGTTCCTTCCGGAATATGTAGAGCGCGGCACGGATTTTGATACGGGCCGCTGCTTCTATGTGAAATCGCCGGTATTTCCGTGGTCGAAATTTCCCGGCGTCGACACGGTTCTTGGCCCCGAAATGCGCTCCACCGGAGAAGTCATGGGCATCGCCGACAATTTCGGCGAGGCCTTCGCCAAAGCCCAGATTGCCGCCGGTCAGAAACTGCCGACCGAGGGCACGGTGTTCATCAGCGTCACCGACCATGACAAGCCGCAGATCGTCGAGGTCGCGCACCGCTTTGTCGACATGGGATTCAGACTCGTGGCCACGCACGGCACGGCCGACATCCTCGAAGAAGCTGGCTTGGCCGTTGATCGCGTTTACAAGGTAAAAGAAGGACGCCCAAACGCAGTTGATCTCATCAAAGCCGATCGCATTCAGTTGATCGTCAACACGCCGCACGGACCCGACCCCTACTTCGACGAGAAGGCGATCCGCCGCGCCGCCGTCACCGGCCGCATCACGACCATTACCACGCTCTCCGCTGCCCGAGCCGCCGCGCAAGGTATCGCGGCGCTGCAGCGCGGAGAAGTGCGTGTGCAAGCTCTACAGGCGCTGCACGCGGAGAGAATCGCTGCCAAGTAGGGTGGAGCAGATTGGATCAGGCGATGCGAACGACTAATGATTAACGACCAGCGACTAACGACCACCAACTATCAACTATCAACCGAGGTCCGCCATGCTCTTATCCGGAATCTTCCCGCCGATTACGACGCCCTTCTATCCCGATGGCGAGGTCTATTACAAAAAGCTCGAGGCGAACGTCGAGCATTACTCGCGCACGCCGATCGCCGGCATCGTGGTGCTCGGTTCGACCGGGGAAGCAATCTTGCTTTCCGATCAAGAACGCCGCGACGTGCTGAAGGCCGCGCTGGCGGCCGCCGCTCCTAATAAAGTCATGATTGCAGGCACCGGCATCGAGTCGGCACACGAAACTCTGCGGCTAACGGAGTACGCCGCCCAACTCGGCTACGACGCCGCTATGGTGCGCACTCCGCATTACTACAAGAAGCAGATGTTGCCGGCGAACCTGCTGGCTTTCTATCGCACCGTCGCCGACCGGTCCGCGCTGCCGATCATCATCTACAACTTCCCGCAGGCCACCGGATACGACATACCCGCCGAAGTGGTGATCGAACTCGCCGGCCATTCCAACATCGCCGCCATCAAGGAATCGAGCGGCAACCTCGACAAAGTGAAAAAGATGGTCGAAGGCACGCGCAAAATTAATAGGCAGGCCACGGTGACGGAAACATTCGAGGCCGTGACACCACGCATGTTGAAGGCCGCAGCCGCGGAAAGCGAGAAACAGAGCAGGGAACTGATAAGCGTCGCCGCGCTTGCAGGCGAAGCGCCCTCGCCCGTCCACGAAGGCAGCGCTACGAAACCTTCGTCCTCTGGCGTAACCGTCGTTGGCAAACTCAAAACACGGCAGAAGGAAGTGGGCTTTCAGGTCATGGTCGGCGCCGCTCACCAGCTCGAACCGTCGCTCGGACTCGGAGCAGCCGGTGCTATTCTCGCCTTCGCCTGTCCTGCGCCGACCGCATGTTACGAAATCTACGCCGCGCTCAAAGACGGAGATACTGCGCTCGCCCGCGAAAAACAAGAGCGCGTGAAACTGGCTTCCCAGCGCGTGATCAGCGAACTCGGCATTCCCGGCGTCAAATATGCGATGGACCTTAACGGCTACTTCGGAGGTCCGGCGCGCCTGCCGTTCTTGCCGCTTTCGGGTGAGCAGAAGGCGGAGATTGAAAAATTGATGGTGGGAATCCGCAGTTAGATAAGCACGCTTTGCATTGCCCGACTGAACGATCCGCGAGGCAAGCTGCGGAACTGATCTCGCCTGTGGACGCGCGCGAGGGTATCATTGTTTTCCTTAAGAGACGGCGGCCGCAATGGACAGCCCCATGGAAAACGCGAAGGCTAAGATCGGAGCAAAGCCGCCCTACCGCTCCGGCCATCTGATGTGCCGGACGCCATTATGGGGTGCAGCGGGCTTTCTTGGCTGTGCCTACTTCACGTGGATTTCTTTTAGCCACGTCAGTCGCCACGAATATGAATGGCCGCACGACGCCTGGACCACGGCGACCTACATCGTGTGGATCCTCTTGCTGGCAGGCTTGGCGCTCGACACGCGCTGCCTGCGCGAGAGATTATTTTTCGGCTTGCTGGTCGTCAATTTTGTGGCGGGCTGTGGGTTGACGCTGTGGCGCAACGTTCCGTCCGCCGATGTGCGTACGGCTCGAATCGGGACCGGCGCGCTCTGGGGGCTGGCCGCGCTGATGAGTCTGACTACGCTGAGAAGAACGGCGGAGCCTCGGAAGAATAACTATAGAGTGTCATCCTGAGCGAAGCGAAGGACCTCTGAATTTGAATCCGCCCCTATGCACAGGTCTTTCGCTTCGCTCAAGATGACAGTTCAGATTGCGTCGTGAATTTACGGGACGCGGCACTCCGGCGCAAGCATAGATCAAATTATGGACTTTGAAATCTCTCCCGGGCAGGTGAAGTCGCTGCAAGCGAGCGGAGAAATATTCACGCTGCTCGATGTTCGCGAGGCTTGGGAATACGAAGCCGCGCGCATCGCAGGGGCAAAGCACATTCCGATGGGCGACATCCCGACACGCGCTCACCAGGAACTCGACCCCGACGATCACATCGTGGTCGTGTGCCATCACGGGGTGCGCTCGTTGACGGTCACCAACTGGCTGCGCCAGCAGGGATTCGAAAAAGTGCAATCCATGCGCGGCGGGATCGACGGCTGGGCGCGGACGGTGGATCCGAAAGTGCCGCTGTATTGAAAACAGGCCGCCCGTCCCCCCACGAGCCTACTATTCGCCTGCCGTCTTGTTGCCGGTGAGTTCGTTGACGAGCGCATCGGCGCCATAGATTTTGCGCAGGGCTTCGATGATGCCCCGCGAATCTACCTGGACGGCGCGGGCCTGGCGATCGTCGTAATAGAAGTTCAAAACCAGCGACTGAATGTTGCCGTCAAAAATAATTCCCACGACTTCGCCCGCCTTATTCACGGTCGGACTGCCCGAGTTGCCGCCGATGATGTCCGCGGTAGAAACATAATTCAGCGGCGTCTCGAGATTGAGTTTCGCTTTCATCTTCGGCCAACTGGCGGCGAGATCGTATGGAGGCTGGTTGCCGTGCTCCTCCGCATGTTGGAACGCCCCAGCGAAGGTGGTGAAGTAAGGAATCTTTTTGCCGTTCTCCTCGTAGCCCTGCACCGTGCCATAACTGAGGCGCAGAGTGAAGGTCGCGTCGGGAGGCTGGGTGAAACCGCTCTGAGCAAAGCGCGCCCTGGCGATGGTTGCGCCGTCGCGCTGCACCACCGCATCGACCTCGTCGTCGAAGCGCTTGCGCACCGCCCGTGCCTCGGGGTCCACCTTGCGCATCAGGACGATCAATGGGTCCGTGCTGGCATCCACTGCTGCCTTTCCGCCCTCATAGAGTTGTTTGCGGACGGTCACATCGTCCAACTTTGTTCCGGCGATCAACTCCCTCGCAGCCTCGTCGGGCGACTTGCCACTCAGCGATGCTTTCACCGCTGGATCTTCGGGTCCCAACGCTTCCTGCATCTGGGCCAGGGCGAGGGCCAAAATCGCGGTCTCAAGATTTTTGTAGATGGGAGCCGCGCTCAGCAGTTGCTGCTCCAGGGAGGGCAGAGCAGAATCGCGATACTCGCGCAGACGGTCGCCGTTCGGTTTCGACTTTTCCTCGGCGACACGAACCAGAATGCGGGCGTATCCCGTCAGGTCCCAGTTGAACCCACGCAAGCGTTCGACATAGCTGAATCCACGCATGCGCTCGACGTAGGTGAGGGGATCATAAATTTCGCGGTTCAACTTCGCCGCGTTGGAAATTTCCTGCCAGGGGTTGGGCTCGCCCTTGTGTTTGTCCGTATAAGCCTGTTCCAGCTTGCGCTCCGCCGTGTCCATCTGCTTCAACATGGTCATATCCTGCAGCCCTTCATACTCACCGTTAATTGCTTTCTGGGAGTTCTGCAGTACGAAGATGCGCTCCTGCGCGATGCGCGCGTTTTCCGGAGACTGTGCACTGAACTTCTGGAGCATGGCGATACGCCGCTTGTAGTTGGCGAGGCGCGACGGATATTCCACGTTTTTCAGAAATTGCAATTGCGCCACCGTTTTCAAGCGATCCGTGTTTCCGGGGTGGCCGGAAACGAAAATCAGATCGCCATCCTTCACTCCTACCTTCGACCATTGCAGATAGTGGTCGAGGTGGACGGGCTTGTCGTTTTCGTAGACACGGAAGAACGTAATGTCCAAGTCATAGCGCGGGAAGGTGAAGTTGTCGGGATCGCCGCCGAAAAATGCCGCGGCAAATTCCGGCGCAAACACCAGCCGCACGTCCGTGTATTTCTTGTATTTGTAGAGGTTGTAGACTTCGCCGGAGTAGAACGCGATTACGTCGCAGCGCAGGCCGGTCACAGTGGCGCAGTCTTTCTCAATAGCGCTCATGGCGGAGCGCTGTGCCTGGCCAGCGTCGGCCGTGGACATGGTTGCCGGTGCAGCAGCCTTCACCTTCGCGGTCACGTCGTCGATGCCGACCAGCACGTTCAGTTCAAGATCGGGACACTTGGCTTCTTCCGCCTGGGTCATGGCGTAAAAACCGGTCTTCATGTAGTCATGGCCGGAGGTGGCAAGTTTCTCAATGCAGTCGGCGCCCACGTGATGATTGGTAAATGCCAGGCCGTCGGCCGAAACGAACGACCCGGATCCTCCATTGTTGAAGCGCACCGACGAAAGCTGCAGATGGTCGAGCCATTTCTGCGTGACTGGAAAACCGTATTGCTTCTGGACGCGATCTTTGGGGAAGGCGTTATATAACCACATACCCTCGTCGGCGAACGCCAGAGGTGTTGCCAGGGCAAGGATGAGGCCGAGCATGAGCAGTCTTGTCTTCATGAATTCTCCGCGGAGTACTGGCAATCCGCCGGGGTCTGCCGGCACTCCAGCGGCAAAGGGCAAACCGGTAATTCTACGCCGCAGGCGCTTCCCGGCCAAAAGCGCTTGGGACCCCCGCTTGGAAACTGCCGCCGGTTTAGCGTATAAAAGAGGGTTGCCGAGCCGCGTTGATTGTGGGGGGCCAGCAACCTACATCCATCCGCACTGCCAACGAAGAACGAGGAGCCCATGTCCAGCGTTACGAGTCTGCATACCCCGAAAGGTCTGGAAGGGGTTGTCGTTACCACGTCCAGCATTTCCTATATCGACGGCGAGCAGGGAGTGCTGGCCTATCGCGGCTATGACATCCACGATCTGGCCGACCACTCTTCGTTTGAGGAAGTCTGCCACCTGCTGTGGTTCGGACATCTGCCCAACGCGGAGGAACTTAAGCACCTCAAGTGGCGCATGGCGGAGGAGCGCAAGCTCGATGCATCGATTTTTTACCGGCTGCAGTTGGTGCCGCAACACGTTCCTCCCATGGACGTGCTGCGTACGTTGGTGTCCGCGCTTTCATATTACGACCCGGAATATGACAAGAATGATCACGACGCAAACATCAACAAGGCCATCCGTTTGACATCGCAACTGTCGATGCTGGTAGCCAACTACGACCGGATTCGCAAAGGCAAGCCGGTGGTCTCGCCGGGCCGCAGCCTCTCGCACTCGGCTAATTTTCTGTTGATGTTGAACGGCGAAATGCCCACAGCCACAGCGGAGCGGGCGCTGGATATCGCGCTGATCCTGCACGCCGATCATGAATTGAACGCTTCGACGTTTGCGGCGCGGGTTACGGCCGCGACCCTTTCCGATATGCACTCCGCGGTCACCTCGGCCATCGGCACGCTCAAGGGGCCCCTGCACGGCGGTGCCAACGAGGCTGTGTTCAAGATCCTGATGGAAATCGATGCCAACGGCGCCGACCCGGTCGAGTATGTCAAAGGATTGCTCGCGCAGAAGAAGAAGATTCCGGGGTTCGGACATCGCGTGTACCACACGGAAGACCCGCGGGCCACGCACCTGCGGCAGATGTCGCACGATCTGGGACATTCCAGCGGTAATCCCAAGTGGTTTGAATACTCCCAGAAGATCGAAGACTTCGTGCGGGCCGATAAGAAGCTCAACGCCAATGTGGACTTCTACTCGGCTTCCACCTACCACACCCTCGGTATCGAGGTCGATCTGTTCACGCCGATCTTCGCGGTTGCGCGGGTCGGCGGTTGGACCGCCCACGTCATCGAACAACTCGACGACAACCGGCTGATCCGCCCGCGCGCGGATTACGTCGGGCCGGTGTATCCACAGAAATATGTGCCGGTGCAGAAACGCTGAGTCGCTGGTGGCACGCCGGGCATCCCAGCCCGGCGCAGGCTTCGCGGCGCAACGTGCGAGAGGCCCGTCGCTTCACTAAAATCTGTGACGGGGCAAGCTCGTTCTCCACGCGAGCATCCGGCACCGTGCATCATCACGACATCGGTACAATGGGAGCACCATGACGCGCCGGGTCTATCTCGACAACAACGCCACGACTCCTGTGCTCCCAGAGGTACTGGAGGCGATGCGGCCATACTTTGGCGAGCGCTTTGGCAACGCGTCCTCCATCCACCATCATGGACAGGAGACGCGAGCGGCCGTCGAGCGCTCCCGTGAATCGGTGGCCGCACTGCTGGGCTGCCGGCCTTCGGAGATCGTGTTTACCGGCGGCGGCACGGAAGCCGACAATCTGGCGATTTTTGGTGTGGCAGATTTCGTACCGGGGCCGTGCGCCCACGTCATCGCCTCGACCATCGAGCATCACGCGGTCCTCAATGCCTGCAAGCATCTCGCGGCACACGGATTCGAAGTCACGTACGTTCCCGTGGATGGCCGTGGCCTGGTAGATCCGGCGGATGTGAAGCGCGCACTCCGGCCGAATACAAAGGTGATCACGATCATGCTCGCCAATAACGAGACCGGCGTGGTGCAACCGGTCGCCGAGATCGGCAAGATTGCTGCCGAAGCCGACGTCTACTTTCACACTGATGCAGTGCAGGCGGCGGGCAAGATCGCGATCGATGTCAACAAGATCGGCTGCGACCTGCTGACCATCTCGGGCCACAAGTTTCATGGGCCGCAGGGGGTGGGCGCGCTCTATGTCCGCAAGGGAACTCGGCTTGAGCCCATGCTCTATGGCGGGAGTCATGAACGTTCTCGCCGTGCTGGGACGGAGAACGTTCCGGGCATCGTCGGCTTGGGCAAGGCGTCCGAGTTGGCGCTCGCGGGCTTCGAACGCGGCGACGATATTAAGACGGCCGCTGCGCGCGATCATCTCGAAAGGGAACTGCTCGAGATCGAAGCGACAGGCTTAAACGGCGCTGGCTCAAATGGCGAACGTGCGCCGCGCGTGCCGAATACGACCAACATTTATTTCGATGGCATCGAAGGCGAGGCGCTGGTCATCGCACTGGACTTGAAGGGATTGGCCGTCTCGACCGGCGCAGCGTGCTCTTCCGGAGCGATTGAACCGTCGCATGTGCTGACCGCGATGGGGTTGAGCCGCGAGCGTGCGAAGGCCAGCATCCGTTTCAGCCTCGGGAAACAAAATACGCGCGAGGATGTAGAGTTCGCACTGGGGTTGATTCCGGAAACGGTCGCCCGGCTGCGGGAACTGTCGCCGGTGTGGACGAAGAGCGCTGTTAGCACTTAGCATTTAGCACTTAGCCAAATCTGGATCGTGAACAGCTAACGGCTAAGTGCTAATTGCTAAATGCTGGCTTCCGAAACCATCGCCGTTGCCATGTCGGGAGGAGTGGACTCCTCGACCGTAGCGGCCATGCTGCGCGCCGAAGGGCGCAACGTCATTGGCCTGACCATGCAACTCTGGAATCAGCGCCGTCTTGCCGGACACGAAGGCATGCCCGAATCCGTGCAAGGCCGCTGCTGTTCGATCGACGATGTCTACGATGCTCGCCGCGTTGCCGAAGCCCTGGGCATCCCTTACTACGTGGTCAATCACGAAGAACGCTTTGAGCGCGATGTGGTGCGGCCATTCGTCGAGGAGTATCTGGCCGGGCGCACGCCAATCCCTTGCAGCCTCTGCAACAATCACTTGAAGTTTGATCAGTTACTTATTGTGGCGCAACAGATTGGCGCTGAACAGATTGCCACCGGCCATTATGCCCAGGTGTTGTTTGATGAGCAGATTGGCCGCTGGCTGCTGAAGCGTCCAGCCGACAAGTCCAAAGACCAGACTTACTTTCTCTTCGGCCTTACGCAGGAGCAACTGAGCCGAACTCTGTTTCCGCTCGGCGGCATGACCAAGTCCGAGGTGCGCGAACTTGCCCGCAAGCACGGCCTCGCCATCGCCGAAAAACCCGACTCGCAGGAAATCTGTTTCGTCCCCGGCGGCGACTACAAGCGTTTTCTCGAAGCCTATCTCAGCGAGCAGGGAGAGCAGTCGGCAGGAGTTTCCAGCAAGACGATTGCGGGTGAGATGGTTGGCGGCGAGATGGTCACTGCCGACGGCAAGGTGATCGGCGAGCACGCCGGCGTCCACAATTTCACGGTCGGACAGCGCAAGGGACTCGGCGTGGCCACGGGCTCGCCGCTCTACGTAATTCAAATCAAGAATGACACGCGGCAAGTGGTGGTTGGCAGGGACGAGGAGCTTTACGCGCGCACTCTCCGGGCGCGGCGGGTGAACCTGATTTCGACAGCCGAGCTGCACGCGCCCATGCGGGTCGCAGTGAAGATTCGTCACAAGCACCAACCGGCGCCAGCCGTGATTGAATCCGCCGGGCCGGACGAAGTCCGCGTCACCTTTGACGAGCCGCAGCGCGCGCTCACCCCCGGCCAGGCCGCGGTCTTTTACGATGGCGACATCGTCGTCGGCGGCGGCTGGATCGAGAGCTCCGAGTAGAGACACGACTTGTCGCGCCTCCCGCCGCGTCCAAGAGAGACGGGGTTCTCTACACAAGTTGTTTCTAGTTACCCGGCCTCATTACCTCGGATTACTTTTGCACAGCTTCATAGCACCTTCGTGGACTAGACCTGCCGATGAAACAAGACGTAGCGTTAATTCACGGCAGGACCTTCGTAGTCTCTCCCCGGTAAAGGTCCGGCGTGGGGAGCGATGATATGAAACTCTGGCATCTGTGTTATGCGGCATTGGGAATTGCGGTGGCGCGCTGGGTTTTTAAGCGTCAACCAATGCAGGTAACCGATCCCGTCACCCGTTTTCGTGCCTCTGGCTTGCTGTGAGCAGATTGTGAAAAAGGCCTGGACGCGCCCCGTTGCGCGTCGCTTTGATCTGAGCGCGTCCAGGCCGCTTCCAAGCGTACTTCTTTCCCATCCCCAGAAGTGCTAGCACCAACGTGTCCCTTCGGTAACTTCTTTTCCATTCCATCTCGCCTAAACTTTTAGATGAACTCGCTGAGCGCCCACGCGGCTTCAGCGACCGAAATCATGCGATCCAGACTCCCCAGCTTGCGATTGGTTGCACTCTGTTTGCTGCTCATTGTGTCTTTGCTGCCCTTGGCCGCTTGGGCGCAAGAGGATGCCCAGCCGCTCGGAGACCTGGCACGCGACCTCCGAAAGAACAAAGCGCAGCAGCCAAAACAACAACCGGACTCTGCCAGCACGGTGATCGATAACGACAATCTGACCCAGGTCATGGAGGACGCCAAAAACGCAAGGCCGGTCAAGCAGGACAAGACCGTGTTTTCCATCGACCCTTCCAGCAACACTGTCAAAGTATCGTCGCCCGATGTTACCTGCAGTCTGTCGTTCAACGCGCGCGCCAGTTCGCTGCTGATCAAGCCGGTTCTGATTGAAGACTTGCCGCTCACCGAACTGATCAAGATCGACGGCCCTGGCTCCATTCAGGATGAGAGCCTGCAGCTTGAGGTGTTCAACGGAACGGACTGGGATCTTCGCGAAATCACCATCGGCCTGACGCTCGAGCGCAAGCCCGGAGAGAACGCGGAGTTAGCCGCGCGCGCGCGTGTGATTCCCGCCGCCGAAGGCCTGGCTCCAATCGCGGTCGAGCGGCGCTCCGATGTGACGCTCCTCTATCACCTTAAGGCCGAGGCCAAGCCCTTCACCACCACCGCGTTTCACGAAAATGTCGGCATCACTCCCGGCCCCGATGAAGATTGGCGATGGTCGATCGTGGAGGCCAAGGGAATCCGGCCGTCGCAAGCGCAGCCGGCGCCCGATTCGCTCCCCGATCCGCTGTTCGCCACCCCATCGTCGCTACTGCCGGGCTCGAACGATCCGCAAGGCACGGCTGGAGCGGCCGCAATTCCACTCGCGCCAGCCGCGCCCGCCATTCCGGAAAAACCGGCGCCGGGCAAGCCGGGTCTCGATCAGCCCCCCAGCCCAGGTCCAACTCCGCAGCGCTAACCGATTGCCCGATGCGACCCGGGAGGACGGTAAAGGCCGCCGACCGATGGGCGAATGCGTTTACGCTCTTAAGAGAGAGAAGTTTCCACTTGACGTGTGCACGGAATTCGCTCAATATGGCGTTGCGCGACATGTCGTGGGAGGTCATATGCAGTCGTTGCCGCTCACCGAACCGGTGATGCTAATCATGATGAGCCTGGCGGGGCAACCACGACACGGCTATTCCATCCTGAAAGACGTGGAAGAGATGAGCGACGGGCGCGTGCTGCTCTCGACCGGCACGCTCTATGGCGCACTGCGCCGTCTGCTCGACGAGGGTTGGATTGAACGCTTTGAGGAAGAAGAGCGATCGCGAGGGCGCCAGGCGTATCGTCTGACTTCCGGCGGACGGCGAAACCTGCAAACGGAGGTGACCCGCATGAAGCATTTGACCCGTTTAGCGAGCCTGCGGGTGGCACGGAAGGAGACGTGATCGATGCTTTCACTCTATCAGTGCCTGCTGCGGCTGTATCCCTCGTCCCATCGCCGCGAGTACGGCGAGGAGATGACGGCAGTATTTTGTGCCGCGCGCGCCGAGATCGAGAAGAAGTGTGCGGTCGCGCGGGGCCGATTCTGGTTTCGCGAAATTCGAGGCCTGGTGCGCGGCGCACTTGACGAGCATGTCCGGTCGCTAGCCGGTTCTCATTCCTGGGTGCTATTGCCAATAAGGAGGTTTACGATGCATTCCGAATTCCGTTTTCCAAAGGCTACCGCAGTACTGATGACGCTGATTTTGGCGGGGACTTTGCTCGCCATTGAAAAGGCGCAGGCAATTTCAGCCTCGTTACCTCACTTGAATCCACCGGTTGGTCCGATTCAGCCGGAGCACTTAACATTCTTGCAACCATTCGTGCTGATGTTCGCGCTTGCGTACGCGGCTGGGTTGACGGGTTGGGCGATTCTGTTTGCGCTGAAGCGCTCCGGGGTGCACCGCTTGTCCGGGATGCAAGACTCGGCGGGCCGCGAGTAGCAGGTTGGCGCACGAACGAACAAGAACAGGGTAGCAACCGTTGTCTTGGATAGCGCGGAATGGTACTCTAACCCAGTCGAGCGGGAGTAGTTCAGCGGTAGAACGCCAGCTTCCCAAGCTGGATGTCACGGGTTCGATCCCCGTCTCCCGCTCCATCAATCCAACAGCTTATGGCGTCGGGAACTGTAGAGGCTTGCTTGCCATCGCATTGTTGGCCACTGCCATATGCGAGCCATCGCACGTTTCCGCGCGACCTCTGTGGACAGCAGCGGATTGCCCAACGGCGTAACATACACACATAGTATGCAACGTGTATAAGGTACTTGCAGCGATATTTTCTCGAGATGGTCAGCGAACCCATCCTCCAATTGATAGCGACCAGTAAACATAACATGATAAAGCACCTACGCGGACTTTCCAACGCTCTGTTCTCGCTCCACAGCCGCACCTCCCCAAAAAACATATTGACAACATACATACATATGATGTTTTCGTGTCCGTATGCTTGACTTGAGAAGCTCGACGTTCACGGCACTTCCCGGTTCCGCGAACCGGCTTCCGTCACAGACCCAACGCGAGCCGGGAGTGAGAATGCCAATGCGTGCGAAGTATGCGATGGTGGCGGTGCTCATCTTCCTGGCGTGTCTAGGGTGCGTGGCGCAGGATTGCTCCCGCCCCGAACTGCGAGGTTCGTTTCTGCAACCAGCCTTGGGCGACGCGTGGACTTTGAAACAGTGGAGCAACGAGTTCGGTTACATGAAGAACGCTGAGCTCAACCAGATGGTCCTGCAGTGGACGGCCGACAGCAAGGAGAAGACCACGATCTATCCCTCCGCAATCGCGGGCTATACACAGAACACGAAGCACGACGTGGTGAAGCGGGCTCTTGATACCGCGGATGCCAGCGGCGCGCAAGTGTATCTCGGCTTGCAGATCAACGACGACTGGTGGACGAACTATATCTTGGACAGGCCGTGGCTCGATAACGAGGCCAAGGTCGCCAACGCTTTAGCCGACGACCTCTGGAAGCGCTATGGAAGTCATGAATCGCTGACCGGATGGTATCTGGGGTTCGAAGTGGATAACGTTGAGACCACTCCGGCACAGTGGAGCAATTTGGTTGCGTTCTACCGGACCGTGGGCAATCACCTGCACAAACTCACGCCCGGCAAGCCCGTCGTGATTGCACCGTTCTTCAACCCAACCGCGGGTCTCTCGCCTTCGCAATGGCAAACCATGTGGGAATACGTTCTGAGACGCAGCCCGATCGACATTTTGGCGCTGCAGGACGGAGTCGGCGCGGGGCACTCGACGAAAGCGCAACTGCCGGCGTGGTTCAGCGCCGTCCAAAGTGCGATTCAAAATTCGCGTCCCCAAACCCAGTTCTGGGCCGACACGGAAACCTTCACTCTCGACTATGAACCCCAGTCGATTCGTTCGATCGTGAACGACATGTGCGCGGTCGAGCCCTACGTCAGCAGCTACCTCAGCTTCAGCTTCAATTACTACATGAGCCCGCAGCAAGTGAATCCGCTCTACTACCAGACGTATCTGGATTACCTCGCGACCGGAAAAGTTGAGCGCATAGAGCCGACGATTCCGGCGAACTTAACCAGCGTGGCACGCAACTCCCAGACCATCCGCCTGACTTGGGACGCATCGACCGATGAGGTCGGCGTCGTCGGCTACCTCATCTTTCGCGATGAACACTATGCGGGCAGTCAGCGCGATGGAACGACCAGCTTCCTCGATGTACAACTGGAGCCTGGCACAACCTACACCTACCAGGTCAGAGCGTTCGATGCCGCGGGAAATCAGTCCAAGCCTAGCAACGTAACATCGACGACGACTCCGGAGCCGCGTCTGTATCCGACTAACATTGCCCTCGACAAACCGTACACGGCAACCATGCCTGCGGATCCCAGTTATCCCGATACCGGGGGCGTTGAGTTGACTGACGGAATTCTGGGGTCGACGAGCTATGCCGATCCCGCCTGGCAGGGAAGGGCGACCACAAAGACTTACTCGTTCACGGTTGATCTCGGCTCGGAGCAGGTCATCAAGGAGATCCGCAGCAATTGGCTCCAGGACGAGGTATCCGGGATTCTCCTGCCGCAGTCGGTGACCGCTTTGGTCTCGGACGACAATGTGAATTTCACGGAGGTGGGCACGGTGAAAAAACCGTCCCCGGGTGATGGCACACAGTCGCTCTGGTACACCTTGACAGACTTGACCGGCGTTACTGGCCGCTATGTGCAGGTGCAAGTGAAGCCAGGAGCAAATGCGGAGTGGACATTTATCGACGAGATTGAAGTGCGCCAGTAAGACTGTGAGCGCGGAAAGCGGGAGGCAGGCACGGTGCAGAAGATGAGAGTTCTCCGGTTAACGGCAGTTGCGATGATCGCCGGTGGGGCGCTGTTGCTCTTTCAGCAACAGCCCAGCTTCGGTCAGCAGGCGAATCCAACGGCAACAACGACGACCACGACCACTGCCGCCGCGAAGAAGTTGCCGCCGGTTCATCTCGACGGCCAGTACTTCACGCGCGATGGCAAACGGTTCCTGCCCGTGGGAGCGCACTGGGTTCCGGCGAAAGCGGCGATGCAGTGGCCGGTGCAGTGGGACCCGAAGGACATCGAAGCGGATTTCGCGAAGATGCATGAACTCGGCTACAGCATCGTCCGCTTCGACATGATGTGGGCGTGGTTTGAGCCCCGTCCCGGAGACTACAACCCGGTTGCTTTTCAGCAACTCGATTACCTGGTTTCGCTGGCGCACAAGTATCAGATCTACTTGCATCCGTCCTTATTTATCGGCGGCGAGGTGGGCGAGGCCTATTGGGATGTGCCGTGGCGGCACGGCCGGCATCCGCATAGCGATCCGGAAATGCTGCGGCTGGAGACGAATCTCGCGGCCGAGTTTGGCCGGCGCTACGCCAACGAGACTGGGATCATCGGCTGGGATCTGACCGATGAGCCACCGTTTTGGATCGTACAAACGCAGACCACCGATGCCATGGCCGTCAACTGGACTCGCCTGATTGCCAACGCGATTCGCCGCGAAGACAAACTTCACCTTATCGTCGTCGGAACCAGCGGAGAAGAAGTCGGCCATGGTCCATTCCGTTCCGACAACATTGCGAAAGAAGTCGATTTCTTCAGCGTGCATCCCTTCACCATTTACAACACCGATCTTTTCCCCGATCCCATGCTCTCCGAGCGCGGAACCTATGGCGCGGCCTTCGAGATTGCGCTGTCGAGCGGTGCCGGACGTCCGGCAATGATCCACGAGATGGGAGGATCTACCGCACAGTATTCTCCCGAAAGAGTTGCCGTGTACGACCGCCTGCAGATGTATTCAGGCCTGGCTGCGGGATCGATTGGCGTCGATCTCTGGTGCTACACCGACGCTTCGCCGGAGCAGTTCCACAAGGCTCCGTACCTGCGAACCCCGCAGGAGACGCGTTGGGGAATGACGACCTGGGATCGTCAAGACAAGCCGCTGGCTACCGAGTTCAAGAAGTTTTCAAAGATTGTGGGGCAGTTGGACCTGACCGGGCTAACGCCTGCTCCCGCCGAGGTTGCCATTCTGATCCCCGGCGAGTGGGCGCGAACGCATGGAGATTTTTCGCGCTTCGGTCTGACCGGTCCTGAAGTTACGCCCTACGTTTCGACCTTTGACGGCGACGCTATACCCGGCCAGGCGCCGCCGAGCACCGGCTCCGACAACGAATGGCTGATCAGTTCCGCGTTGAACTCCTTCGTCCTTGCGCATCGCGCAGGGTTGAAGGCCGACTTCCCGCGCGAGTATGACGACTGGGCGAAACGCCCCATGCTGTTCCTGCCCTCGCCATTGACCAGCACGGCCAGCGTGATCGCGCACGTTCATTCCGACTTCTACGAGAAAGCGAAAAAGTATGTGGAGGGCGGTGGCTTTCTCTACGCATCGGTTGCAGCCGACGCTGCCATCCCCGACATGGAGACGATTTTCGGCGCGCGACTGGTCGATACCTTGGTCGCGTCGGAAGTTACTCTGAAAATCGTCGAGCCCTTTGGCGGGTTGAAGCCCGGCGACACCTTTCACTATTCCGTTCCTGGCGCGAACCCGCGGGTTTGGGGTTCGTTACTGGAAGTGAAGGGCGGGAAGATAATCGCCGTCGATCAGGAAGGCCGGCCCGCGCTGGTCGCGAACACGATCGGCTCGGGAAAGACGCTGCTCTCGGCCTATCCCATCGAAACTTATCTGGCGAATACTCCGTCGGCATTTGAGAAAGCGGAGAGCACCCATCGCATCTATGAGGCCTTTCGTGACTGGACCGGCGTGAAGGCTGCTTTCCAAAGCGACCAGCCGTCGGTGGAAGTAACTTCGTTGCGCGGAGACCATCGCGGGTATGCCGTGGTGGTGAATCACAGCGCGCAGTCTTACAGTGCGACGATCTCGACATCGCTGCCGGTGAAATCGGTCCGCCAGATTGGAGCTGACAGTTCCAAAGCGCTTGCCGTTGAAGGCTCTCACTGGAAGATGGACGTGGAACCCTACGAAGCGGCCATCGTGGAGTGGAAGTAGAGTTGGGCCAGGAAGGAATACTCATGATTGGCGCTGTTGATATCGGTGGCACAAAAATCGCGGTTGGAATGGTAGATGACGACGGCCGCGTGCTGTCTCGCGCGGAATGTCCGACGGATGCGGAGCGCGGTTATGGAGAGGCGCTGGCGCGCATCGAGAACATGTTGCGTACCGTGGCGACAGCGGCCAATGCTGAGCTGACTGGCATTGGGATTGGGTGCACCGGTCCTGTGGATCCCTTCACCGGGGAAATCGGCGACGTTAATTTCTTTCCGGAGTGGCGTGGCCAAAATCCGGTGGCTGACCTGGCCCGCATCTTCGGTGTGCAGGTGGCCATGGAGAACGATGCCGATGCGTCGACCTTGGCGGAGGCAGCGTGGGGCGCGGGAAAAAACAAGAAGCGCCTGATCTACGTGACTGTCGGGACCGGTATCGGCGTGGGCCTGGTTCTGGACGGACAGCTTTATCGGGGCGTGGATGGAGCTCACCCGGAGATTGGCCATTGTGTCATCGACGCGTCCGGGCCGCTCTGTCTGTGTGGATTCCACGGGTGCTGGGAATCGCTGGCTGCGGGTCCGGCGATGGTCGCGTGGGTGGAGAGCAACATGCCGAAAGACTACCCGCACCGCGACCACTTAACCGCCAAGCGGATTTGTGAACTCGCGCAAAAGGGAGATGAGTTAGCGCGCCAGGCAGCCGACCGGGAAGCTCGTTACCTGGGCCTCGGTATCGCTAATCTGGTCACGCTGTTTACGCCCGATGCCATCGTGCTCGGAGGCAGCGTGATGAAGAGCGCGGTTCTTTTTCTGGAGGAAATCCGCAGAACCGTTTGCCGCTGCTGCCGTTATGTTCCGTACGAGAAAGCGGAGCTGACGCTGGCTTCTCTAGGCGAGGATGCAAACCTGATCGGCGCTGCGCGGGTGTGGCATCACCGGTTCAATCGAAAGGGAGGACACCGTGCTTGAAGATCTCGCAATGATCGAAGGCGAATATCTTCGGGATATTCTTTATCAGCCCCAGGCTCTGGAGGACACTTTCGCCAGCCTGGAAACGTCCAAGACGCTGCAGGACATTGCCGCGCGCTTGAACCAGGGCAAGTTCCAGAGAGTGGTGCTGACCGGCATGGGCTCCTCGTTTCACGCCCTTCATCCGCTGAACCTGGAACTGATCAGCCACGGATTCACTGCGCTCATGGTCGAGACCTCCGAACTGGTCCACTACAACAACCGGTTCTTCGATCCTCAGACCTTGATTATTGCTGCGTCGCAGTCCGGGCAAAGCGCGGAGATGGTACGGCTGGCGCAAACCAACCACAAACACTGCACCGTCATCGCAGTAACCAACACGCCCGATAGCCCGCTGGCCAAACACGCGAACGCCGCTGTGCTCACCCAGGCGGGCAACGAGTTCTCCGTGTCGTGCAAGACCTATGTGACCGCGCTCATGGCCCTGAAATGGCTGGGAGATGTTCTCTGCGAACGCGATCTGCGGCGCACGCGCCAGGAGTTGAAGCATGCCTGTCCCGCCGCCGCTGCCTACCTGGCCGATTGGAGGGACTATGTTCACACTCTGGCTCGGGTGCTCAACAACACTCTCCACCTGTTCCTGGTCGGACGCGGAGCGTCGTTGGCCACCGTCAACACTGGCGCATTGATCGTAAAGGAGTCCGACCACTTTCACGCCGAGGGCATGAGCAGCGCCGCTTTCCGGCACGGTCCCTTTGAAATGCTGGGAAGCGAAACCTTTGTGCTCGTCTTCGCCGGCGACCCCAAGACGCGGGACCTGAACCAGCGCTTGCTCGACGACATCCACGAGCAGGAAGGGCGCGCCGAACTCATCGATCAAGACGCTTCCTTGCCTTGCTGCCGTATCGCGGAGCACGGTCCCAGCATTCGCCAAATCCTGGAAATTCTGCCGGTGCAGATGATCACACTGGCACTGGCCGCACAGGCCGGGCGCGAGCCGGGCCGCTTCGCCCTGGCGACCAAAGTTACAACAACGGAGTAAAACAGCAAAAGAGGCATTGTAACTATGGCACGAAATCGCTACATGGTCGCCTTGGTCTTCCTGACATTCTTCGTGATGTCGCTGTTGACCAACATCCTGGGGCCGATCGTGCCCGATATCATAAGCAGCTTCGGAGTAAGTCTCACCGCGGCGGCTCTTTTACCTTTTTCCTTTTTCATCGCCTATGGCGTGATGTCAATTCCGGCGGGCTTCTGGGTGGAACGGTTCACCGAAAAGCCAGTAATGATCGCAGCTTTTCTCGCCGGCACCATAGGTTCCTTGAGCTTTGCTCTTTTCCCCACTTACCACGTGGCAGTCGGATCGCTTTTCATCATGGGTGCGGGAATGGCGACGCTTCAGGTTGCCATCAATCCGCTGTTACGGGTGGCAGGCGGCGAAGAGCATTTCGCATTCAACTCCGCATTCGCGCAGTTGATCTTCGGCATTGCCTCGTTTGCCAGCCCGCGAATTTACTCCTATCTCGTGGAAAACCTGGGCAAGCCTTCCGCCAAGGGCAATTTACTGTTGGAGACGTTGGGCAGGATTACTCCGCCCGCGCTCCCCTGGGCTTCTATGTACTGGATCTTTGCGGTGTCCACGGTGCTGATGATTGCCGTGCTCGCGTTCACTCACGTGCCTCGCGTCGAACGCACGAGCGACGAAGCCGCTGGTTCTCTACAGATGTATGGCAGCCTTCTACGCAAGCCGATGGTGTGGGCATTCTTCCTGTGTGTCTTTGCTTACGTGGGATGCGAGCAGGGAACTGCGGACTGGATCTCGAAGTTTCTCGCCCAGTATCACGGTTACGATCCACATACAACGGGTGCAACCGCCGTCTCCTGGTTCTGGGGAATGCTCACCGCCGGATGCTTCGTGGGCATGGGACTGCTCAAGTTATTCGACAGCCGCAAGGTGCTGATTGGCTTCTCCATCGGCGCGTTGCTTTGCCTGACGGCGGCGTTGTTTGGTCCAGCGCGCGTGTCGCTCATCGCGTTTCCGGCCATCGGCCTGTTCGCTTCGATCATGTGGCCGGTGCTGGTTTCTCTGGCGTTGAACTCGGTTTCAGAACATCACGGGCCCTTCGCTGGAATTTTGAGCACGGGAATCATGGGCGGAGCGGTGGTGCCGGTGATCATCGGCCGCATCGGAGATTTCGCCGGTCTGCGCGCCGGTGTCGCTTTTCTGTACGTAACCTTCGGATGCGTTCTCAGCGTCGGCTTCTGGGCGAGGCCAATCATCACGAACGCCACCATTTTGCATCGGGACAATCCGGCAGAATCGGTGCCGAGCCAGACCACGTGAGGCCAAGATGATGTCTGGAAAACTCTACGGAAGAGAAGGGATGCGGCGCCAGAAGTGGACACGCGCTGTCGCAGCGACGGTCTGCCCCGTGGCCCTCCTGTTGGCGCTCTGTGCGACTTCCCCCGCACAGAGCGCCGTGTCAGCGCCCATTCATGGTGTAACTGTCGACGACAAGAACGACATTCGCGACGGTGCATTCCTGGCGAAGTTGCTCGATTCAATGAGACATCTGTCGGTGAAACCAACGGCGAGGATTGTCTACTCGCCTGGCAAGAAAAGCGGATACTCACCCGCCAGTTCCTACCTGGATGCCACACGGCAGATCAAAAGTGTGGGATACGTGTTCGGCCAGCCTGTGGATTCCTTCTACATGAGATGCTTCACGCCGACCGATTACCTCGATCGATTTAAAGATTACGTGACCACGCTGGGCCCACTCGTCGACATCTGGGAAGTGGGGAATGAGATCAATGGCGAGTGGCTTTTCGGCACCACGAAGCGTTGTTCGCCGAAAGCGTCCGTGAAGTCCACGTCGCAAGCTGACGTAGTCACCAAGATGACCGAGACTTTCGACTACCTGAAATCCCAGGGAAAAGTCGCGGCCCTCACTCTTTATTACAACACGCCGTGTCGCCGGCCTGCCGCCAACGAGATGTTTGCGTGGGCGGACGCCAACATTCCAGCCCGCATGAAGACCGGCCTCGATTACCTGCTGGTGAGTTACTACGAAGTGGATTGCCACGGCTACAAACCGGACTGGGACCGTGTCTTCGGTCAACTGGCTTCCATGTTCCCCAACTCGAAGCTGGGCATTTCTGAGTTTGGCTGGTCGGACAAAAGAAAACCGGAACCAGTTATTCGGGATTTGGTGCAGCGGCATTACGCCATTCATCCCAGTGTTTCGAACTGGATAGGTGGAGGCTTTTATTGGGAGTTTGCCATCGACATGGTTCCCTACGATCCAGTTTCAGATTCGTTGTGGAACACAATCAATACGGCGATGACAAACCAGAAGTGAAGTAAGTGAGAAGCATGCTGTGAATTTTCGACGAGGAGCATACATGCTCAACCCGGTTCGTAAACTTAGCGTTCTGATTGGAGTAACACTTCTCACAGTTAGCGCTGCAGTTACGGTTCTTTCGCAGGAGCAGCCGAAGGCTGTGCCTTACCTCAAACTAACCGCGCCGCGCCACGTTCTTCCCGACGCGCAGAAGTGGGAAGGCAACGAGTTTCCCCACACCATGTCGGTGCTGGAACTGAACCGCGGTGGATTCCGCTACTGGGGATGGTACGGGTTGAACGAAGGCCGCGGCATCGGCCTGGCACGCAGCAACGACCTTGTAACCTGGACTAAGTATGATCAGAATCCGCTTTGGACGAACGCTCGCTGGCCCACGGTGCTCGCCGGCGCCGATCCGAAACAGAAAGACCTGCTCTACTTCGCGATCACCCGCGACTACGACACTTCTAGCAGCCGGGTCGTGCTGGCTACTTCAGTCGACGGAATCCATTTGACCGAGGTCAAGGGTCTTATAGCGGGCGTTCCCGACCAGCGCAACCAGAATCCGAACCTGTTCCGCGATCCGCGCACTGGGACGGTTCTATCTCACTTTCTATCGCGGCAACGACAAGGATCACTTCGAGATCGTCAGCAAGAGCGCCGATTCCGTTCTCGACCTGGACAAGGCCCCGGAAAAGTCCTCCTCAAGTCCACAACCACAGTGGCCGCGCCCACTCTCCTTTATCTCAAGGATGCGATGAACGCGAGCGGCAAGAGGGCTGGAGTCTACTACATGGCCACCGAGGTTTATCCGCATCGTTACAGCGACGATCCGGAGGGTGAGTGGCAGGTGAAGGTCTTCGCTGCTGATTCGCCGGATGGCGATTTCCAACCCGTGGAAGGAAATCCCATTATGAGCGGCCAGCGTGCTTGTCTGTTCCAGCATGTTTTTAACGATCATTTTATGGCTACGACTGTCACTTAGAAACGCCTGATCACTCGGTGCTTGAGGGAGTCGAGGCCCCTTTGCCACAGAAATAGCGCCCCTCTGCTCGCAAGTAAGTTGCACGGGCGCCACATCGAGATTGGAGAACTAAGGATCTGCAATGACTGAAATCAGAATGCTTCACTCCGCTTCTCACGACAACGCGCGGCCAAGGACGCCGATCACGGCCATCCTCTGCGGCCCACTGGCATCCGCTCTAGCGCTGCTGCTCATCTTAGCGGGCTCACCGTTCCCGCCGCAGCCCAGCTCTATGCCGGATCGGTTACCGGCGTGGTCATTCGGATGAAGCCACTGAGGTCATCTTGGGCGTGATCCCCAGCGGCGCATCCATTGGGGAACGTCTTGTCGAACATGGCCATGTGCCCGCCGAATCGACGGCTAAGCTGATCGACGAGGACCACCTCCTTGCCCGCGTGGAGCAGGGTCAGGCGGCCTGGATCCCGGCGATGCCGCCGCCGATGACCATCGCCCGGGGGACGTCGGCCACGAACTGCCGTTGCAGCGGCTCATGGCAGGGCGACGCGGCGGATGGCCGCGGCCAGGTGGGCCTTGGACTTATTGGTCACCGTCGGCCTTGTCCTCCGTGACCCAGGCCACTTGCTCGCGGATGTTGCACATGTGCACGAGGAAACGGTTCAGGCCGGCGCTCTCGGCGGCGCGGCGGAAGGTGGGCTCGTGCAGGTTCGGCGAGCAGGCCGCCGCCCAACCGCGGGTGAGATGATGCTCAACGATGTCCCGCTCACCAGCTCCTGGCCCGGATCCAAGCACATGTACTTGTAGTGCCGGGAGATGACCACGCCGGGCAACCCCTTGGCGAACTGCGTCAGCTCCTCGACGTCCACCACGCCGGCAATGTTGCTGCCGCAATGGCAAACGTAAACCCCAATCCGCAGCGATTCATCGGCGATCATGTCTTGCGGCTCCATTGCTTCCGTCGAAATTCCCAGGGCTTCGTAAACCGAGTTCGCCCAGGTCGGCCACACCGGAGGCGGACTTCGGCACCAACCGTCTTGACCGCGTCCTGGAACATGCCGGAGATCTTTGGGGCAGGCCACCACGAAATGCGCGCGGCCGGGGGGGGGGGCCTGGTTGGTGCCGGAGGGTAGGAGGTCGTTGCAAGACCCCTCCTCTCCCTGCATCCCAATCTTCTCCGCCGCCGGCCCCGCGGCGGAACTCTCCTCGGCGGATTACCACGGCATTTCCAAACGCCGCAATCCCAGGGCATCGATGATCCGCCGCGGCGGATCGTAGATGCCGTTGTAACGGCCCGGGATCGCAAGGATCGTGGTCAGCCGGCTGAGGCGCTGTTTCGCCCGAGGCCGGCCGCCGCCCCAACAGTTGGTCGAGGACCTCGCTTGTAGTGCAGGACCGGTTTGTCCAGCCCGAAGCGGCCGTACTCGTATTTCAAGGCATGATAGGTGTGGGGGTCGGTGGTCACAATGCGTTGGAAGTCGGCCTTGGCGATGGTCTTCATGTTCTTCTCGGCGAGCATGTGTGGAAGAGGCCCTTCCTGCACCAACCGGCGGACATCGTTGCCCGCCGATTGCTCGCCGTCGCCCGAGAAACCTGAGAGTCCTTGACTCCGGCCGCCTGGAAAACCAAGGCAATCAAGCGCGGGACCCCGCATCGACAAGAGGGATCAAAGGCCGCATAATCGCCGAGGAACCAGAGCGTCTCGACCGGCTCCTTTCGGGCGGATCTTTTAACGGGACGGGCAGATCCTTCGCCCAGTCGAACCGGCTTCTTCGGCGACTTGGTCTGGGAATTACCGTACCGCTGGAGCGAAAGCACAGCGTCTCTTGTGCAAGGTACTATCGAGTTGGCCCTGTTCGACAGCGATATGGTGA
>CAVRNL010000024.1:0-22695 GCA_963722485.1 uncultured Acidobacteriaceae bacterium
GACTCCATCCACAGCGTAAAATCCACCGCCGAGGTGGGGACATTCTCGAAATAATTTGTGCGGTCCGAGTTGGTGGTGCCGTTCAAATCCGTCGCGCCGATTTTTTCCATGGCGTCGATGTACCGCCCCGGCGCGTGCTCGCTGCCGCCAAACATCAGGTGTTCGAACAGATGCGCGAACCCGGTCTTCCCCGGCTTCTCGTTCTTCGAGCCCACGTGGTACCAAATATTGATGGCCACGATCGGAGCCTTGTGATCCTCATGCACGATCACGGTCAGGCCGTTATCCAGCACAAAGCGCTCATACGGGATGTCAATCTCTCTCTTCTTCGTCTGCGCTGAACCGCTCGTCACCAATGTGAGCACAAGGAACAAAAGCACAAATTCCATCCGCATCTTCAACCCTCCAACCAATTTCACGAACCAATGCCTGCTTCAAATCTTGGACTCGGTAAACGAAAAATAGTTTACACCCCAGGTTTTGAGATTCTCTTTCCAGCCACCCAGCCTCCAGATCGGACCTTCCCGGTGTTATCCTAAGCGAGGTCACGCCGCAGGGCTTTAACCTCATTCATGTCCAATCCAGAGACGTCATCCAATCCCAGCATGTCCGATCCAGACGCGTCCAACCCGGGCACTCCGCAATCCGCGCCAGCCGCCGCATCGGCTGAATCAGTCCCGGCCGAATCGCTCCCGGCCGAATCGTTCAAGGATATTTTCTCCGAGTACGAGCAGAGCCATTCCCGCAAGAGCGAACCGGGCTCGCAACGCCGCGAAGGAACGGTGATTGCCGCGACCGTTGATTCCATCGTTCTCGATATCGGATTCAAGACGGAAGGCGTTCTGCCGCTCTCGGCGTTTCCGGCGGATAAGCCGCCGAAACCCGGCGACAAAGTGCAGGTCACCATTAAGGGGCGCGATCCGGAAGGCTACTACGAACTGACTCGCGGCAAGGTCGAGCGTCCCACCGACTGGGCGTCGCTGGAGAAAGCCTTCGCGGAGAAGTCGACGATCATCGGCACCGTGACGGGCGTCATCAAGGGCGGATTGAGCGTGGATATCGGCGTGCGCGCCTTCATGCCCGCATCGCGCAGCGGAACGCACGACGCATCAGAATTGGAGAAGTTGGTCGAGCAGGAAATCCGCTGCCGCATCATCAAGCTTGACGTGGCCGACGAAGACGTGGTGGTCGATCGCCGCGCAATTGCGGAGGACGAAGAACGCGCGGACAAAGAGCGCCGCTACTCGGAAATGAAAGAAGGCGATACCGTGCACGGCGAGGTCCGCAGCCTGACCGATTACGGCGCGTTCGTCGATATCGGCGGCGCCGACGCCCTGCTTCATGTCGGAGAAATTTCCTGGCGTCGCGTCAACAAGCCGTCGGACGTGCTGTCTACCGGCCAGCAGATCGAAGCCGTAATCATCAAGATCGATTCGGACAAGCACCGCATCGCCATCAGCATGAAGCAGCTTCAGCCGCATCCCTGGAACGCCGTCGCCGAAAAATACAAGGCGGGCGAACGGGTGCGAGGCACCGTTTCCCGCATCGCCGATTTCGGCGCGTTTGTTGAACTCGAGCCTGGCATTGAAGGTCTGATTCACATTTCCGAAATGTCGTGGGCCAAGCGAGTCAGAAATCCGAGTGACATAGTGAAACCGGGCGAGACCGTTGAAGCCGTGATTCTAGGAGTGAACGCAGCAGAGCGCCGTATCTCTCTCGGCCTCAAGCAGGCGCTGGGCGATCCCTGGTCCGGGGCCGAACAAAAATATGCGCCGGGCACCGTGATCGAAGGGCCGGTGACGAACATCATGAAGTTCGGCGCCTTCGTGCAGCTTACCGAAGGCGTGGAGGGCCTGATTCATGTCAGCGAAATCAGCGCGGAGAAGCGCATCAATCACCCGCAAGAGGTGCTGAAGGTCGGGCAAGTGGTCAAGGCGCAGGTGCTCGCGCTCGACACCGAAAAGCGGCTCATACGCCTGAGCATGAAACAACTGGTTCCGACTGGCCTCGATGAATATCTGGCCGAACATAAAGAAGGCGATGTGGTCACGGGCCGCATGGTCGAAGTTTCCGAAGGACGCGCCCGCGTGGAGCTCGGCGAAGGCGTGGTGGCAACGTGCCGGATTCCAGCGGAACCATCGGCGAAAGAAAACAAGCGCGCTGAACCGGCGCCGTCCTCCTCATCGAAGCCTGATCTGTCATCGCTCGGCTCCATGCTGCAAGCCCGCTGGAAGAGCGGCGGCGCCGCCGACGAGACGAAGCCGGAAGGCTTGCGGGCAGGGCAGATCCGCAAGTTCCGAATTTCAAAGCTCGATCCCGCGGCCAAGAAAATTGAGTTGGAATTGGATTAGTTTCGGAACTGGCCGAGACCTGGCACCGCTTCGAGGATTTATCTTGTTAATTGATATCGAAGGGTAAGTTACTGGCGACTAACTCCCCGAGTTAGCCATCATCAGTGCGAATAGCGCGGGCAAATAGACGATCGTTGCCCGCAACAAGCGGCGAGCTGGCGGTTTCGATGCCGCAGCCGTTGCCGGCAATTGCGGGTACGCCATTCCCATCGACACCCGGAACAGCGCCGCGCCCATCAGGATGGCTCCCACCAAATACACGCGTCCCGCCATTCCCAACGCGAAGGGCATAATGCTGACAGGAATCAGCGTTGCGGAATAAGCGAGAATCCGCCACACCGTTGACTTTCCATCGGAATCGACTACCGGCAACATGCGAATCTGGCCCTGCGCGTAATCCTCGCGATAGAGCCACGCGATCGAAAGAAAGTGCGGAAACTGCCAGACAAACATGATGGCAAAAAGGATCAGAGTCTCGATTTCCAGCTTCCCGCGTACCGCTGTCCAGCCCAGCACTACGGGCATTGCTCCCGGAAACGCCCCCACAAATGTGCACACCGGCGAAACTTTCTTCAGTGGAGTGTAAGCCGCCAGATACACCAACGCGGTCAATAACACCAATGACCCGGTTAGTAAGTTGGCATAGATCGCCAGATAGACGGAACCGCCAAGCGTCAGCGCCAACCCGACCGTGGCCGCATGTGCCATGGTCATTCGCCCCGAAGGCAACGGGCGCAGCGCCGTCCGGCGCATCCGCGCATCCACACTCGACTCCAGCACTTCATTCAGCGCCGCCGTTCCGCTTGAAACCAGCGCCACACCCAATAGGGCATGGACGAGGCCCAGCGACCACGACGACACGCCCATCCGGCGCGCACTAAAGAAATAGCCGCACCACGCCGTAAGGACGATCAAAGTCGTAATGCGCGCCTTAGTCAGTTCGGCGTAATCGCGCGCCAAAGAAGCAAATCTTTGCAACATGGACCCCATACCCGCGCGATTGCCTCCTCCCGCCCTCATCCGGCAGTTTGGTTCAAACCGGCAATCACGGAACAAATCCCCACGAAACACACCGACGCCCGGCGTCTCACTCGTACAATGCTCGCATCAAACGCAATAGTTGGCAATGGGGTTCGCTTTACGCAAATCACGACATCCCTTGAACCGACCCGAGTGGAGAAGACGCTTAGTCTTGTGAAATAAACAGCGAGCCGGCGGAACCTTTCCGTCGCCTCCGTACTTAGCCCTCCTATCGAAGTCCTATGTGAAGCACAAGTGCGGTCTGAAAGCCCTGCCCTGAGCGGGATTTCATCCAATAACGGGAATTTGCGCCCGCTAACCAGTTCCTCCAGCACGAACCACCTTGATGTCCGACTTACAAGTGATAAAATACTTTGATGGCAAACACACTCATTGATTCCGTAGTCAAACAACTCCAACAGGAACGCGCGCGACTTGAGAATGAACTCCATCGCGTAACCGCTGCACTAACAACCTTCGGGAAAGTCTACCTCGAGGGGAACAAGCGTGGATCTGCTGCAACTTCCGCACCTGCAAAGAAACGAACCATTTCCGCTGCCGGACGCAGGAGAATCGCAGCCGCGCAGAGAGCACGATGGGCGAAGGTCCGGGCGGGCAAGAAATAGGTAAGCCGATTTTCCGTCCGTGAGGGTCTTCCCGTTTAGACGCGCCCAGCGTGTGACGTGTCAGTTGGGGAGACCCCTCAGCACTGCTCCTACAAACTCCGCAAACTCTCGAACGTCCTCTTCGGTCGTGTCGAACGAGCACATCCACCGCGCCACCGACTCTTCTTCGTTCCACACATAAAAGAAGTAACGCTCCCGTATTTTCTCAATGGCCTCCCGCGGAATTTGCGCAAACACTCCGTTCGCCTCGACGGGATACACAATCCTGGCTCGCGGAATCTTCTTCACTTCCTGTTCCAGCAACCGCGCCATGCGGTTCGCCTGCTCCGCATTCCGCCGCCAAAGATCATTCGTCAGCAGCGCCTCCATCTGCACCGACAGGTAACGCATCTTCGAGGCCAACTGCATCCCCTGTTTGCGCACAAAAGAAAAATCCTCGGCCAGTTCTGGACGGAAGAACACCACCGCCTCCACGCCCATCAACCCGTTCTTCGTCCCGCCAAAGGAAAGCACATCCACTCCTAAGTCGCGCGTCGCCTGCCGCAAGGATAATGACGGTCCCTGCGCCGCCACGGCGTTCGCAATGCGCGCCCCGTCCATGTGCAGAAACATTTTTCGCTCGTGGGCAAACCGCGCCAGCGCCTCGACCTCTGCCGGCTTGTACACGGTGCCCATTTCGGTCGATTGCGTGATCGAAATTACCCGCGGCTGCACGTGATGCTGGTCCCCAATTCCGTGATACGCATGCGCCACCGTTTCGACCGTCAGCTTGCCGCTGGGCGCCGCCAGTGGCACCAGTTTGCAGCCCGTATACTTTTCCGGCGCGCCACATTCGTCCGTATAAATATGAGAAAGCTCGGGACAGAGCACCGCGTGAAAAGGCCGCGTCAGCGCCTGCAAGCTCAGCACATTTGCCGCCGTCCCATTGAAAACGAAAAAGACCTCCACCTCGGCCCCGAACTGCTCCCGGAATTTTCCCACCGCCGATTCCGTCTGCGGATCGTCGCCATACCCCACCACATGTCCCTGATTCGCGCGCCGTATCGCCTCCAGCACCTCGGGATGCACCACGGCATTGTTGTCGCTCGCAAAACTTCGGCTCGGTTTCATAACAAAACAATTTAGCAGAAGCGAAAATTCTTCGGACCTTCCTGCCTGTCCCAGCGATCTATAATGTTTGATTCAGTATTGCTGGGGCGGAGTCGCCGCACTAAAGATGCGAGGAACCTGCCTCGCACCCGCTGGAGGCAGTCCCAGTGGCACCTGTTTCTTTTTCTGCGCAGGCCGAGGAATATCGTTAAGAGCAATGATCATGTCTCGATTCTCTGCAAGAACGTCATCTTTGATTCGGTTGGGGATTCTGCCCGGCGCGCTTCTGGCCACGCTTCTTTTCACTACCGCTTGCGGCAGCAACAAAGAAGCTAAGGCAGCTCCTCCGCAAGCCATGCCGGTCAAAGTCCAAACGGCCACGGTCCAAAAAATCGATGACACTACCGACTACGTTGCCACGGTGAAATCCCGCGACTCGGCCGTGGTCATGCCACAGGTGGAAGGCATCATTACGCAGATTTTTGTCCACTCGGGCGAACGCGTCGCGGACGGGGCTCCGATGATGCAGATCGATCCCGCCAAGCAGCAGGCCACGCTGAAAAGTCAGGAGAGCGCGACCGCCGCCCAAGTTGCCCAAGTTAAATGGGCGCAGCAGAACTACGACCGCGTCAGCGGCCTCGCCAATGCTGGTGTAGTCAGTCGACAGGATCTCGATCAGGCGCGCGCGACACTCGACGCGGCCCAGGCGCAACTGCAATCCCTCGGAGCTCAGGTCAACGAACAGCAGGTTCAGTTGCACTACTACCAGGTGGTTGCCCCGCGTGCCGGCGTCGTCGGCGATGTTCCTGTCCGTGTTGGCGACCGCGTGGTCACCACTACCACGCTGACCACCGTCGACCGTCCCGGCAGTCTCGAAGCTTACATCTATGTTCCGATCGAGAAATCTTCGCAGTTGAAGATGAATCTTCCGGTGGAGATCGTCGACGGCTCAGGAAACTCGCTTGCCAGCAGCCGCGTAACGTTCATCTCGCCGCAAGTGGACACGGCCACGCAAACCGTGCTCGTCAAAGCGACTATCGCAAACTCCAATGACAGTTTGCGAACCGCCCAGTTCATCCGCGCCCGTGTGATCTGGGGCAGCCAGGAAAAACCCGTGGTTCCGGTCGTGGCCGTGTCGCGAATCGGCGGGCTCTATTTCGCTTTCGTGGCTGAGCCCGATCCGAGGGGTGGATATGTAGTCCATCAAAAGCCGCTCCAGATTGGCCAAATCGTCGGCAACAACTATGTCGTGCTCGACGGCGTAAAGGCGGGAGACAAGGTTGTCGTCTCCGGCACCCAGTTTCTGATCGACGGCATACCCGTAATCCCGCAGGAAAGCAGCAGCTAGCAAGTCCCAAGAAGTCTTTCGAAACCGGTACAACAAGTTTCGAGTAGCAAGAGCAGCACTCGCAAGAGACCGGCCACTGGCCACTGACCACTGGCAACTTTTTCTTATGGTCGACTTTTTTATTCATCGCCCGGTATTCTCCACCGTCTGCGCCCTGCTCATCATTCTCGCTGGCGCCGTCTGCATTCCCACGCTGCCCATCGCGCAATTCCCGAACCTCGCGCCTCCGCAGGTCGGCGTCGTCGCCGTCTATACCGGAGCCAGCGCGCAGACCGTCGAGTCCGCCGTCACCACGCCGCTGGAGCAGCAGATCAACGGCTCCGAAGGCATGAAGTACATCACCTCGTCCAGCGACAACAACGGCATCAGCCAGATCACCGCGACTTTCGATCTCAACCGCGATCCCGACCTCGCCGCCGTCGACATCGAGAACCGCGTCAACACTGCTTCCGGACGGCTCCCCACCGCGGTCAAGCAAGTCGGAGTTACCGTCGCCAAGACTTCGCAGAACTTCGTCTTCGGCGCCGCCGTCTTCTCGCCCGACGGCCGCTACTCCACGCTCTTCATGAGCAACTACCTCGACGTCTACGTGCGCGACAGCCTGAAGCGTGTTCCCGGAGTGGCCGACGTCCTCATCTTCGGCGAGCGCAAATACTCCATGCGCCTGTGGCTCGACCCCGTGCGCATGGCCGGCCGCGCCCTTACCGCCGACGATGTAGTGAGCGCCCTCCAGGAGCAGAACGTTGAAGTCGCCGCCGGACAAGTCGGTTCCCAGCCCGCTCTGCCCGGCCAGCAGTTCCAAATCAGCGTGCGCGCCGTCGGCCGTCTCTCTGAATCCAGTCAGTTCGAAGACATCATCCTGAAGAGCAATGCCGACGGCACTCTGGTCCGCCTGCGGGATGTCGGCCACGCCGAACTCGGCGCCGAAGACTACAGCTCCGACCTGAATTACAGCGGGCACGAATCGGTTGGCCTCGGCATCACCCAGCTCTCCACCGCCAACGCTCTCGACGTGGACCGCCGCTGCATCGCCGAACTCGATCGCCTGGCCAAGCGCTTTCCGCCCGGCATGAAGTATGAGCTCGCCTTCGATACCACCGACGCGGTCGGCGAATCCATCCGCGACGTAGTCTCGACCCTTGGCCAGGCTATCTTCCTCGTCATCCTTGTTATTTTCCTTTTCCTCGAAGACTGGCGTTCCACCATCATTCCGGCAGTCACCATTCCGGTTTCGCTCATCGGCACTTTCGCTTTCGTCAAACTGCTCGGCTTCTCCATCAACACGCTGACGCTGTTCGGCATCACGCTCGCCACTGGCCTGGTGGTCGACGACGCCATCGTCGTCATCGAAAACATCGAGCGCCATCTGCAGGAAGGCGAGTCCAATCCCGTCAAAGCCTCGTCCGACGCCATGAAGGAAGTCACCGGCGCCGTCATTGCCACCTCTTTGGTGCTGGTTGCCGTCTTCGTGCCGGTCGCGTTTTTCCCCGGCACCACCGGAATTCTGTTCCGCCAGTTCGCGCTGACCATCGCCTTCTCGATTACGATCTCCGCCTTCAACGCGCTTACGCTTACGCCCTCGCTCGCTGCGCTTCTGCTCGGCCGCGAGCACGGCGAAAAGATCTGGTTGTTCAAGCGCGTCGACCGCTTCCTGGCCGCGCTTACCAACGGCTACGTGCGCGCCCTCCGCGCTTTCCTGCGTTTCGAAGCCGTCGCTCTGATCCTGTTTGTCGCCGGACTCGGTCTCGCTTACTTCGTCTACCGGCAAGTGCCCCAAGGCTTCGTCCCCACCGAAGATCAGGGATACCTCATCGTCGCCATTCAGGCTCCCACCGGAGCGTCGCTCGAATACACTCGAAACATCGCCGCGCAAGTGACCGCCATCAGCAAGAATTTTCCTGAAATCGAGGACACCTTCGCCATCGCCGGTTTCAGCTTTGGAGGCAGCGCCCCCAACGCGGGTCTGGTCTTCCTGAGCCTCCGGCCGTACTCGCAACGTAAAGGCCGCGAGCACACCTCGGCCTCACTCATCAATCGGCTGCGCGGCCCCTTCTTCGGAATTTCCGGAGCCATCGTCATCCCCTTCGAACCGCCCGCCGTGCAAGGTCTCGGCCAATTCGGCGGATTCCAATTCGAACTCCTGGATCAAGGCAATCACACGCTGCAGGATCTCGACAAAGTCACCCACGACCTCACCCGCGCTGGTGCCGCGCGTCCGGAAAAAGACCTCACCGGACTTTTCACCACCTACACCGCCAGCGATCCGCAGTATGTCATCACCATCGATCGCGAAAAAGCCAAGAGCCTGCACATCCCTCTTAGCCAGATCACCGATACGCTCAGTGTTTATATGGGTTCGGCCTACATCAACGATTTCGATTTCAATAACCGCTCGTATCGGGTTTATGTGCAGGCCGACAAACAATTCCGCTCGCATCCGCAGGATATCGGGCAGTACTACGTACGCTCCGATTCCGGCGCCATGGTCCCGCTCGGGAATTTACTCAGCATCACCCAGACCTCCGCGCCCCAGGTCATCAGCCACTACAACCTTTTCCGCTCGACGGAAATCAACGGTTCTGCCGCCCCCGGCTTCAGCTCCGGACAGGCCATTGATACCATGCAGCAACTCTCCGCGAAAATTCTGCCCCAGGGTTACACCTACGAATGGTCGGGAATTTCGCTCGAGGAGTTAGCCGCGGGATCGACCACGCTCATTCTTTTCGGCCTGGGAACGCTGGTCGTCTATCTGACACTCTCGGCGCAATATGAAAGTTTCGTGCTCCCTTTCATTATTCTGCTGGCCGTGCCCATGGCCTTGCTCGGCGCGCTTTCCGCCCAATGGATTCGCAGCCAGCAGAACGACGTCTACTGTCAGGTGGGACTCGTCATGCTGGTAGGCCTCTCCTCCAAGAACGCCATCCTGATCGTGGAATTCGCCGAGCAGTTGCGTGAACGCGGCATGACCATCCTCGACGCGGCCGTCGAAGCCGCCCGCATCCGCCTGCGCCCGATTCTCATGACCTCGTTCGCCTTCATCCTAGGCGTCGTCCCCCTCGTCACTGCCAGCGGCGCCGGAGAGAACGGACGCCACTCCGTAGGCACCACCGTCTTCGGTGGCATGATCATGAGCACCATCCTCAACTTGTTCTTCATCCCCGTTCTCTATCTATTGATCGAAGGCTTCAGAGAACGCCGCCGCAAACCTGCAACCACCTAAGCAAGTGTGGTTTTGTGTGCTCGTGTGGGGACGGGCGCCCTCGCCCGTCCAAGCCGAGCGCAACTCGGCAGTCTGCCCGCAGTGACAGCAACCTTGGACTTGTTATAAGAGAGGCCGTCAGGCGTCGTTCCCTCAGCGCAAGAAAAAAGCAACCATATGGCCCTGTCCAGCGTCAGAAAAGTGCGAGAGATTTCAGAAGCGCTCTAACAAATCTAGGCTGAGGTCAACCCAATGAAAAATTCAGGTCTCGCAGTTCTAGCTCTCCCACTGATTTTCGCAATTACGATCTTCTCGATGGCGGCGCTCGCCAGTCCCGCCCTCCAGGACAACCCGCCAACTGGCGCGCTCAATCAAAAAAGTTTCGACCGCATCGTCAAGGAAGTACGTCATGAACTCGTGATGCTCCCCTACTACGGAGTGTTCGATAACCTCTCCTACAAAGTCGACCCCGACGGAACCGTGACCCTGCTCGGCCAGGTCGCGCGTCCCACTCTCAAGTCCGACGCCGAAAACGTGGTCAAGCGCATTGAAGGTGTCGAGAAAGTGGTCAATAACATCGAGGTCCTGCCGCTCTCCTCCAACGACGACCGCATCCGCCGGGCTGCCTATCGTGCCATCTACGGCAACGAAGCCCTAAGTGAGTACCAGTTGCGCGCCGTTCCGCCCATTCACATCATCGTCAACAACGGACACATCACGCTCGAAGGCGTAGTGGCCCGCCAGATGGACAAACAAATCGCCGGCATCCAGGCCAACGGCGTCCCTGGCGCATTCTCCGTAACCAACAATCTGGTAGTCGAGGAACAAGAAAAGAAAGACGAGAAAAAGTAGTTTCGCAAACGTGGAGCAAGCTGTTTCATGAATTGTCGTCCCGAGCGCAGCGAGGGATCTGCTCTCGCCGCAATAGACAGATCTCTCGCCGCCTGAGCGCGCTTCTCTTTCCCCGGTGTTCCTCCGTGTGCCCTGTGGTTAAGGCCTCTCCGTAATCTGCCATCTACAATTAGGTATGCACCCAACCGCCGACCCCGGCGAAATCGCCCACGCCGCCCGCTTTCTCCGCGCCGGACGCCTGGTAGCCTTCCCCACCGAAACCGTTTACGGCCTGGGAGCGAACGCTCTCGACGCCGAAGCCGTAGCCCGCATCTACGCCGTCAAACGCAGACCCGCCACCAGCCCCCTCATCGTCCACGTAGCCTCCATCGAAATGGCGCAGTCGCTCGTGGCAAACTGGCCAGAGATCGCCAATCGTCTGGCAAAGAAATTCTGGCCCGGTCCACTAACGCTGGTGCTGGAAAAGCGACTCGAAAAAGAATCTGCAATTCCCGACATCGTCACCGCCGGTTTGCCCACGGTAGGTCTCCGCATGCCCGCGCATCCGATCGCGCTAGCCCTCATCCGCGCCGCCGGCATTCCACTCGCCGCGCCCAGCGCCAACCGCTTCACCGAACTTTCTCCCACCACCGCCGACCACGTCCGGAGCAGCCTGGGCAGCGAGGTCGACTACATCCTCGACGGTGGCCCTTGCACCGTGGGCATCGAATCCACTGTGCTCTCGCTAGCCGAGCCCACTCCGATCTTGTATCGCCCCGGCGGAATTTCGCGCACGGTACTGGAAGCGCTAGTCGGCCCCATAGCCTCGGCGCAGGAAGTTGCAGCCCGAGCCCATCCCGCGCCCGGAATGCACCCGCGCCACTACAGCCCGCGCACCACTTTATATTTGACAACCAATGGGAAAGTGCCCGATCAGGGCCATGGAATCTACTTGCGGCACCAGCATCCGCCCAACCGCGCCAACATCACCGTCCACCAAATGCCGCAATCCGCGGCCGGCTACGCTGCTGTGCTCTACGAAGTTCTCCACCAGGCCGACGCCGGGAATTACAATTGGATCGCGGTCGATCTCCCGCCCAGCACGCCCGAGTGGGAAGCCATTCAAGACCGCCTCAGACGCGCCGCAGGAAAATAGAAAGGAGTTCAACGTCAAATGATTTGTGAAATCTGATTTCGCCAACGATCTCGCGGGGGGCAAAAAGCTAGGTTTTGAATTTTTCCCACCACGTGAGGGGCCTGACAAACACGACGACCTCTCCAGATTCCGGCGATGCCGTGGCCTTGCCACAGGTATTGGACGTGACAACGCCATGCTGAACAATCTTCGCAGTCGAGAACTTTCGGACGGCAAGCCATGAGTAATCCGTTTTGCGCGTCTCGCATGGCACGTAACCAACATTGATGCCGACGGCATCGCTATATCTCACGACAGGATCGATCACTCCGAAATCGCCGCAACCCTGCCAACGATTCTGAGTATTCACCTCTGAATCGTCATGGGTGAGGCGAAACTGCGCGATCCCCTCCTCATTCGTTGGAACTGCCAACATATGACGAAGGTGGTCAACGCCCACATTCACGCAAGTGTGGGCCATGGGGCTTCCGTTTCGGCCATTAACCAGCTTTATCCTAGATGCTCTGAGCATTAGCGTCCTTGCCACAGGAAGCAATAACCAGGAGCATCAAAAGAACGTCCAAAAGCCTGCAGCAACAGCACGCAGCACGGAGTCTCATTGCAATAAATCTCTCCCGATTTTAGTCCCTAATAAGTGATTGAGAAAAATCGCCATAACACTAATAGCGTTCCCCAACACTTCAACGCGCCCACCTCTGCAATCTGACCTCTGACCTCTAACCTCTGACCTCTCCCGGCACGCGCACCCGAATCGTCTGCGGGACGGCGCGCAGTTTCGCCAGCAACGGTTCATCGCAAGCCCGATTGATGTCGTAAATCGCATAGCCCAGCGGCCCGCGAGTATCCAGCACCTGCCGGTCGATATTGATCCCGCGATCCGCCAAAATGTCGTTAATCGCCCGCAGAATTCCCGGCACATTGTGGTGGATATGCAGCAGCCGGTGCGATCTATTTTCAAGATTGGGCTCATAATCCAGATGACAATGCGGCAGGTTCACGCTCAGCAAAGAATTCCCGCTCCTGAAGTACTCAATCATACGAGCCGAAACAAACTGCCCGATATTCTGTTGCGCCTCCTCGGTGCTGCCGCCAACATGAGGCGTCAAAATCACATTCGCCAACCCCTGCAGCGGATTGGAAAACGCGCCCCCCGTCTCCGGCTCCTGCGGAAACACGTCCACCGCCGCTCCACCGAGCTTCCCACTCTTCAAATGCCGAGCCAGCGCCTCATGATCCACCACAAACCCGCGACTAAGATTGATCAGGCAAGCTCCGTCTTTCATCCCGCGGATCTCATCTTCGCCAAACAAATTCTGGTTCTGTGCCTTCCCATCGACATGCAAAGTGATCACGTCGGACGTTTCCAGCAATTCGCGAAAGCTCACCGGACGCGCATTCCCGCGCGCCAGCACGTGCGCCACATCATGAAACACCACGCGCATGCCCATAGCCTCGGCCAGATCCGATACCTGCGACCCAATCTTCCCGTAGCCGACAATCCCCAAAGTCAGCCCGCGCACCTCATGCGATCCCGCCGAGGATTTATTCCACACCCCGCCATGCAGTTGCGTACTCGCCTCAAAAGTCCGCCGCAGCAGCAGGATGATCTCCCCCATCGCCAGTTCGGCCACCGACCGGCTGTTTGAGTGCGGATCGTTAAACACCCCAATCCCGCGCTCGCTCGAAGCCGCCCGATCGATCTTGTCGACGCCAATGCAGAACGCCCCCACCGACACCAGCTCCGGCGCAGCATCCAGCACCGCCGCCGTGATGTGCGTCTTTGAACGCACGCCCAGAATCGAAGTCCCGCGCACCTTCTCGATGAGCTCGCGCTCGTCCAGCGCGCCCTTAAGCGCCTCGACCTCAAACCCAGCTTCTTCAAACTGAGAAACCGCTACCCCGCTAATATTCTCCAGCAATAAAACCTTCAAAGACCCTCCCGGAACTCAACCGCAAAATGATCAAAAAGAATTATAAGGGTGGGGGTTTCGTATCAGGGTATCGCTTCAGCGATACCGAAATGTTCTTCAAAGCTGACGCCCCTTTGAGGGGCTGGGCGCCGACCGCCGTTTTTGCAGGCTTCTAGAGTTCTACTCTCCCAATGCCGCCACCATCCAAAACACAAGCATACACACTCCGGAAACGGGGGCTTGCCAGCGCGCCGAAGTCCGTGGCCCAATGCCGACAGTTCCAAGTAGGATCCCGCCAAGAGAAAGGAAAATTCCCCAGCGGAGAATTCTCATGAGGCGAGGGTCGTAATATGGAAAGCCGCGAATCGTCACAGCGTACGCTATTGAGGAAACTGCAAGAATGGCCGAGGCTGTGGCAAGAATGAGACCAATCAAGGAGAAGATTGAGCCGCCGGTGCCCAAGTTTGGTAGTTTTGCGAACCGTATCCAGCCCCAGACCAGCATTACGGGCGAGGCGAGAAATCCGACGACCATCAGAGTTCCAAACATTACTTGCATCAATATGCTCAATGCGGAAGACTCCTCCCGCACATTGTATGCTCGCGCGTCTTGCCCCTCCAAAATGTTACAAATATAAGGGGTTGCCGGGACAATCATGCTCGCCCCGCATGAATCTTTCAGACGCACCCCATCATCCATAACGCTTTGGAGGAAACAAACAATGCCGCATGAACTGCCCCCGCTGCCGTACGATTACACGGCGCTTGAACCCACCATCGACGAAAAGACGATGCATCTGCATCACGACATGCACCACGCCGCCTACGTCAAGAATCTGAACGCGGCCCTCGACAAGCATCCCGAGCTGCACAAGAAAACTGCGGAAGATCTGCTCCGCGACCTGAGCGCCGTCCCCGAAGACATCCGCAGCGCCGTCCGCAACAATGGCGGAGGCCACGTCAATCACACCATGTTCTGGAACATCATGAAACCCCACGGCGGAGGCGATCCCACCGGTCCCATCGCCGACGTGATCAAGAAAACGTTCGGCGACTTCAAGACCTTCCAGGAAAAATTCAACGCCGCCGGCGTAGGCCAGTTCGGCAGCGGATGGGTGTGGCTGGCAGGAGACGCAAGAGGCGAAGTGAAAATCATCAGCACCCCGAACCAGGACAGCCCCATCTCGCAAGGCCTCTACCCGATTTTCGGCAACGACGTCTGGGAACACGCCTACTATCTCAAATACAACAACCGCCGCCCCGAGTATCTGCAAGCCTGGTGGAACGTAGTCAACTGGGAAGAAATCAACAAGCGCTACCACTCGTCGCTGAAGAAGTAATGCTCGTGTAGTGACGGGGCTGTGCCCCGTCCAGTCCGCGTAGGGGCGGACGCATTCGTCCGCCCCACCTGCCTTAACCTCCCAAAAAATCCCGAATCTGCTCCCAATACTTCCGAACAATCAGATCAGTACTCAAATGCCCGCCGCGGCGGAGCAACTTCAGCTTCACTCCCGTAAGCCGCGCAAATTTCCTGACCGATTGATATGGAATAACTGGATCATCCTGCGCATGAAACATTATGATCTTCGACGCAGTAACTTCCCGCACGTGACACGCAGGGTTATAAAACGTACCGCCGCGCAGCTTATTCCAGTTTCTGTCCGATAGCCGATACCCGTTCCCGAACGCTTCGCGAATGTACGCGGCATAGCTCGGATTCGAAGTCTCTTTCTTCTGCTCGCGCCGGAGAATCGCCCAATCCACCACCGGGCAATTGGCAACCACTTTCTTCACGCGCGGGTCGAGCGACGAAAGAATCGCCGCCGCCCCGCCAAAGCTTCCCCCGATCACAAATATTTCATCCAACGACAAACGAAATCTCCGCCCAAACGCCAGCTCTCTGAACTCTTTCGACAATCCGCCAATCACATCCAGAATGTCCAAGTGCGGAGACCGTTCCAGGAAATCCCCGCCACTCTCCCACGCTCCCCGATAACGCGGATAAAACACCCAGTATCCCTTCGCGGAAAGAAATTCCGCCAAGGGCTGCTTCCGAGGAATCGAAGGCATGCCATCGCAAAGGACGATCGCCCTTTGAATTTTCCCAGATCGAGCTGGAGGCAAAAACTCAGTAACAATGTCGTGCTTGAATCGTGTCCTGAACATAGAATCTCTCAATCCGTTTTGTGAATGGTCATCCCCCGCCTTGACAGCGGCTCCCCTGGCTGACTAAACTCCTTCTCCACCACGGCTTCTCGCCGCACAGGTCACGTCTAACTCTACAACTTGCTGTACTTACACTTTGGAGGTCCCAATGACCACTCCCCAGCTCTCGAAGTCCGCCGTCACGCTCATTTCGCTGCTCGTGTTGCTATCCGCTGTCGCCGGCGCTCAGCTCAAGATCGGCTCCGGCAACACCGCTTTCGCCGACCCGCCGGTGCCGCGCCCGCACACGACACCCTGCGTAGTCACGCTCTATAAAGGATTCAAGTTCGCCAACTTCAATGCCCAGAGCTTCACTTATACGCCGCCCACCGCCTGTCCCGGCCCCTGGGCCAAGGTAATTCTCGAAGCTAACTTCTCCGTTACCGAAGGAATCCAATACGACCGCACCGCCAACATCTGGATCGGCCCCACCAACATCTACTTCGGCACCACCTCCGAGCCCGACCCGAGCGACGCACGCCACTGGCACGTCGAGCGCGACCTCACCGACTACAGTTCCATCTTCACCGTGGCGCAAGACGGTACCGTGGATCTCGGCAACCTCGTGAACTCCACCTACACCGGCGTCCTCCACGGCTCCGCCGACATCCTCTTCTACCCGCTGGCGCAGAATCAGCTGCCGCCCCGTACTGCCGATCAGGTCATCGCTTTCTCCGGCGGCCCCACCGGAGGCACCGTCGGCCTCAACAACACCAACAGCCTGCTCGAACAAACTCTGACCTTTCCCACCAACATCACCGATCTCTACTTCGACGTCTTTGCCCAAAGCCAGTCCAACGACGAATTCTGGTACACCTGCGTCCCCAACGACGTTGCCAGCGAACTCTTCAGTTGCAGTAATACTGCCTTCCGCGAGTCCGAAGTCACCATCGACGGCACTCCCGCCGGTGTAGCGCCCGTCTATCCCTGGATCTTCACCGGAGGCATCGATCCCTTTCTGTGGATTCCCATCCCCGGCGTCCAGACCATGAATTTCCAGCCCTACCGCGTCAACCTGACGCCCTTTGCGTCCCTGCTCGACGACGGTCAGCCCCACACCGTAGCCCTAAGCGTCTTCAACGCCAACAGCTATTTCTCCGCCACCGCCTCGCTTCTGCTCTATCTCGACTCCGGCTCCACGCAAATCACCGGAGCCGTCACCGAGAACACGCTAGCCGTGCCCGTCCCCAGCATCACGGAGAACATTCACATCGCAAAAAACGGCGACCTCCGCGGAGCCGTCAACACCCGTGCGTCCCATACCTTCCAAATCTCCGGATACGTCAACACCTCTTACGGTCCGGTCACCACCACCGTCGCCCAGGATATCGGCTTCTCCAACCTGCAGTCCTTCAAAATCCAGCCCGTGTTCTACGAGCAGAATATCAACCAGGACACCACCATCCACTCGGTAGTAACCACAGTCAACGCCGGTGGCCACTTCACCAACACCGTCAACTATAACTGGCCGCTCCAGGTCGACATCGCCGTGGCCTATAACTCCGACGGCTCCGGAGTCCAAACCACCACCATCAACCAGTATTACGAAAAAGACCAGGAGGCGCGCCACAAAGATCAGGCCACATCCTTCAGTCTGCTGCAAGACCGGGTTTTTACCACCGACGCGCTCGACTTTAGTTCCAGCGGCTACATCACCGGCAACCAGAACCAGTCCAGCGCGCAAAACTATTTCGCATCCAACTCTTCGGGATACTGTTACAGTCGCGACCTCACCGCTGGCGCCAATGTCCTGACGTCCATCACCGACGGCAGAGGCTGCAACTGAAATTGGAGGCTATCTCGTAGATCGTTCCGAAAGGGCAGGGCTTGACAGTGCGCGGAAATAACGCACCAGAGTTGGGCCTGCCCGTCTCGGGCTGCCGCGAGACTCTGGCTCGCGCAGGTTCCCGGGAAGGCGCGGCTCTAGTCCAGAGTGTCAGAAAACTGACGCATGGCAGTGTTGAAAGCGCGGGTGCTCAGCTCTTCCAGGGGAGTGCTCAGTAGATCTTCCGAGAAGATCTCAACTCCCCATGGACCCGCGTAGCCCGTTCTTTCAACCGACCCGATAAAGCCCTTGATGTCGAATTCCCCTTCGCCGCAGAACCTGCGATTCACAATGAGCTCCCGGCCCATGCCCGCTGACACCTTAAAGCTGCCGTCATCGACCTCAGCTCCAAACACATACTGCAACGGGATGCGGCCAACTTCTTCATAAGAGATGCCCAGATTCAGAACGTGCCAGAGGTCAAGCATAATGCCGCCATTTTTTGCGCCGGCGCCCTCCACCATAGTCAGCACGTCCTTGAGAGTGTGGACCATCGAAACCGCCATCGGCTCGAAAGCGATCCTCGTCCCGTTTTCAGCCGCTTCCGCGCACAATGCAGCGAACGAGTCGATCAGACGGGCCATGGAGCACTCCCGCCCATAAAAATCGCCGACTTTCACCTGTCTCGCATGCAACGCTTCGGCCGCTTCCAGCAGTTTCTTCTTCCGTCCATCAGACTCTTTCTTCCGCTCACCGTCGAGAAACCAATCCGTCAGAAATTCGACCTCTGTATACCGCATTCCATTGTCGTCGAGGATTTGTTTCATTTCCTTCAGGGTTCTGCGCTCGAGGATATGGTCCAGATCGGCATGCCATATTCCCATGCCGCTGAACCCGGCGCGGGCCGCAGCTTCCACCCTGTCCTGGAAGTTAAACGGGCTGTACTCCGGCCCCGCGCCCGGAAAAACCCCCGCGATTGTCCAATAGGCAGCCGTGAGTTCGGGTCGCTGTTTCATTCAAGGAAGTTCTGATTAAGTCCCTGGGGTCCTCCGTGTACCCCTGTGTACCCTGTGGTTTATGCTTTCTGCCGACACGTGATCAGAGTTTCCCTAAGCTTCACCCGCTTGCCATAGCAAACAGCGCCACGATGGCAAGCACAACCTTCGCGCCGACTCGTGCCTCTAGCATCAGCGGAGCACCCCCTGTTCAAGGCGAATCAATCTCATGCGGACTAATAATAGACTATGCGGATTATCGAACATCCATTTGCAACAACTGAGAATTACTGATTCACTTCAGCACCACTGCGAACTGAGAACCGGCAACTGTTCCTAACCTGTGCACCCCTTGTGCAAAATCCGGCTGCCAAGCTCAGCCGCGCCGAACGAAATTTTTCGCCCGCCGCTCAAACCCCACTGCTCGTGCACGGACCGCTGTTCCCCTCGACCCCTGCCTGATCCCGCTTCATAGCGTCCAAATCGTGGACCGGAATTCCACCGTTGCACAATTCTTGTGGTATTGACCCTCCCCCTCAGTGCGCGTACAGTCGCTCCACTTGATGCCAGTATCCCCGAGCGGCGACCGTGCTCGGTCAAAATCCGAGACCTGAAAGCTGGCAACGAATATCGGCATTGAGGGGTGAAGGAAAGTTCTTATGAATCTTGAAAGCCAATGGACCGTCTATCGCACCCGTTTCCTGGTGCGCGCTCGTCAACTCACCGAACCACTCGTCTTCACCGACTCTCTCGGCCGCGAACAATCCGGCCGCCCCGGCGACTATCTCGTCGAGTCCTCGGAAGGCATAATACGCATCACCAGCCAGGCTCTCTTCGAAGACATCTACGTGCCTCTCGCACCCGCGCATGGAGCTTCCGCTGTCCCCGCCCGGCCCGTCTCTCGCGCCTCGCCACAAATTCGCGCCCGTGCCACCGCATAAGGCCAGGTTTCAAGGTTTCAGAGTTTCATGGTTTCAAAGTCTGAAGTCTGCGGGTCCTTTTGAAACTTTGAAATCTTGAAACTTGGCTTAATTGATACCCTTACAACTTTCGGGCTACAAGATATTGTGTTTCCCTCTTGACAGACACCATATACGGGAGTACGTTAAGCATCCCAGAGCAGTTTTTGCAGACCTCCTCAAGGGGGCTACGACCGCAAACGCACCGGGGCGAGACTCAAAGTCGAGGTGACTTCGCGTCTTCCCCTTCACGGGAAACCATCCCTCCGGAGTGGATGGAAATCAGCGGTGACTTCCCCCCGGCTTGGCCCCGCCCGGCATCCCCTCGGGGGGATTCATTAACGGAATAGAATTCCGCGGCTGTAGCTGCTCCCACCGGCCCAGCTTCCGTCGCGCTTATTAGGAGCCTCCGATGGAAGGTTTAATCGAACTCGTTGCCGCCTCTTTTGCCCGTCATGGCATCGATTGCCCTGCCGCCGATTCTAGGTTCGTGTGGGGACGGGCGCCCTCGCCCGTTCATGCCGAGCGCAGCTCGGCAGCCGCCAACGGCCACAGCAAATCTGGATTCGCTATAGCCGAGTCGGCTCGCCCCGCTGAGCCAACTCTTATCACCGCGCTCCCGGAGCACAACTACCGGAAAGGCCCGCAGGCCGATCCAGCTCCCTAGGGAGTCCAGTCGCGCCGAGCGTCGCTTCAGCGATGCCAGCCTCGTGCCAGGGTACCGCTTTGGCGGTACCGTAAGCTCTTCGAAATCAAACGCCCGTTCAGGGGCTTGGCGCCGGAAGCAAAGGGTTCTGTTTCGCCGCGCTCACCAACGCGATTGAGAAAATGACTTATTAAACCGCAAGATCGACTGCTTTTTGCCATCATCTAATTAGGAGAAGGAAATGCCCGAAGTGCGCGACCAAATCAAAACTCAATCCGCTGCCAGCACTGCCAAGAAGAAGGCCCAGGGCCTGACCTTCCGCCGTCTTTTCACCAAGCCCGGCGTCTCCCCCTACGACGAGCTCGAGTGGGAACTCCGCGACGCTCAGATCACCGACTCCCAGGGAGGCATGATCTTCGAGCAGAAAAATGTCGAAGTCCCCAAAGACTGGTCCATGACCGCGACCAACATCGTCGCCTCGAAATATCTTCACGGACAGCTCGGCACCGATGAGCGCGAAACCGGCGTCCGCCAACTGGTTGCCCGCGTCGCCGAAACTATTCGCGACTGGGGCATGAAAGACGGATATTTCCGCACGCCCGAAGACGCCGCCACCTTCCACGACGAACTCGTCCACCTGCTCATCCGCCAGTACGTGGCCTTCAACTCGCCCGTCTGGTTCAACGTCGGCTGCGAACGCGTCGAGCCCAACTCCGACGCCACAACTGGCACTGGAACTTCGCCACCCAGCAAGTGGAATTCGGCGTCACCGGATACACGCCGCCCGCAGTGCTCCGCCTGCTTCATTAACTCGGTGAAAGACTCGCTCGACTCCATCCTCACTCTGGCCAAGACCGAAGGCATGCTCTTCAAGTGGGGGTCGCGGCACCGGCACAAATCTCTCCCCGCTGCGCTGCTCCACCGAAATTCTCTCCGGCGGCGGCACCGCCAGCGGTCCGCTCAGCTTCATGAAAGGCTTTGACGCCTTCGCCGGCGTCATCAAGTCCGGAGGCAAGACCCGCCGCGCCGCCAAGATGGTCATCCTCAACGTGGACCATCCCGACATCGTCGACTTCATCGAGTGCAAGCAGAAAGAAGAAGCCAAGGCCCACGCGCTGGTCGCGCAGGGATACGACGGCTCCCATCCCGACTCCGACGCCTACAGCTCCATCTTCTTCCAGAACGCCAATAACTCCGTCCGCGTAACCGACGACTTCATGGTACGCCGTCATGCGCGACACCGAATTCTCCACCCGCGCCATCGTCGACGGCCGGTAGTCAAGACCTATAAAGCCAAAGACCTGCTGCAGAAGATTTCCGAAGCCACCTGGCACTGCGGCGATCCCGGCATGCAGTACGACACCACCGTCAACCGCTGGCACACGTCGAAGAACACGGCCCGCATCAACGCCTCGAATCCTTGCAGCGAGTACATGTTCCTCGACGACTCCGCCTGCAACCTCGCCAGCCTGAACCTGCTGAAGTTCGCGCCCAACGGCACCTTCGACGTCGAGGCCTACCGCCATGCTGTCGACGTCATCATCACCGCGCAGGAAATCTCGTCGACAACGCCGGCTATCCCACGGAAACGATCAGGCAAAAACTCGCACGACTATCGCCCGCTGGGCCTCGGCTACGCCAATCTCGGGCGCGCTTCTGATGGCTGCCGGTCTGCCCTACGACTCCGATGCCGGCCGCGATTACGCCGCCTGCGTAACCGCCATCATGTGCGGAGAAGCCTATCTGCAATCCAGCCGCATCGCCGAACAATGCGAGCCGCTCGCTCCCGCAACCGAACCGTCCAAACGCGCCTTGGAGATACTAATCCCGAAAACATGCCCGGCGCCGCCTGCCCCGGCTGGTACATCAACCGCGAGCCGTTCCTGGACGTAATCCGCATGCACCGCGCCAGCGTCAACGGCATCAGCCGGCACAACTCCCCGCCAGATCTCTACGAAGCCAGCAAGCATGCTGGGACGATGCTCTCGCCCACGGCGAAAAACACGGCTACCGCAACTCCCAGGTCACGGTCCTCGCCCCCACCGGCACCATCGGCTTCATGATGGACTGCGACACGACTGGGATGGAGCCGGATTTGGCGCTGATGAAGTACAAAAAGCTGGTCGGCGGAGGCATGATCAAGATCGTCAACAACACCGTGCCCAGCGCGCTGTTCAAGCTCGGTTACACGCACGAGCAGACTGACGCCATCGTTAGCTTACATCGACGCGACCGGGACGATCGAAGGCGCGCCGCACATCGAAGAGGAGCATCTGGCCGTGTTCGATTGCTCGTTCAAGCCGGCCAAAGGCACGCGTTCCATCCACTACATGGGGCATCTGCGGATGATGGCCGCGGCTGAGCCGTTCATTTCCGGGGCTATATCGAAGACTGTTAACTTCCCTAACGCTGTCGGTGGAAGATATTATCGGAGGCCTACATACAGGCGTGGAAGATGGGCTGAAAGCGGTCGCGATCTATCGCGATGGATGCAAGAAGTGCGCAGCCGCTTTCGGCGGCTGGCACAAAGACGGCTAACTCCACGAAGGATGATGCGGCTCGGAACGCCGTGGCGCTGGCGCTTGCCGGCGATTGA
>CAVRNL010000025.1:0-10616 GCA_963722485.1 uncultured Acidobacteriaceae bacterium
TAAGCGCCCACATCATGGGAAAGAATCTAGGAGGCGGGACATGGATTACCGCCTCCCAAAGAAATTGTTTGACACAATTCCTACCCACTGACGAATTCCATAGTCGTGAAATTCGCAAGGTCGGTGACTGGCCGACACTCCTTGATACTGAGGGCCCCAAGAGGATCCGCGTTCCTATTTCGGCCGCGGCTTCATTGACAAGATGACTGCGCCTGCCGGGAACGCATTTCGCGATTCATTCCGCGCTTCCTCTCCCTTCACTGGCACTGACGGAGTATTCCCGCTTTCTCTGGCAGCTTTCTTCAACGCGGCCAAGATCGCCTTGCCCTGTTCGAGGGTGATGTCCTTGAAGAACGTGTTGGTGTTGTGGCCAGGGTCGGGATCGGTGACACCGGCACCCAGGACAAGGGGCTTCAGGGCAGACGGGAAATGGATCCCGAAGATCTCAATAACGTGATGAGGGTAATTGGCCTTTAGTTTACCCGCGCAGCGCCGCAGTTCCTCCTTGAGAAGCGCTTCCTGTTGCGCCGGCGAACCGTCCCGAAATACCCTCTCAATCACTTTGGAAGCGATTTCCTCGGCCACACCCGGTTCGAAATCCAAAAAGCATTGGCCGCCCTTGTCCTCGTAGGCGCGAACTTCCTCCCAGTTCCCATAACGGAAGACGATCCAGTCGTTCGGGTCACCGCGTTGCGCCTCCTCCTCGTATGCTTCGCTGATTGCCTTCTCCGTCTCCTCTTTCCCGAGGATCTTGCCGATTTCATCCACACGGCTCCAATAGTTATTTATCTGCTGCCAGTCCGAACTGCCGCAGCACTGGCCCCAAAAAATCAAAAATTGGTCGCTGATTGCTTCGGCGGCCCAATGTTTTACCAGGTGAGAGAGTTCGTCGCGCGTGGGAACGAAGGCCGGGTGTCACACATCATGCTGAAGTCTATCGCTAACAATCCCGAGATTCGCGAAGGTATGCCCAACGAGCAGATTGATGCTGTCATCGCCCGTTACGCAGATCAGGAAACACTTTACGATCAGCCTCACATAGACAAAAGCCGGATACGGGTGACGGGACCGTTCACAGTGGAACCCGACCACGAGCACAACGGCGAACGAGCAAATTGTAATCGTCAGCTTCCATTGCCGCCCTTGCTTAGAGGGATTCGTTCCCCGCTGGATTCGGGCATATCGGCAGTGTACAGGTCGGAAGTCACTCGCGGCAGGGGAAGGTTTAAGGACTTCGGCACTAGAAACTAGCTACGCATCACGTCTTCACGAGACTCGATGCAACGTAACGTTAGAAGGAGTTCGGCGCATGGCAAAAGTCATCCCATGTTTCTTATGTAGTCAGGAATTGAAGCAAAGAAAAGATAAGCATGCGAAGCCGTACTTCGTTTGCGACCCCTGCGGTGTGCAGATATTCGTTCGGGGGCGCCAGGGCATCAAGAATCTCGATCAGCTACTCGCGACACTGCGCGAGCATGACTTTCCATTTCGAGAACACGCTGCCGCGCTATATGAAATCCAAGCAGTGCTCACAGAAATTAGAGGAATAAAAGAAGAGATCAATAAGCTCGACGGCTTGCTCGAAATCTTTACTGACGATGAGCACAAGAAGCGGACGCGCAAACTGCTCAACAAGAGAATAGAGAATCTGCTGCGTCGTTTGCAGCAAATCGCAGATGACAAAGCATGAGGAGGGCGGCAAATGACAAAAGGACTGTATGCAATTCAAGCGATACTCACCGAGGTCCGAACGATCAAAGAGGAGATTAAGAAGCTCGACAGGTTGCCCGAAATCGCTACTGACGATTGGCACAAGAGACGGGCGTGTCAACTGCTCAACATGAGAATTGCGTTGCTGTTGGATCGCCTGCAGCGAATAGCCGAGGGCAACGCTGAGGTATGACCCAGACAGCTTCAAGGATCGCGACACGATGTCAGAGCGAGCCGACTTCTGTGACGCGATCAGAAGCAAACGAAGAGCCGTTATCAACTAACGAAGTTGCTCTTGCTAAGCTCATCGCTTTTTTCAAAGTGCTCGACAAATGGGACTACGAGGTGACAAATGGAAAAATCGTGTAGCAACTGTTCGCAGCGAGCACAGTTTTCTCTCAACGTGCTCATTTCAAGTCTAGGTGGGAAGCGCATTCAAAAGACGACTTGTGCCGTACTGTTCTGTTCTGACTGTCTCGACGAACTCAGTGAGCGTCTCTGCTCAGACGCACTGTCGCAAGCTGTTAACAACGTGTTAACAGTGCTAAAAGATCGCTTGCATACGCGCTCGACAGCGGAAAAGAGCGAATGCGACTGATCGCGAGTCTCTGCTCTTGCAAGCTGCTGATCGGGTTGCGACTAAACACCTTGCAATGCCATTGGATCCCGCTACCATGGATGCCCTAACGGAGGGTGACAGATGATCGCAGCGTTTTCGTATGCCCGGGTTTCCAGTCGCGAGCAAGAGCGTGAAGGGTACTCCATTCCAGCGCAACGTAAGCTCCTGGCCGAATATGGTCGCACTCGCGGCTTTTCCATCAAGCGCGAGTTTGTGGATATCGAATCAGCGAAAAACCCCGGTCGCAAAGAATTCACGAACATGCTGCGACTGCTCGAAACCGATAGCGCGTGCCGCATCGTGCTCGTCGAGAAAACAGATCGTCTGTACCGCAATCGAACGGATGCGCTCGCATTCGAGACACTAATCGAGAAGCGCGGAATCGAGATTCATCTGGTCAAAGAGGGCCGGGTGATTGGGAAGGAGTCGCGCTCCCAGGACAAATTCATGCACGACATCCACGTGGCCGTGGCAAAGCATTACGTGGAGAACTTGAAAGAGGAAGTAAAGAAGGGAATGCGCGAGAAAGCGGAGGAGGGTATTTATCCGGGACGCGCTCCCATCGGCTACCGCAACAACTCGCTGACGCGCTCGATTGACGTGGACCCGGAACGAGCGCCGATGGTGAAACACATCTTCGAACTGTACGCGAGTGGCGAGCACTCACTGATTACTCTCCGCAAGACCGTGCTGAACGAACTCGGCCTTCGGCTGTCTCGTTCCTATTTCGATAAGATTCTGAGGAATCGTTTTTATCTCGGCTATTTCCTCTGGCAGGGCGTCGAGTACAAGGGCACGCATGAGCCTCTAATCCCCAGCGACTTGTTCAACCGGGTTCAAGATGTATTCGCGGGGCGGAACAAGCCGAAGCATCGGAAGCACGCTTTTGCATTTGCGGGATTGCTCAAATGCGCACATGACGGCTGCACGGTCACCGCAGAGTTGCAAAAGAGCAAGTACGTCTATTACCGCTGCTCGCATGGACGCGGCAAGTGTTCGCTACCTTATATGCGCGAACAAGAGGTCTCGGATCGCATGGGCGAGCTACTGAAAGACATTTACGTGCCAGAGACGGTCGCGCATACCATTGTGGACTCGTTGCAGTCTGACAACGCTCATGCGGAAGTAGAGCGGCAAAAACGTGTCGCTGCAATTGGACAGCGGCTTGCGGCGCTACGCGCTCGGATGGATCAGATGTATGAGGACAAGCTGGACGGCAAGGTCGATGGGGAGTTCTGGACGCGCAAGACGAACGACTGGCGGGAGCAAGAGCGCAAACTGGAAGCCGACCTGTCGAGTTTACGAATGCAGGTTCCGGCGGAAAATGCACTGACGGTCAAAAGAATTTTTGAACTCGCGAACAAGGCGCATTTTCTGTACCTTACAAGGAATTCGACGGATCGCGGTCAATTGCTGAAATCAGTGCTTTTGAACTGCGATACGGACGGTGTAAGTTTCACGCCCACATACAGAAAGCCGTTCGATCTGATCTTTGAACGTGCGAAAAATGAAGATTGGTCGGGGAGAGAGGATTTGAACCTCCGACCCCCTGGTCCCGAACCAGGTGCTCTACCAGGCTGAGCCACTCCCCGACTGACGGAATGCATGACGGCCACCACGGGAACAACGTGGCGACTCGAACTCACACAGTATACCATTCTGGGGTTTGACACTTCGCTCGCGGGCTGCATTGTGCTGTCCCGAATGAACCGTCGATCCTGCGCTGCTTTTGCAGGCGCTGTTTCGCGGAGCATCGAGGTTCTGACGCGGCCATGCTACAGCGTTCCTTGGTCCATTGGAACGCTCATTGATAGTGCAGAAACTCTCCTGCTGCCGAGCCGTCCCGCCTTGCCTGCCGGCAAGCGCAAGAAGGCTGCTACAATCTTGATCATCGACATCTTTTTGTCGCTATTAAAACGTTTCTATGCTGGCTTTTACTGCTGCAAGGCTGTTGACTCCGAGCGACTCCGTTGAGCATCCTCTCGTGCTCGTCGAGCAGGGACGCGTGTTCGAAATCTCCGCTCGCGGCACTCGGCAGGTTCCCTCCGGAATTGCTGCGTGCGACTTCGGCGACGCGCTGATGGCGCCGGGTTATGTTGATCTTCACATTCACGGCAACGCCGGATACGACGTCATGGACGATCGCGCCGAGGCGCTGCCGGCAATCGAACACCTGCTGGTGCGGCATGGCGTCACGAGTTACTTCCCAACTACGGTTACCGCTCCGATGGATGCGACTTTGCGCGCCCTGGAACGGCTGGCGGACGCGATCGAGAAGAGCGAGCGCGAAAACAACGGTAATAGAAATGAAGATGGCAAGCGCCGAGCCCTCCCGCTCGGAATCCATCTGGAGGGGCCATTCATCAGTCATGCGCGGCGCGGGGTACATCCGCCGGAGAATCTGCTGGCGCCGACTCTGGCCACGTTCGAGCAGTTCTGGCAAGCGGCGCGCGGCCGCATTCGCATGATGACCATTGCTCCCGAATTGGAGGGCGCGCCCGAGGTCATTGCCGAAGCGGCGCGGCGCGGTGTTTGCGTGAGCATGGGACATTCCGACGCCGATTTTGCGGCGGCAGAACGCGGAATCGCGGCGGGAGCCCGGCACGCTACGCATACCTTCAACGCCATGCGTCCGCTGAGTCATAACACGTTAGATCATCGCAGCCCCGGTATTTTGGGTGCGGTGCTCACGGATAATCGTGTGAGCGCGGACATCATTGCCGACGGCGTTCATCTCGATCCCGTCATCGTGAAACTCTTTGCGAAGGCCAAAGGCCCGGATCAAACCGTGCTCATCACGGATGCTATTTCGGCGACCGGAATGCCAGAGGGCCGTTACCGCCTTGGGTCTCTCGAGGCGGACGTTCGCGATGGCAAGTGCATGATCGGTGGCAAGCTGGCCGGAAGCGTCTTGACCATGGATCGTGCGGTACGCAATCTGGCGCGTTTCGCGGAATGGGATTTGCCACAGGCAGTGACGGCTGCCAGCCGAAATCCGGCGCGCGCGGCGCGGATCGCGAATAAAGGTGTGCTCGCGGCGGGCGCGGACGCGGACTTCGTGGTCCTGAGCCCGGAAGGCGAAGTGCTGCGGACTTTTGTCGGCGGCGTGGAATGCTCCAGATAATGATCTGGAGCCTGAGTAAGGATTACTGTTAAGGAGAGCAATGTCTGAAACGCGCAAATTTCCGCATCATCTGATTCGAGAAATCTTCGAGCAGCCTGACGCCCTGCGGCGGGCCATTGCGCATCGCGTCTCGCTGGCCGAAGGGCAGGTTCGCCTCGATGAAATCCGCATCCCACGTGAGGAACTGCGCGCCGTGCGCCGGATTAACATCGTGGCTTCGGGAACCAGCCGTCATGCCGGACTGACGGGCCAGTTCATGATGCAGGAACTGGCCGGCGTGCCGGTCGATGTGGACTACGCCAGCGAGTTCGAATATCGCGACCCGGTCATCGGGCGGGGCGAACTCAGCATCTTTATTACGCAGTCGGGAGAAACCGCCGACACCACCGCATCGCAGCGCGAAGCCCGGCAGAAGGGATCGCGCACCATCGCCATCTCGAATGTCGAAGGCTCGACGATTGCGCGGGAGGCGGATGGTTTCATCTACACCCACGCTGGTCCCGAGATCAGCATCGCCTCCACCAAGGCGTTCACCGCGCAGATGGCGTGTTTGTTCCTGTTCGCGCTGTACCTCGGCGAAATCAAAGAGAAGGTTTCGAAGGAGCTGGCCCAGCGCTGGATCGGCGAACTTCTTGCCCTGCCGCAAAAAATGGAAACGGTTTTAGCGGCGTCCGATCAAGTAGAAAACTTGGCCGAGCTTTACTATCGCTTGGACGATTTCATGTTTCTCGGACGTGCCATCCATTACCCGATCGCGATGGATGGAGCTCTCAAGCTCAAAGAAGTTTCCTACATTCACGCTGAGGGCTATCCCACCGGAGAAGCCAAGCATGGGCCGAACGCGCTGATCGATTTCCGCTTGCCGCTGGTCATGATCGCCACCTGCGACCCCAGCGATACCGGCTCGGTGTTGCGCTACGACCAGAACGTCGCCAACATGGAAGGCTTCAAGAAGCAAGGGGCGACATTGATCGCGCTGGCGACCGAAGGCGACACAACCATTCCGCAGCTAGCGGATAACACCATCTTTATTCCTGCAGCGCCGGAACTATTGTCGCCGATTCTCGAGATAGTTCCTCTGCAGCTATTCGCCTATTATGTTGCCGCCAAGCGCGGACTGAATGTCGACCATCCGCGGAATCTGGTGAAGGCGGTGACGCTGGAGTAAACAGTCGATGGTCGTCGGTCGTTAGGGAAGTCTGATTAAGTTCCTGGGTTCCTCCGTGCACCCCTGTGGACCCTGTGGTTTACGCCTTCTGCCGACACTTGATCAGCGACCGACGACCGCTCTTCCCAGCAAAATTCCTCCCGATTGCTTATGATAGTAAATTGCATTTTCTTCCGTGGGGGCAGTGTGGCAGAGACTCAACCGACAAACGGAATCGAAGTATTGGAAACGCGGGAGTGGCTGGACTCCCTCGATTATGTCCTGTCACGGGGAGGAGCGGACCGTGCGGGACGGCTCTTGCAGCAACTGGCGTTGCACGCTCGGCGCGAGGCTGGGATCAACCTGCCGTTCTCGGCGACCACTCCCTACCAGAATACGATCCCCTCTCGCCAGCAGCCGCCATTCCCCGGCAGCCAGGAAATGGAACGCCGCATCAAGAGCCTGGTGCGCTGGAACGCCATGGCCATGGTCGTCCGCGCCAACAAAATTCAAGAAGGCATCGGCGGACACATTTCCACCTTTGCATCGGCGGCCACGCTCTACGAAGTGGCGTTCAATCACTTTTTTCACGCCTCCACCGAATCCGGCGACCGCGATGTTGTCTATTTCCAGGGCCACGCCGCGCCCGGAATTTACTCTCGCGCCTACCTCGAAGGCCGCATCCCGAAAGAGAAATTGGAGAACTTCCGGCGGGAGTTGAAACCAGGCGGCGGACTCTCCTCCTATCCGCATCCCTGGCTCATGCCTGAGTTCTGGGAGTTTCCCACCGTGTCGATGGGACTCGGCCCGATTCAGGCGATCTATCACGCGCGCTTCATCAAGTATCTCGAAAATCGCGGATTGAAAACTTCGACCGGCGGCAAAGTCTGGGCGTTCCTGGGCGATGGCGAAATGGACGAACCCGAGTCGCTCGGCTCGATCACGCTGGCCTCGCGCGAGCGGCTCGACAATCTGATCTTCGTCGTCAACTGCAACCTGCAGCGCCTTGACGGGCCGGTACGCGGCAACGGCAAGATCATTCAGGAACTGGAAGCGATTTTCCGCGGCGCGGGATGGAACGTCATCAAAGTCATCTGGGGCGGCGATTGGGATCCGATCATTCAGTCCGATCGCGATGGATTGCTCGTCCGGCGCATGGGCGAGATCACCGACGGACAGTATCAGAAATATTTCGTCGAGAGCGGCGCCTATTTCCGCCAGAATTTTTTCGGCACCGATCCCCGGCTGCTCAAGATGGTGGAGCATCTTTCGGACGAGCAACTCGCCCGCATGAGGCTCGGCGGCCACGACCCGATCAAGGTATATGCCGCGTACAAGGCGGCGGTGGAGCACAAGGGATCGCCCACCATCATTCTCGCCAAGACCATCAAGGGCTACGGACTCGGCGAAGCGGGCGAAGGCAAGAACATCACCCACCAGCAGAAAAAGCTGAATGACGATGAGCTGCAAATCTTCCGCTCACGCTTCGGCATTCCGATTCCCGACGCCGAACTTCACCAGGCGCCTTTCTATCGCCCCGCCGACGACAGCGCCGAAATCAAGTACCTGCAGGAGCGCCGGCAACAGCTGGGCGGATACATGCCGGTGCGCAAGGTCCGCGCCACACCGCTGAAACCGGTTCCTGAAGCGCTCTTCGAAGAATTCTATAAAGGCACCGAAGGCCGCGAAGCCTCCACCACCATGGTCTTCGTCCGTATGCTGTCCAAGCTTTTGCGCGACCCTGACGTTGGAAAATTCATCGTGCCCGTCGTCCCCGACGAGGCCCGCACTTTCGGCATGGAGGCGCTCTTCCGCCAAGTCGGCATCTATTCGAGCGTCGGCCAGCTCTATGAGCCGGTCGATATGTCTACGCTCCTTTATTACAAGGAGGCGAAGAACGGACAGATTCTGGAAGAGGGCATCACCGAAGCGGGATCGATGTGCTCGTTCATCGCCGCCGGTACCGCGTATGCCAATCACGGCATCAACACGATTCCTTTCTTTATTTATTACTCGATGTTCGGACTGCAGCGCATCGGCGACCTGATCTGGGCAGCTGCGGATATGCGCTGCCGTGGTTTCCTGATCGGAGGCACGGCGGGAAGAACGACACTGGCGGGCGAAGGCCTGCAGCATCAGGATGGACACAGCCAGGTGCTCGCTCTTGCTGTGCCGAATCTGCTGGCCTATGATCCGGCGTTCGCCTATGAGATCGCCATCATTATTCAGGATGGCATCAAGCGCATGTATGTCGATGGCGAGTCTATCTTCTATTACTTGACGGTCACCAACGAGCCGCTGCCGATGCCCGAGATGCCCAGCCAGCCCGGCATCCGCGAGGGCATTCTCAAAGGCTTGTACCGCTACCATGCTTCTGAAAAGAAAACCGCGAAGCTCCACGCGCAGTTGCTGGGCAGCGGCACGATCATGTTTGAGGTGCTCAAGGCACAAGCGATTCTGGAAAAAGATTACGGCGTAGCCGCGGATGTGTGGAGCGTAACCAGTTACAAGGAACTCTATAAGGAGGCGAACGACTGCGCGCGCTGGAACATGCTGCATCCCACGCAGAAAGCAAAAGTTCCATACGTCACCCAGACCTTGAAGGGCGCGTCCGGCCCATTTATCGCCGCATCGGATTACATGAAGGTTCTGCCGGAAAGTATCGCGCAGTGGGTTCCGGGCAAGCTGGTGTCGCTCGGTACGGACGGTTTCGGGCGCAGCGAGAATCGCGCATCCCTGCGAGATTTTTTTGAAGTGGACGCCAAGCACATCGTGCTCGCCACGCTTCATGCCCTGGCGAGCGAGAAGTCAGGTGAGAAGTCCGGAGATAAGAAGGACGGCACCGCCGTGAGTGCAAAACTCTTGGAGAAGGCGATCAATGATCTAGGCATCGATCCGGAAAAACGCAACCCGGCCACCAGCTAATGATGTGGACCGAACATGTGCGATAGATGTCTGAGTCGGGAATCGGATCTGAGTTGTCATCCTTTTTGATTTGTCATCCTGAGCGAAGCGAAGGATCTGCTTTTTGCCAGCGCCGCGAGACAGCGGGTCCTTCGCTTCGCTCAGGATGACAATGTGAAATTGTGATTTGATGGAGCTCGAGGGACAACGAACGAATGGCGACGGAATTTAAGCTGCCCGAACTGGGCGAGAATATCGAGAGCGGCGACCTGGTCCGCTTAATGGTCAAGCCCGGCGCCAGCATCACCGAAGGCGAGCCGGTGATGGAGCTCGAGACCGACAAAGCGGTGGTCGAAGTGCCTTCATCGGTAACGGGCACCATCGGGGAAATCCGCGTAAAAGAAGGCGACAAGCTGCGCGTGGGACAGCTCATTTTTACCCTCGAAAACGGAGCCGGAGCCACCGCGAAAGCAGCTCCACAGCCCGGTGTAGTTCCCGCGGTGCAAGCCTCTGCTGGCCCCGCTTTCACAACCCCTGCAAAGCCGGCCCCCGTAGCGGCGCCTCAGCCTGCGCAGCGGACGACCCCAACGGCATCCGCCACCACCGCCAGCGAATTCAGGCTGCCGGAACTGGGAGAGAACATCGACTCCGGCGACCTAGTGCGGTTGATGATTTCGGTCGGCGCGAGCGTTTCGGAAGGCCAGCCGGTGATGGAACTCGAGACCGACAAAGCCGTCGTCGAGGTTCCTTCCTCGGTCAGCGGCGTAGTGCGCGAGATCAAAGTCAAAGAGGGTCAGAAGGTCAAAGTTGGCGAGGTCATCTTTACGCTGGAGGGCGGTGTAGCCGCCCCGGTTGAACCTGTCAGCAGTCATGTGCCGGTGGAGCACATGTCCGGACAGCAAGCGGCGCGGCTCGCGTTCCAGTTGGCCATGCGCGCCGAGGGCAAAACGGAAGAACAGGCCCTGCCCCCGGATAAACCTCAAGCCCCGATGCCGGCGTTCGCCATGCCCGTGCAACTGGGCAAGGTTGCGGGCACCGACCGCGATCCTATTCCGGCGGCGCCGCACGTGCGCCGTCTGGCCCGCGAAATTGGAGTGAACATCCGCAGCGTG
>CAVRNL010000026.1:0-26158 GCA_963722485.1 uncultured Acidobacteriaceae bacterium
ACCGCAACGATCCCATGATCCAGCAGGCGGCGGAGTGGATACGATCGGTGCAGAATGCCGATGGCGGCTGGGGCGAGACGGTGGGATCGTATGACGATCCTAATCTGCGCGGGCAGGGCGACAGCACGGCTTCGCAGACCGCTTGGGCAATCATGGGACTGCTGGCCGTCGGCGACACGCGCAGCGAATGCGTGGCGCGGGGCATGGCGTATCTTCTGCGCACGCAAAAGAAAGATGGTTCATGGGACGAGCCTTTCTTCACTGGGACTGGTTTTCCTCGCGTGTTCTATCTGAAGTACCACCTGTACCGCGAGTATTTCCCGCTGATCGCACTCACGACGTATTCGAAGGTGATGGCGGAGAAGAGCTAGCTCTCAGCCGTCAGCCATCAGCCGTCGGGTGGGGATTCTGGCGGCTCGTCCGAATTGGTGACACTCGCGTGGCTGATGTTTCTTGCGGCGAGTCGAAAGTGATCGGCGTGGAGATCTGGTTTTACTGATGGCTGATGGCTGACGGCTGAATGCTTGCTTTTGTTACTGGCGCCACGGGATTTCTAGGCAGTCATGTTGCGCGCGTGCTGGCGGAACCGGGGGCCGAGTTGCGGCTGCTGGTCCGGTCTACGAGCGATCTCCGGAATATCGACGGGTCTGAAGGCCGATCGAGTGGCGGGCGATCTGCGCGACGGGCTTCGATCACGAAGGCGCTCTCCGGATGCGACGTGGTGTTTCACGTGGCCGCGGACTCCGGCTATGGGTGCGCGATCCTGAAGAGATGTACCGTTCGAATGTCGGGGGCACGCGTCGCTTGCTCGAAGGTGCGCGAAAACAAGGCGTGCGGCGCATGGTGTACACGTCGAGCGTGGCTACCATGGGCTTCACTGCCAGCCACGCTGCCGAGTCCCCCACCTCGGCTGGACCCTCCCCCCACGGTGACGGAAGAGAGTCCGGTGTCGCTCGCGGACATGATCGGGCACTACAAGCGTTCGAAGTTCATGGCGGAGGAAGTCGCGGTCGAGGCGGCGAAATCGGGAGTCGATGTGGTGATCGTGAATCCGACGACGCCGATTGGCGAACGCGATATCAAGCCGACTCCGACCGGGCGAATCGTCGTGGATTCCTGAAGCGGAAATTTCCGGCGTACGTGGAAACAGGCTTGAACCTGGTGGATGCGGCGGAGTGCGCCCGCGGTCATATTGAGGCGCTGGAGAAGGGAAGAACGGGCGAGCGCTACATTCTGGGCGGAGAGAATCTGACGTTGAAGCAGATTCTGGACCGGCTGGCCGCGGTCACAGGATTGCCGTCGCCGACCGTGAAGGTGCCCTACATCGTTGCGCTGGCGGCGAGGAGTCTTCTACAAGAGGGTGACGGGCCGGCTTCTGGGGCGCGAGCCGCGGACGACGATTGAAGCCGTGCGTTTGTCGCGCAAGATGATGTTTGTGAGTTCGGCGAAAGCGGAACGCGAACTGGGCTGGCGGATGGTTCCAGTGGACGGAGCGCTGCGGCGGTCGGTGGAGTGGTTCCGCGCGAACGGCTATGCCTGAAACAAAGATTGCGGTCGCCATTATTGCCGCGATGGAGCGAGAGGTGCGGCCGCTGATCCGAAGCTGGAAAGTCAGGGTGATCGAACACGGCGGGCGTCGATATCGTCTTTTTGAAAAGGGAGACGCGGCGCTGATTTGCGGCGGAATTGGAGCCGAAGCGGCGCGCCGCGCTACCGAGGCGGTGATTCGGGAAGTCCGCCCGGCGCGGGTGATTTCGACCGGCTTTGCCGGGGCGCTGGACGGTTTGTTGCAGGTCGGGGATGTTCTTGAGCCCCGCACGGTGATCAACGCTGCCGACGGCGTCCGAACGGAGGTCGGGTCGGGTGCGGGAATTCTGGTGAGTTCCGCGACCGTGGCCGGCAAGGAGCAGAAAATTCGATTCCACAAAGCTTACGGCGCGGATGCTGTGGACATGGAAGCGGCGGCCGTGGCGCAGGGGGCCGAGGCGCGCGGAATCGAGTTTGGAGCTTTGAAAGCGATCTCCGACGGCGCTGATTTTAATTTGCCCGCGCTGGATCGCTTTGTGGCGGACGACGGGACGTTTCGTTCCGTCAGGTTTGCTGGCCATGTGGCGCTGCGCCCGTGGCTGTGGAAGAGTACGATGGCGCTGGCGCGAAACAGCTCCATGGCGAGCGAGGCTCTTTGCGGCGCGCTGGTGAGTTATCTCGACCGTGAGAAGCTCGGGGAGCGACGGGGAAACTCTGATCAAGTGTCGGGAGAGGGCATAAACCACAGGGTACACAGGGGTGCACGGAGGACCCAGGGTACTTAACCAACTTAATCAGGGATTCCGCAGATTGAAGGGACGCAATAGAATCCGCTATGGCAATTGCTCAAACATTTACTGTTGAACGCGAGCGGCACGAGATTCCTTCCACGATGAAGGCGGTCGTCTATCGCGGGGTCAACGATTTGCGGCTGGAAGAAGTGCCGGTGCCTGAAATTGGAGTCGGCGAGATTCTGGTTGGCGTCCACACTTGCGGAATTTGCGGGACCGATCTTAAGAAGATCGCGACTGGCTCGCACTCCGCGCCGCGCATTTTCGGTCACGAAACGGCGGGTGTCGTCGCAAAAATCGGGGATGGTGTTCGCAAGTTCAGCGTCGGCGAACGGGTGGTGGTGTTTCACCACATTCCCTGCCGGGAGTGTTATTACTGCCGCCACAAAACCTTCGCGCAGTGCGCCACCTACAAGAAAGTTGGGTGCACGGCTGGCTTCGAGGCTTCGGGCGGAGGATTCGCGGAATACGTCCGGGTCATGGACTGGATTGTCGAGAAGGGAACGGTGCGTATTCCGGACGGCGTCAGTTTCGAGCAGGCCTGTTTCGCCGAACCGGTGAATACCTGCATCAAAGGAATTGAGACGCTTCGTCTGCAGCCGGAAGAGACGGTGCTGGTAATTGGACAGGGCCCAATAGGGCTGATACTGGCGAATCTGGCGAAGCGGGCCGGGACTCGTGTGATTACTTCCGATTTATATCCGGCGAGGCTTACAATAGCTCATGGCTTCGGCCTGAACCAGACAATTGATGCTTCCAAGGTGGATGCAGGGGAAGCTGTGCGCGGAATGACAGAAGGCCGCGGGGCTGACGCCGTGATTCTGGCAGTCGGCGGGAGCGGCCTGATTCGGCCTGCCATGGATGCTACACGTCCGGGAGGCCGGGTGTTGCTTTTTGCGCAAACGGCGCGAGGCGAGGTTACGATCGACCCGGCGGCAGTGTGCGTGGACGAAAAGGCTTTGCTGGGATCTTACAGTGCGTCAGTGGAATTGCAGGAGGAGTCAGTGCGGTTTGTCATGAACCGTGAGATGGATCTGGAGCGGCTCATTAGCCACCGCTTCCCGCTGCAGAGCGGCGTGGAAGCGCTGAATCTGGCGGCTCATCCTCGACCGGACTCGATGAAGATCGTCATCCAGCCGGGCAGCACCGGGGTCCACAGTACGCCCGGTTCTGGCGTGGTGGGGCGGAGCGATTGGGAAGGACATCAACTGTGAATGGGAAGATGACGGCGGCCGTCCTGTACGGCAAAGAAGATATCAAGATTGAAAGGGTGCCGATCCCGCGCGTGGGCGAGGGCGAAGTGCTGGTCAAGGTTAACGTGGCGCTCACCTGCGGCACCGATTTGAAGGTGTACCAGCGCGGCTATCACGCCCGCATGATTGTGCCGCCGGCGTTGTTCGGGCACGAACTGGCGGGCACCGTCGAGGAAGTCGGGGAAGGCGTGCGCGGCTTCCGGAAGGGCATGCGCGTGGTCGCGCTCAACTCGGCTCCGTGCGGCATGTGCTTCTATTGCTCCAAGCACCAGTTAAATCTCTGCGAAGATCTTCTGTTCAACAATGGCGCCTACGCGGAGTACATACGGATTCCGCGGCGTATTGTGGAGACCAATATGCTCGTCGTGCCCTCGCATGTGAGTTTCGAGGATGCCGCGATGACCGAGCCGCTGGCCTGCGTTCTCCGCGGGCTGCACGAAACCGGCGTCGAGATTGGAGACACGGTCGCGGTCATTGGCGGCGGACCGATCGGCTTGATGTTTGTGCAGGTGGCCAAGGCCATCGGCTGCAATGTAATCGCGGTGGTTAAGCGCGATTCGCAGGTCGCCCTGGCGCGCAAGAAGGGTGCGTACGAAGTTGTACAGATTACAAAAGTCAAAGATCCGGTAGAGGCAGTGCGCGAGTTAAGCCCGGAGGCGCGCGGCGCCGATGTGGCGATCGAAGCCGTGGGGCGTCCGGAAGCCTGGGAGTGGGCCGTGCAGATGGTTCGCAAAGGCGGCACGGTGAACTTCTTCGGCGGGTGCGCGTCGGGAACCAAGGTGCAGCTCGACACCAACCGCCTGCACTATTCGGAAATCACTTTGAAGGCGACGTTCCATCACACTCCGGAGACGGTGCGCCGAGCCTTCGGTTTGATTGCCGAGAAGAAGGTCTGCGGCAACGACTACATTACCGGCGAAGCACCGCTTTCGCGTTTGCAGGATGTGCTGCGCCACATGCTGAACCGCAACGGAGACATCAAGACCGCGATCATCCCAGGTCACTAGCGTCGGGTCCCGTAGAGCAGGGACATAGGTTTGGGTTGTCGTCCTGAGCGAAGCGGCGGTTTCCAAATACATAGGTCCTTCGCTTCGCTCAGGATGACAGTGTAGATTTATCGAACATTTGAATGGTAACTGCGACCGGCCATCCCCCGACTGCGCCGCCCGCCTCCGGATGGAGCGCGTTGCCGCCGGAGTATGCCATCCCCGAGCACGCGCCCTCGGAAGCTGAAGCGCGCGAGTATTGCCGCCGCCTGGCGCGCTCGCATTACGAAAATTTTTCGGTGGCGTCCTGGTTTCTTCCCGAGCGGCTGCGCCAGCATTTCTTCAATGTCTACGCCTATTGCCGCATCTCGGACGATCTGGGTGACGAGGTGGGCGACACGGCCGCATCTCTGCAATTACTCGATCTGTGGGAGGCGGAGCTGAACGCGTGCTACGACGGCGATCATGCTCGACGCCCCCGGCATCCCGTATTTGTGGCGCTCGCCGAGACGGTGCGCGAGTTTGAAATTCCGAAGCATGAATTTGCGGATCTGCTGACGGCTTTCCGGCAGGATCAGAGCGTCCGCCGCTACGAGACTTTCAGCGATCTGCTGGGCTATTGCAAGAATTCGGCGAATCCGGTCGGGCACCTCGTGCTCTATCTCTGCGGTTACCGCGACTGCGAACGCCAGCGGCTTTCGGACTACACCTGCACCGCGCTGCAACTGGCGAACTTCTGGCAAGACGTGAGCGCCGACTTTGCCAAGGGACGAATTTATCTTCCGCTCGAAGACCTGCGCCGCTTCGGCGTGAGCGAGGATGAAATCCGCGACGGCGAAAATACTCCCGCGTTTTGCGCGATGATGAAGTTTGAGGTCGAACGGGCGCGGGAGTGGTTCGCGCAAGGCATGCCATTGATCGGGAAAGTCGAACGATCGCTGGCCACCGACATCGAACTGTTCAGCCGCGGCGGGCAGGAAATTCTGAACGCCATCGAGCGCCAGGATTACGCGGTGCTGGGCAGGCGTCCGGCAATTTCCAAAGCGCGGAAGCTGGCCCTGGTCGCTCGTGCGGCGCTGGGGAAATTACGGGGGAACCCGATAGGGAAGCAAAGATGAGCACCGCCGTGGAAAATCCGGCTACGCAGTTTGCGCCTACTGCTTCGCAGCTCGGGATGGCGTACTCCGTCTGCCGGAGCATCGCGCGCTCCGCCGCCAAGAATTTCTACTACGGGTTTCTGGTGCTTCCACAGCGGAAACGCAATGCGTTGAGCGCCGTGTATGCCTTCATGCGGCGGTGCGACGACATCACCGACGACATTACAGCAAGTCCTGGCGATCGTTACCACCAGCTGCTGGAATGGCTGGACAAAGTCCACCGCGCATTCGCGGCACAGCCCACGGATGATCCGGTGCTGCTGGCGCTGACCGACGCGCAGCGCGCTTACCAGATCCCGATAGGGCTTCTCGACCAGCTCGCTTACGGTACGGCTGTGGATCTCGATTACGGGCCGCCAGAGCCTTCTGCTGGTGCGCCGTTGGCCGCGCGTTACCAGACTTTTGAAGAGTTGCGGCAGTATTGCTACGGCGTGGCATCGGTCGTTGGATTAGTGTGCATCAAGATTTTCGGCTATCGCGATCCCGCCGCGGAGCCGCTTGCCGAGCGCTGCGGTCTGGCGTTTCAGCTCACGAACATTATTCGCGACGTTAAGGAAGACGCCGCCATGGGCCGAGTTTATTTTCCGCAAGAGGACTTGGCGCAGTTCGGTCTCTCGGCCGCCGATCTCGCCTCGACGCAAGTTGATGTGGCCCGCGTCCGTCCGCTGCTGGCGATGGAGGCCGACCGCGCGCGCGACTGCTACCGCTCCGGAGAAGAGCTGATCCCGCTGGTGAATGAAGACAGTCAGCCTGCGCTGTGGGTGCTGATCGCCATCTACCACCGGCTGCTCGAAAGGATTGCTTTGAAGCAATACGACGTCTTCAGTGAGCGCGTCCGGTTAACGGTTGCGGAAAAGCTCACGGTCCTCGGAAAAGGAATCCTGAAGCGTCTGCTGTGATGCCGCCCTCGATCGATCCTAATACGACGCATCCTAATTCGACACGTCCTCCTACAGTCGCCATCGCCGGAGGCGGATTGGCCGGCCTTGCCGCCGGATGCGCACTTGCCGAAGCCGGGTTTCGCGTGTCGTTATTTGAGCGCCGACCCTATCTCGGCGGACGCGCGTCTTCTTATCAGCATCCTGGCACCGGCGAAATTGTCGACAACTGCCAGCATGTGTTGCTCGGCTGCTGCACCAACCTGCTCGATTTTTATCGGCGCGCGGGAGTTCAGGACAAAACTCGCTGGTATGAGAAGCTGACTTTCCTCGAGCCTGGAGGGCGCGCGTCGGTGATTGCCCCATCCGCGCTGCCCGCTCCGCTGCATACCGCTCCGTCATTTCTCCGCGCCGAGTGTTTGAATTTTCGCGACAAGCTGGCCATCAGCCGCGCCCTAGCCGTGCTCGCTCCGTCGATTCCCGCGGATCGAGGTGAGTCGTTCCTCGACTGGCTCAAACGCCACGGACAAACCGCGCAAGCCATTGAGCGTTTCTGGAAGACGATTCTGGTCAGCGCCCTGAACGAAGATCTCGATCAAGTCTCCGTCCCCTATGCGGCGCAGGTGGTGCGCGAGTCGTTTCTTAAATCCGCCGCTGCCGGACGCATGGGAATTCCAACCGTGCCGCTCACTGAGCTGTACAGCACCGCCGGAGACTACATTCGCGCCCGTGGCGGCGAGATACAGTTTCGTGCCAGCGTGGAGTCGTTTCGGACGGTGCCGTTTGCGGTAAACGTGACGACGAATGGGCAGGAAGAGAAATTCGACTATCTGGTGCTGGCTGTTCCTTTCGATGTGCTGGGCCGCATGTTGCCGGATAGCGCGTCCGCCGAGCCTTTGGCCGCGGCCCTTGGACAGTTCTCGACGTCACCGATCACCGGCATACATCTCTGGTTCGATCGCCAGATCACCGACCTCGATCACGCTGTGCTGCTCGACCGAACGATTCAGTGGATGTTTCACAAATCGCGGATCATTGCAGCTCGCAGCAACGCAGCTCGCTCCAACGAAGCTCACGAAAACGGAAATGGCAGCTATATTGAGCTGGTTGTGAGTTGCTCCCGGAGCCTGGTGGAGAAGTCGAAGGCAGAAATCGTTGAGATGGCGATGCGGGAAGCGCAAGAATTCTTTCCCAGCGCACCCGACGCGACACTGCTGAAATCCACTGTGATCAAGGAAGTGCACGCGACCTATTCGCCGCGTCCGGGAATCGAGCAATACCGGCCGAAACCAAAGACGGAGTGGCCGCGAGTGTTTTTGGCCGGCGATTGGACTGCCACCGGTTGGCCCGCCACCATGGAAGGCGCGGTGCGCAGCGGCTATCTCGCAGCGGATGCGGTGGCGCGGTTCCAGGGCAGCAAGAGCGCCAGCTTCCTCGTCCCTGATCTGGCGCCGAGTGGCTTGATGAGGCTGTTGGGATGGATATTCCCTCTTTAGGAGGCTGCGGAAAATTAGTTCCGGGGCAGAAGATGCTCCCTCAGCGGCTAAAGCCGGATTCAAGACAATGCACTTACCGCAGCGGTGAACCGCTGCGCCACCCAAAAGCAGGTGCAAAATCGAGTTTTGCCGCAGCCTGCTAGAGCTGAAGTTCTTTACGACGCAGCGGCTCTCATTTTTTCTCTTATCGGCTCGTTGTCGCAATACACACGCCACTCGGCGACTCTTCCTTCTTTTACAAGTGCTCGCAGCACGGCCGGGGTCTCCCATTTATTCTCGGGTTTCATTGTCCCGCCCTTCGGAACGAAAGTCCCTCCAGCGCTACCGCAGAGGATGACAACGTTGCCTTCTGAGACGATTTGATCGACCTTGATCCAATAGTCGGGCACCATCGTGAAGTATCCTTGCCATCCACTCCGCATGGCGGAAGCCGGGGCCCTGTTCCCCAGTGAATCAACGAATACGTGGTCGCTGGACATCAGCTTTGTCAAGCCGTCCGTGTCATGTGCATTGATAGCCTTCACAAAGTTCTGTGCGATCTCTGTAGCTGCAACGTTCTTTGTTGGCATGCTGAATCTCCGTCTGATCCGCCCCGGCTGGCTTCCTGGAACTGTTTCGATAAGATTCTCTTCGACGGCTTCAATTACTTCAGTTCCAATGCTGCGTTACCTTGAAGCCATTCTCAAGAATTCGCGCCCAACATACGATGTTATCAATATGGCTGAGCGCCCACCCGCAGAGAAAGATCGATTCGACGAGGGGCGCGTGGACAAAGAGCGCCGCCGCAGTCCCCGATTCAACTGTGGCGGCTTTGTGGAGATCAATTGGCTCCCGTCCAACGGCATTTATGTTCCGGGCAAGGTGCGCGACCTCAGCCTGCAAGGATGTTGCATTGATACCAAGGAGCCTCTCGATCCCGGCAAGCGGGCTGAAATCGTGGTGCGCGTCAAGACGGATTCGTTCCGCGCTGTGGGCGAGGTGAGGGTGATCCGAGGCGATTCCGGGGCGGGCATAGAATTTGTTCGCTTGAGTGCCGGCGGAAAGAACCTGCTCGAGGACTTGCTGGCAGAATTGGCGCGGATACAGGCGGCCATCGACAAACTCAAGGCGGCCAGTCCTAAGATGGATCCGGACTCGTTCCGCAAGGAATTGAACTATCGAAGACTTCAAGCGGAGATGTTGAGCACACGCTTTCCCTTCCTGGCGACGGTCGTGCCCGAAGGGAAGTCGACGGATGCGTCGGCCGATAGCAGTCCGGTGCCTGGGAAGAAGCCGCTGGTCATTCCTATCGATTTGTTCGGTTAGGGAAATTCAGCCGGCTGCGGAAAAAGTCCTTTTCGATCAAGAACTGTGACCTCAGCGGCTAAAGCCGGATTCAAGGCAATGCAGTTATCGCAGCGGTGAACCGCTGCGCCACCCAAAATCAAGTGCGACACCAAGCTTTCCCGCAGCCTGCTAGAGTTGTGTCCCGTAAATTAGTGGCGCAAACCCGCGCTGTCGCCCTAGGCTGAATTCAAATACATAGGTCCTTCCCCTTCGACCAACTCAGGGTCAGGATGACAGCCCAAACCTATGTCACATATTTCTGGGACACAACACTAAAGCGCCATCAGAACCACGCCACCCGCGACTAGTAAAGCGGCAATCCAGCGCCGGCGTCCGACGCGTTCGTGCAGGAATATGCGCGCGGCGACGGCGTTGGCGACAAAGGTGAGCGAGGCCGAAGCGGGCACGACCAAGCTGAGATTTCCCCACGAAAGGCCAAAGAGCAGGCTGTAGAAGGCAACCCCCATCGCCATCAAGCCGAGCGGAAACGTTGGCGTTCGGAGCACGCGCCCAACCACCGCCAGTAATCCGCGCCGCTTCCAGAGTTCCTCAACGTCGCCCACTCGCTTCATGGAGTAGGAGAGCAGCACGTCTCCGGTGGTCGAGGCGAGAATGATGAGCGCAATCGCGGCCCAGGCGTAGATATCTTTCATGACTTCACCTCCTGGGACACCGCGTCCGGCGAGGCATCCGGCGACTTCTGGGATTGGCGATCGGGCGTAACCGACGGACCGGCGGCCACGGAGCCCACTCCAGCCGCGATCAGCGCAATGCCCAGCCAGCGCATGGGCGAGATGACTTCATGAAAACCGAAGTGACCGACCAAAGCTACGAGCACATATCCGAGCGAGGTGGCCGGCAGCACATACGTGAGGTCGGCCCATGAAAGCGCGGACATGTAACAGGCGAAAAACGTCAGCAGCAGCAGGATCCCCGCAGTTACCCAGGGATTGAGGACGGCCAGCAGCAAGCCGGAAAAGTGGTGCAGGGAAACATTGCCGAGTTCCTTCATGCCGCGAGCCAGCAGGGAATCGCCCGCGGTGCTGAATACGGTGATTCCCGCCAGAACGAGGTATTTTCGAAAGGTCAATTGAGGCATGGAATCATTTAGTCATTGAGACATTTAGTCATTGAATCATTGAAGGTCAAAGGCTCTTGGGTTTTCAGGATGCCTTAGTGATTCCATGGTTCTCTAGCAGGCTGCGGAAGTGCCTTCTCTCGCGTAGCCTAACCTCAGCGGCTGAAGCCGCATTCGAAACGATGCAGTGATCGCAGCGGTAAACCGCTGCGCCACCCAAAACCAAGTGCAAAATCGAGTCTTTCCGCAGCCTGCTAGGCTTTGGCTGGGGCCGGGGCAGGCGCTTCTTCCTTGCGCCTTGCCTTGACCCACTTGTGACGCTGGGCGCGCAGTTTCAGGAAGGTCCGCGCTTCTTTGTACAAGCGCTTGCGCTCGGAGTTGTCGAACATCGATTTCCGCAAAATACGGTACGCAGCCTTGGGACGGAAATAATAGGCATCGTAAAAGTGATGGACAGCTTCCATAAGTTCGGCAGCGGGCAGGCCGGGATACTCGATCTGCACCATCTGGTGGCCGCCGTCGTCCACCATTCTTGTGTCGCTGGTTATGAAGCCATTCTTGATGGCGAATTCGTGCAACTCCGTGCCGGGGTAAGCATGCGCCACCGAAACTTGGATCGTTTCGACGTCGAGTTCCTTGGCGAAGTTGATCGTATTCTTGATGGTCTCGCGAGATTCTCCCGGCAGGCCGAGAATGAAATCTCCGTGGACCACCAGTCCCAGCTTGTGGCAATCCTTGGTGAACTGGCGGGCGCGCTCGATGGTTGCGCCTTTCTTGATGTTCTTCAGAATCTGCTGATCGCCCGATTCGTAGCCCACGATCAGGAGCCGGCATCCCGCCTCTTTCATGGCCTTTAGCGTTTCGAAATCGGTGGTGACACGCGAGGTGCACGACCAGGTGAGGCCCAGCGGTTTCAACTTGGCGCATAACTCGACGGTGCGGGCCTTCTGCAGGTTGAAAGTATCGTCGTCGAAGAAAAATTCTTTCACGTAGGGCCAATAATCTTTCGCCTTGGCCATTTCACGGGCTACGTCGTCGGAGGAGCGCTTGCGCCACGGGTGTCCGCTGAGGGTTTGCGGCCAGAGGCAGAAGGTGCACTGCGCCGGGCAACCGCGCGAGGTGTAGAGCGCCACAAAGGGGTTGAGCAGGAAAGGCACGTTGTAGCGGCGGACATCCAGGTCGCGCCGGTAGACGTCGGTTACGTGCGGAAGGGCGTCTAGATTTTCGATGGTCGGCCGGTCGGCATTATGCAGCACGTGTCCATTCTTGCGATAGGAAATGCCGAGAATGTCTTCGATGGGCTTGCCCTGCGCGTATTCGACGATGGAGTAGTCGAATTCCTTGCGGCAGGCGATATCGATCACCTTCGCTTCCATCAAAGACTTCTCGGGCAGCACGCTGACGTGAGGTCCGACGAAGGCGATTTTGATGTGCGGATGGCTGTCTTTGATGGCTTCGGCGATGCGCACATCGCCAGCAAATCCTGGAGTGCTGGTGAAGAGCACGAGCAGTTCATAGTCCTGGCAGGTGCGGATGGTCTCTTCCGCCGTGATGTGGTGCGGCGGCGCGTCGAGCAAGCGCGCGCCTTCTAGCATTCCGGTGGGATAGGCGAGCCAGACCGGATACCAGTAGGACTCGATCTCACGCGTGGCGGGCCAGCGCGAACCCGCGCCCCCATCGAAATTCTCAAACGAAGGCGGATTCAAAAACAGTGTTTTCAATGGCATAAGGGTGAGTCTCTATTTTAGCATTCTTAGCAGCGGACGAGCCCCATTCGCCGCTACCAGTTAGATGCGCCCCGAACTGCATTCCGAACTCTGTCGAAAACGCGGAAACCTTTATCGAAGTATGCCTTAGCGGGGCTCAAACGGCAAAATAACCTGGCCGAACGTCGTTTTGGCGCATTGAGACGCGAGAATCGGGTAGCGGCTGGATGAGCCGATTTGCAATAGCTCGAACTCGCCCCTGCGGAAAGCGTTGGCAAGGCCCCATCTGTCGGCTAGGGGCAATGCTCCGTCCACTCCCCCCAGCATCCCGTTTTGACCGAGGCGCCAAGTGACGAGGTGGTTGCGGGGTTCTGAGTGTAACGGCGATTTTTCAACAGTTGGCTTTCCGGCCCCTGTGCGCGTAGTCACAAATGCGCCTGACAAAACTCACTGACAAAAACTGCTGGGTTGTGCTATTTCTCCCCCGCTGAGTCTGCGCAAGCGCAACGCAGCCCAACCGGGGAGGCGGACCATGACCAAAAGTTCTGCAATGCGCGTCGGCGTTATCGCGGCTGTGCAGTTCGCGGTGGCAATGGCAATCGTCCTGTGGCCCGGAGGCCTCTGGGCGCAAACCGAAGCCGCTCCGGCGTCCACAACGCCCGTCTCACCCGCTTCCGAAGATAGGAAGAACTTTGCCGATGCAGAAAACCGTAGAATCGAGAAAAGGCTGGCCGAGATATTACCCGACGCCGTCTCCGACATCAGTTCAGCCGAGGGGCCGGATGCAACCTACTACGTCTGGTACATCACCCCAGGCCCAGCGGACGCAAGCAAATGCAAAGGCGATCCTGAAAGTTACACCTCGAAGCTGATCAAGTACGGATTCACCAAGCTCATCTACGAGGACGAAAAGGGCGGAAGCTGCGAGCTCGATCTTGCCGCTGGCAAGGTGGCCGTCCCGTCGAAATTCCTTCCGCCAACCGAAGAAGCGAAGCAAATTTGGAAGACGATACAGGACGCCGAGGCCGCAAAGAAGGTCATTGCCGCGCAGGAGGCGCCCGCCGCGCCCACGCCCCAGGACGCCAAGGCCACAAAGGAGGCGCCCGCCACGCACACGCCGCAGGAACGCAAAGAATATGCCGGATCTATGGGAGAATGGCCCAAGGGGCGGTTCGAGTCGGCCGAGGGGCCCGACGCGACGTACTACGTGGTTCACACTTCCACATATTCTATGGACGAATCCACCTGCACCAGTTTTTTCACCGACAGTATCGTCGCATCTTTGCGCGAGATGGGCTTTACCAAGGTCGTCTGCATGGGCAAAAAGAACACAAGTTCTTCTTTCGACACGGCTGCCCGGCCGCGCCCCGTGGAGGCTCAAGCGCCCAGTGCGCCTGCGGCTGGGGAGAACGCGGGAGGTAGTAGTGCGGTATCCGCGGCTGAACCGGTCAAGCCAAACCTGCCCCCCGCAACGGCCTGGGAAGAAGGCAAGGCAGTAGGGACTTTCTGGCCCACGGTCGAGCAGAAGGTGGATGCGCGCTCGGGTCCCGCCAAGGTGACGGGCGAGGCGGAGAGCAGCCTAGCCAGTAAGGGCTACGTCAAGATCGGGACGTTTTTCGAGTCGCAGCCGGGAAAGAAGGGCAACGCGGAGGTAATGCAAGAACTGGAGGCGGCGATCCTCAAGAAGGCGGCGGAGGCCGGCGGAGATGTTGTCCGTTTCAGTAGTGAGGGGACGCCGGAAACCCGCGAAGTACCTACCGGAAAGACGAAGACCAAGAAAGAGTGCGCGGAAACAGGCCTCGTAAAAGAGCCCGTAAAGACGACGAAGAGTTGCATCGCCACCTCTGCCGGCCCGCAATGCAGCTACGGGACGGAGGGCGGCGGATTAGTTGAAGGGTGCGTGAGATTTGAGACAAAGGAAATCCCGATCACCAGGAAGGAACATAGCCTGGTCAGCGAGGGCACGGTCTGGCGGTACGATCCCAAGCTGATCGCTGACATCGCACGCGTAGCGGAGACAGCGCGGAAAGCGGAGGCGGAGCGGGTAGCCGAAGAGCTTCGGACAGCGAAGGCAGCGGCAGCAGCAGCTTTTCCGACGGCAGCAGCAGGGGCTTTTCCGATGCTGGGAAAGGATATCAACACCGCGGAAATGAGGACGTGGCTGTCAACCCTAGGTGCTCCGAAGATTGATCGGTTTGATGACTCTTACTATTACAGTTACAAATCGGCGGGGATCTCTCTGAGATTCAGTACGAAGGGTATGCTGACGACGCTATTCTTCTACGCCGAGGGTGCGGACGGTTACCGACAATACCAAGGCAATTTGCCGTTTGGATTATCTTTTCAGCTTACCCGAAAAGAGATCGAAGGCACCCTTGGTCTGCCAGACAAGTCTCGCGGCGGTGATGCATATTACTGGGCAGACTACAGTTCGAGAGGCATACTAATTAACTACAATCCCGAAATGACTAACGACCTGAATGCGCGGATGAGCTCCTTAGTCATCACAGTTCCCTGACACGGAGCGGCGAGTGCCCCATTCTAAATTTCGCGCTCTTTGCGAAATTTAGAGCGGGGATTTTGAGCCGGAGATCGAGCCGGAATAAACGAAACTAGAATATGAAAGAGCGGAAGGAAGGCTCCATCCATAAGTAGAACTGCCCCACTCAAGCCAAGACCAGGTTTGAGTGGCGCACCCGCCACAAATGCGCCTGACAAAACTCACTGACAAAAACTGCTGGGTTGTGCTATTCCTCTCCCGCTGGAGTCTGCGCAAGCGCAACGCAGCCCAACCGGGAGGCGGACCATGACCAAAAGTTCTGCAATGCGCGTCGGCGTTATCGCGGCTGTGCAGTTCGCGGCGGCAATGGCAATCGCTCTGTGGCCCGCAGGTGGCTGGGCCCAAAGCGAAGGCCCAGCGGAATTCAAGCCTGCCATCAACCAGAAATTCGAAGCGCGTTCAGAGCCCGCCAAAGTAACGTCCGAAGAGGAGAGTGCCCTGGTCAGCAAAGGCGGCAAATACGACGACACGCCATTGATGGAAGCCGCAAAATCAAACCGCCTGGACCTGGTGGGACTTCTTCTCGCCAATGGCGCGGACGTCAATGCCAAAAACACCGCCGGATTCACTGCGTTAAGCCAGGCGGTGGAATTCGGAGGAAAGGGAAAGGGCCTAGCGGGGCTTCTTGTGGCCAACGGAGCCGACGTTAATGTGAAGGACAGCATGGACAACACGCCGCTGCATGACGCGGCAATGGCGGGCTATGAGGAGGCGGCGGCGGTGCTTCTGGCCAAAGGGGCCGACCCTAATGCCAAAGGGTACAAAGGCAATACGCCGCTGCATGACGTGGCGGCAACGGGTAGTTGGAGCAAAAGTCTGGCCGAACTTCTTCTGGCCAGGGGAGCCGACGTCAACGCCAGAAACGACGAGGGCTTGACCCCACTAGCCATGGCGATAAGAAGCAACCATACGGAGATCGCCGACCTGTTGCGCCAGCACGGCGGCCACGAATAATCCGAATGGGTCACAACAATGGGCGATCCCAAGCAGCCGACCTGTGCGGTTTTTCTTTGCGTCACCTGGAAGGTGGGAGCGGTAACTGTTGCAGCCAGGCGATAGCGCTCAAAACGCCTGCCAAGAGTCAGCCCGACGATAGCGAGCCCGTCCGACACCATGGTGTGAAAGGTCAAGTCTTGGCTTTTACAGCTGATGTGTGCGTTACTTAGACGCGGGATTCGGGAGAGCCCAGTCCTCCAAGTCTCCGGTGGCCCGCAGCAAGGTCATGCGGACCCGCTGGTATTCAAAATCGGCATCCTGAAAAAGCAGGTAGCGTTCGGCGGCCTGCACACGGGCGTCGGCCAACTCGTGCAAGGTGCCGGTCTTGGCGTCGATACGGGTTTGGACCGCTTCCAGGCCCGACTGCGCCAGTTGATATTCCAGTTGCGCCACTTCGCGAGCGGCCTCGAGTTGCTCGGCGGCGCGCTGCAGTTTCAGAGTTTCCTCCGCGACTTGATTGCGAGTTGCCTCGGCTTGTTTTTTTGCCTTGAGGGCTTCGGCCTCCGCCGCTTCGGTTCGGGCGCGCTGGCTGGCGTTGAACAGCGGGACCTTAATGGCAAAGCCGATCACGGCATTGTCCTTCTGAAAGTGATCGCCGTAGTACACGCTGTAATTATTGAAAGTGGAAAATCGCGCATACTGGCCAGAAAGATCGATCGACGGATATAAAGCGCGATGCTCGCCCAAGGCCCGCATCGATTCCGCCAGCGAATGCTGCTCGGCCAACTTGATGGCGGGGCTGGAAGCAACGGCTCTTTCCGAGAGATCTTCTTCGGCAGCGACGGGCGGCAGAGCGGGAATGGTTTCGGGCGCGAGTCCGATGGTGGAAACCGGCAAGCCGGTCAGCGTCGAGAGGTGACGCCGCAGGACGTCGGCGTTGCCCCGCGCCTCGGCTCGATGAAGGCGCACACGCGCTGCAGTTAGCTTTGCTTTGTTTAAGTCCACGGCGCTGTCCACGCCTGCTTGCAAGCGCTCGGCGACGGCTTGTTCCATTTGCTGCGCTTGGGCCTCGTCCTGCTGCAAGCGCACGAGGCGTGCCTCCCACTTCGCCAGTTCCGCGTAGGTTAGCGCGACGTCCTGAATGACAGCATTGCGCTGGTCTTTGTCCTGAATCTCGGAAGCGTGCCACTCAGTTTTCGCCGCATTCACGAACTGCCGCTGCGTCGCGTTGAAGACCGAACTCTGCACGACACCATCCGCCAGCGCCGGTGCAGACCCTTCGATGCTGAGGGGAAATCCATAGGACCAGCCGACGCCCGAACCGAGAAATAGCTGCGGGATATAGTTATTGCGGAGTTCCCGGTAGGAGGCGAAGGCGTGCTGCACGTCGGCTTTCGCGATCGCCGAACTTGTGCTGTGCGCGAGCGCCAGCCGAATGGCGCGATCGAGAGGCAGTGGTTCCGCCTGGCCGAGGGTTGCGATCGTCAGTAGAGCCGCAAGTACGGCGAGCAGATTGGTGCAGCGCAAACACGGCAATCGGAGTTTCATCTCATCACCTTCATCTCGTCAGCTTCATGTCGTCACTTCATCTCGTTACTTCGGCATCGTCACGCACAAATTGTAGTGCGCCGCAAGCGAGACGGGCAGTAACTTTGGAAGAGCTGACCTCACAAATAGGCTCGCCCAATTCGCCTTTGATTTTGGGTGGCGCAGCCCTTTAGGGAAACTCCGATTGAGTTTCAGCAGAAAGCATGAACCACAGGGTACACGGGGGCGCACGGAGGCCCCCAGGGACTTAATCAGAGCTTTTCGGATTGCGAGAGGTGTTCTCTGCACCACGGTGTGGCTGCAGCGACTAAAGAGGCTGCGGGAAAAATCCTTCCCCATCAAGAACTATGACCTCAGCGGCTGAAGCCGGATTCAAAACAGTGCAGTTATCGCAGCGGTGAACCGCTGCGCCACCCAAAATCAAGCGCAAGATCGAGTCTTTCCGCAGCCTGTTGAGCTTCTGAGATACTCGACAATTTACGCATTCGGTCGATTAGTGCGTAACTCGATTCAATGCCTGCTGGGCGGTGCCGAAGTTCCGCGCCAATGACAAGGACGCACGATACTCGTCTGCTGCCCCGGCTCTGTCCCCTTGCTTTTCCAGCAGCAGGCCCAGCAGATAGCGGGCTTTGAAGGCGGGCGCCGCCTCCACCGGACCCGAGGCCAGGTAACGGTGCAGCAGTTCGGTGGCGAAAGGGTATTTTCGTCCGGTGCGATAGAGCATTTCGGCCGCTTCCACTAGGACGTCGGGCTTGGACATCGGCGACTGGCTGAGCTTGACCAGGGCTTGCTCCATTTCGCCGAAGCGCTTCTGGCGGCGAAGAAAAAGGGCAAGGTTGAGCCACGCCTCGGCGTCGCTTTGACTGAGGTCGATGTATTGACGATATTCCCGTTCGGCGGTGACGGCGTCCTTTTTCTGTTCGGCGATGCGCGCATAAACCCAGTGTTCACGGGCTGGATTTAAAGTTGCAATATACTGCGCCTGCTCGCGGGCTTTCTGCTCGCCGCCGCCAACGATGGCGGGCGCTGCCAGATAGAACTCCGCCAGATCGAGCCGGGCGTCGACATCTTTCGCATCCAATTGCACCGCGCGCTCGAATTCTTCGCGAACCTTTCCCGCCAGGACTGCCGCGGCCAGGAAGTTTGCCCGATCCGCTTTTTCGCCGTAGACGCGCCCCAGCCACAGATGGAAACGACTGTTGCCGGGATCGAGTGCGACCGCCTTCCGGCAGGAGGATTCCGCGCGATTCCAATCTTCGAGCGCGAAGTAAGCACGGCACAGCAGGTTGGAGGATTCGGCGTCCGCCGCCGTCGAGGTATGGGAGTTCTTCAATTCAGCGATGGCTTCATCGATCCGGCCTGCGGCTAACATGCCTTTGGCGGAGTCGGTCACGCTGGCGCTCAGCGTCGCCATGAGTGTGAGTAAAGCGAAGAAGACTTTGGAAGCGCGCGCGGTCATCTAGAACTTGACCTTGGTGAGGTCGCCAATGGGTTTGCCATTCCACGAATTGATCGCAACCACATCATTGGCGGAGAGGCCGCGAGTTACTTCGACCTGGGTGAGATTGGAAAGGGAAGTCTCGACCTCCCGGCGTTTGAGTTGGTGGCCGGCAACCAGCAAGACATAAGGCTTGGAATCGTCGGTGCGGACAGCTTCACGCGGCACCACCAGCACGTTGTCATGCTCGGCCGCGACGATCGAGACGCCGACGTTGATATTGGGCAAGAGTTTCAAATCCTTATTATCTACGATGCTGGTGGTCTCGCCGACGTTGCGCGAACCGTGCAATTTCACCGTCGACGGGATGGCGGTCACGGTGGCCGGCCAGACGCGTCCGGGGACGGCGTCCCAGGTAATCTCGATCGGATCTCCCGGAGCAAGTCTGCCGACGTCGGGCTCATCGACGAAAGCGCGAAGCAACACTTTTCGCAGATCGGCCACTTGCAGGAGAAGATCGCCGGCGGCGACGAAGCCGCCTTGCTTGGCGGGCAGCGAGTATACGATGCCATCGAAAGGAGCGCGGACATTCGATTTCGCCAGAACGTCCTCGGCGGCATCGTAGGTGGCCTGCGCGTCCGCTCGCTGCGCATCGACGCGCGCTAGTTCCCCATTCGAATACCGTTTGGTCTTTTTTTGCCGCAGGAATGTGAGTTGGGCATCGGCGCCGGCAAGTGCGTTTTCCGCGTCGCGCACTTCTCCCGCCGAGGCCGCGCCCTGCTGCTCAAGTTTTTTCAGCGCGTCCAAATTGCGCTGGGCGGAATCGCGGTCGTTGCCAGCTTTCACCAATTGAGCGTCGAGGCTGAGCACTTCCTCCTGGGTTCCGCCCCGTTCCGCGTAGCTTAGGTCGGCTTGCGCCGCTTTCAGTTGGGTCTCGGCGCGAGCCGCTTGCGCGCGTGCCTCGGCGTCATCCAGGACGAGAAGCAATTGCCCCTTCTTGACGCATTCGCCTTCCTTGACGAAGACGCGCTGCACACTGGTCGCCGCTGGAGCGTGCGCCTCGAAGTTATTGACCGGCTCAATTTTTCCGTTGGTGGAAACCAGGCTGCGGATATTGCTCTGCTCGACGACGGCGGTTCGCACCGGAACCGCGTCGTCGCGGTGGGAAACAAAAGCAGCGAGCACAATCACCGTTGCCAGAATCGCGAGCGCCGTTACCCACCAGCGCCGCGGCCGGCGTTCCGTACTGTTTCCATTCAATGCCATCTGAAGAAAAGCGCGAACCTCAATGTATATCATCCACGCGTGGCGGGGAGCAGGGAAATGCGCGCTGCGGACTTAGCTAATTAGATGCATCCAGGCGGTCGTTTGCATCAAGTGCGGGGCGGAATTCCGGGCAATGGAGCGACGAGCGCTTTGCCCGTCCGTTGCGAAATCGCGCGCTCGCGGCTCTAGGTACAATAGGCAAATGCCGAAATCGCACCGCTCATCTTCTCCCCGCTACACTTCTCCCCGCTACACCGCGGAGCACGCCAGCGCCGGGCTCGATCACGATTTTCCGGAAATTGAAACCTGGCCGAACCAGTTTCCGGGATATGAGATTGTGGTGGACGATCCGGAATTCACGTCCGTCTGCCCGAAGACTGGCTTGCCGGACTTCGGCAACCTCGTGATTCGCTACGAACCGGATCGCGTGTGCCTGGAGTTGAAATCGTTAAAGGAATATCTGCAGGCGTATCGCAACCTCGGCATCTTCCAGGAGAACATTGTGAATCAGGTATTGGAGGATGTAGTGCGCTGGGCGAAGCCGGTGTGGGCGGAGGTGAAAGGCGAATTTCGTCCGCGCGGTGGGATTTCAACGGTCGTAATTGCAAAGTGGCCGCGTAAGAAGAAGAGCCGGAAGTGACCGGCGACTCGTGAAGGCTGGCAGAGTCGTCCCCCGACAACTTATCGCGATGCGGCCGCCGCTCGTGGCGTGATGAGCTCGATTTCGGCCGCGTGGGCGGCCTTCACGCGGCTTATTTCGTAGGCTCCTTGCAAATTCAGCCAGAAGTGTTCAGTGGTCCCGAAGAAGCGGGACAACCGGACCGCAGTATCGGCGCTGATGCCACGCCGTTCGAGAACGATGTCATTGACCCGAGGCGCGGGCACGCGCAGCCGCTTGGCTAGATTGTAAGCGGAGATGCCCATCGGCTTTAGAAATTCCTCGCGCAGGATTTCGCCAGGATGAACTCTCCAGTTGGGTATCCCTTGTCTGACAATGCTCATGCTAGTTGGCCTCAGTGGTAATCCGTGATTTCCACATGGTAAGCATCGGGGCCGCGCCACTCGAAGCAAATTCTGTACTGGTCGTTGATTCGAATGCTGTGCTGGCCTTGCCGATCGCCGCGCAGTTTCTCCAACCGGTTTCCGGGAGGGACTTTCAAATCGTCGAGCGTCAGGGCGCCATCGAGCATAGCCAGCTTCCGTTTCGTCACGCTCGCTGGCGGTGCACCCCGTGTCTTGCCGGTTCTCCAGATTTCCGCCGTTTCCTGGTTGGCGAAAGTCCTGATCACAAGGCGATGATAACGGATGGCGTTAATAATGTCAAGCGTTATTATCCATTCGATCCGAGCGCGTCAACTATAGGCCGTGCTATATTCGCTCGATCTGTGACTGATCGAAAGCTCTATCCGCGCACCGCGCTGCTGGTGCTGACCGCGCTCAATCTGCTTAATTATGCAGACCGCAACGTGCTGTTCGCAGTCCAGCCTTTGGTGCAGGATGAATTCCATCTCAGCAAGGTCCAGATCGGATATCTCACCAGCGCGTTCCTCGGTTTTTACATGATCGCCGCGCCCTTTGTGGGGCCGCTGGCGGATCGATATTCGCGGAAGCTGATCATCGCTTTGGGAGCGATTTTCTGGAGCAGCCTTACGCTGCTTACGGCGGTCACGCACACCTATACGCAACTGCTGATTCGGCACACACTGGTGGGCATCGGCGAAGCGACGTTCGTCACCATCGCACCGACCTTTGTGGCGGATCTATTCGCGGAGGAAATGCGCGGAAGAATCCTCGGCGTGTTTTATCTGGCGATTCCGGTGGGATCGGCTGCGGGCTATCTGCTGGGTGGCAATCTGGCTCCGCACTATGGATGGCGCTTCCCCTTCTACATTGCGGCGGGGCCGGGATTTCTGCTGGCGATCGCGGTGCTGTTCCTCAAGGAACCGGAGCGGGGGCAATTTGATTCGCTCAAGGAGACGCCGGAGCGCGCGACCATCTTCGGTCTCGCTCGCAACCCGGCATTTCTGGCGGCAACTCTGGGCATGGCGGCGATGACGTTTTCGCTGGGCGGGATTCAGGTCTGGATGCCACAGTTTCTTTACAGCGAGCGCCACTACTCGCTGGCCCGAGCCAATTTTATTTTTGGCATCATTATAGTGGTGGATGGAATCGTCGCCGCACTGGCGGGCGGTTGGCTGGGCGATTATTTGCTGCGGCGGATGAAAAGTTCCTACTACCTGATTTCGGCCGCCAGCATGGCGCTTGGCGTTCCCGTCATGATTGTGGCCTTGTTTGCGAGGGGCCGCATCATGGTGCCAGCCATCGCGTTGGCAGCCTTCTTTTTGCTGCTGAATACTTCGCCCCTGAACGCGGCGGTGATCAACTCGGTCGGCGCTCATATCCGCGCCACCGCCATCGCGGTGAACATTTTTATCATTCACATTCTGGGCGACGTCCCTTCGCCGACTATGATGGGATGGGTCGCCGACCGGCGCTCGTTGCAGGCCGCTTTCGTTTTGCCGGTGATTGCGATGGTCATTTCCTCGGTGATCCTGTTTTACGGCATGCGATTTGCGCCAGCACTGCGGATCAGTGAAGGGTCGGCGGAGTCGCCAGTTCCCTCGGGAGCATCTTCCTAAGGGGACCCCGATTAAGGCCTCGTTGGCGAGAGGGGATGCACTGAAAGCGGGACCCTCAGCGACTAAAGAGGCTGCGAAAGACTCAGCACGACCGCAAGAAGCTGACCGCAGGCGCTAAAGCGCAAACACATTCTTAACGGCTTACGGCACGAGTAAACTTGTGCCCTTCCCAAATACTCCGCGGAACGGAGTTTTTCCGCAGCCTGTAAAGACGCTTATGTAGCGGGTTCTAACGCCATAACTGAAGCCATGCGCTTTCAAGGCTCAGCGCTAAACGACTTAATCGGAGGTTCGCTAAGCAGAATGCATTGGCAAACATTTGACTGGGCTACGTTTCACTGGATTGCGGGCAGTATCCTCGCGGTGGCGTGGTTCTCGCGCATCGTGGATGCCGCTTTCGGTATGCCGAGTGTCGCCGACATCGCGCGGCCGGAATGGGACCGCAGGCCAGCGACGCTAGGCGGCGAGGCCAGGATCAGCATCATCGTTCCGGCGCGGAACGAGCAGGAAGATATCCGCGAGACGCTCGGGCAGTTGCTGGCGCTCGATTATTCTAACTACGAAGTGATCGCCGTCAACGACCGCTCGACCGACCGCAGCGGCCAGATCATGGATGAGGTTGCCGCAAGTTCTCAAGCCCACGGCCGGTTGAAAGTGATCCACATTTCGGAACTGCCCGCCGGGTGGTTAGGCAAAACCCACGCCATGTGGATGGCCGGCCAGCAGGCGAGTGGGGACTGGTTGCTCTTCACCGATGCCGACGTGCTCTTCAAGCCCGATTCTTTGCGGCGCGCCCTTGCCTATGCCGAAGCGGAGCGCGCCGATCATGTCGTCCTTTTCCCGCGCATGATCATGAAGCGGGCAAGCGAGAAAATGATGATCGCTTTTTTCCAGGCGCTTTTCGTTTTCGGACACCGCCCGTGGAAAGTTGCCGATCCCAGGGCGCGCGACCACATGGGCGTGGGCGCTTTCAACCTGGTCCGACGCTCGGTGTATGACGCCGTCGGCACGTATCGCGCCTTGCGCATGGAAGTGCTCGACGACATGAAACTGGGCAAGGTAATCAAGAACGCGGGCTTCGCGCAGCGCAATGTTTTTGGCGAGGACCTGATTTCACTGCACTGGGCCCAGGGCGCTTTTGGCATCGTCGACAATCTCACCAAGAATTTCTTTGCCGTGCTCTCTTTTCAGTGGCTGCGAACGGTTGTCTCCATCGTGGGGCTGGGATTTTTGAATCTCGGGCCATTTCTCGGCATTTGGCTGGCGCAGGGATGGGCGCGCCTGCCTTACGCCATCGCGCTCGCTTCGCTATTTGCGATTTATTACGGAATGTCGGTCAGGTCGGCAATCCCGCAATATTGTTTTTTTCTGCATCCGGTCAGCACCAGCCTGTTCATGTACATACTGCTGCTCTCCATGATCCACACGCTCTCGAACGACGGCATCGTATGGCGGGGGACGAAGTATCCGCTGGAAGAGTTGCGCAAGGGGATGGTGTGAGGCGGCGACCTTCTGCATGCTCAGGAGCAAAAAGGGCGCTGGCGATTTTGAGGTTTGGGTGGCGCAGCGTTTCAGCGCTGCGATTCAGGCGCTCAATTCCGACGGCTTTAGAGGCTGCGGAAAAACTAGTTCCCGGGCAGAAGGTGCGCCCTCAGCGGCTAAAGCCGGATTCAAAACAATGCACTTACCGCAGCGGTGAAGCGCTGCGCCACCCAAAATCGAATTTTTCCAGCTTGTTTAGCCGCTGCGGGACTGCATCTAGCACCAGTCCGGGCTTTGCGGAACTATACGAATATTCTTCCGGGATCGCGACCAGACATCTTTCCACTGGATTCCGGCGAATGTAGCGGCGGAATGCGCAACACTCCGCCCAGTCGCGGACTCGGCGATCATAGAAACTCTTGTCCCATATCTCTCCTTGGAAGCCGAGTTCCTTTCTTTGCCCGGAAAGAATAGCCGCCTTTGATGAGTTGCAGTGATCGCTCCAGAGCCAGGAGCGGCGTGATCAGAAGATGGAAGTGATCGGGCATCAGCACAAATTCGTGCAGCAAATATTTTTCTTGAGACCGGTAGTTGAAGAGAACATTCAGAAACAGTTGTGCCATCCTGTCGGACTGAAGTAACTGCTGCTTCTGAAACGCGCAAGCTGTGATGAAGTATGTGCTGGATCCAGTGTTGCCTCTGTGGGGAGCAGCCATCGTCGACCCTCAGCGGCTAAAGCCGCAATTTCAACAGAGCCGTTACCGCAGCGGTGAAGCGCTGCGCCACCCAAAATCAACTTTCAACCAAAATCAACTTTCACCCAAAATCGACTTTCAACCAAAATCAACTTTCAACCACAATCAACTTTCAACCACAATCAACTTTCAACCACAATCAACTTTCAACCACGATCAACTTTCAACCAAAATCAACTTTCAACCAAAATCAACTTTCAACCAAAATCAACTTTCAACCAAAATCAACTTGATCCAAAATGCAACTTCACTGAAAATCGACTTCACTAAGAATCGACAGCGCCCAAGGGTCGACTGCACCAAGAATCGCGCCAACCCAAGAACTACTGTGGCTCACCTGGGTCTTCGATTGAAGTGGGGTCGCCCTGCTTGGTAACTGTCTTTTTGGCGGCCTTGGCATGGGTGGAGTTCCCGGCACTGTTGTGGCCCGCACGCTCGACGTCGTAGTCGGTGGGGACCCGGGGGAACAATAGGAAGCCTGCATCGCCCAACAACTGTTGAGGACGGCGCAAGACGATCTCGGCGCGTCCGTCGTAGTCCTGGACGGTTCCCTTGATTTCAATCTGCCGGCCTTCGAGTTGGTGAATGTCGCCCATTTTTTTGAGATCGGCCGGGAACACGACTGCCGTGAAGGGACACGTCTTGTCTTTGCAGAAGTTGAGTAACTTGGCGCCGTTGCGGCCATCTTCCACGTGCAGCACGGTTCCAGTAATGCACTGAGCCGTGCCCACATGCTGGCTCGCTTCGGCGAAGGGGAGGCAGTCAGCCTTGGGAGTATTGCGGGCGCAGCCAACGCCGCTCATCGCGAGCACGGTGCCGAGCGAAAAACTCAGAGTAAGAAAACGCATAATGACGGAGGCGCGGAGAAGTGCGTCCTCACGTTCATTCTAGGCGTGACAGAAAGGTCCTACGGCAAGCAGGACGAAAATTTCCCTGGAGACTTCCCGAAAGGGGAACTGGCAGCGATCCGCACGCACGCCCGGTCTTGGCGTGATGGGGTGGAAGCGCCGGGGCCGAGCCCCGGCCTGCCACAGTGGTTGCGGCGACAAGCACCGCGCGCCGCTATTTCCCGAAAGACTTTATGCCCGCTGCTTCGTCTTCCTTGACGTCGAAGACGGTGTAGAGCTTCGTGATCTGCAGCAGATCGTGTACTTTCTTGGTGAGATTGAGCAGTTTGAGTTCGCCGCCCTGGTTCTTGGCAGTAGTGTAAGCGCTTACCAGTTCGCCGATACCTGAGCTGTCGATATAGTTCACCTCGGCGAGGTTCAGCAGGATTTTTTTCTGACCCTTGGAAAGCAGGTCGCGCACCGTTTCGCGCAATACCACGCTGCCTTCG